>NZ_JBHDYC010000007.1:0-231326 GCF_041894845.1 Natrinema sp. H-ect4
GTATGGTACTTATCCACACGACATAACCCTTGCCTAAATACGACCGACCAGTGGAGGGCCGAGTAACGGCTCGAGCGGCGGACCGATCGTCTCTCAGTCACCGAACTCCCGCGTCGCGAGGGTCAGCGCCTCGTCCAGATCGAACGGGCCGCGCTCGGCCAACGTCGATTTGAACGACGAAAGCGTCTCGTCGTCGGTCTCGACACCCGCGCGTTCGAGGAGTTTGCGCGCGCCATCGTCCCCCGTCGCCTTGCCGAACACGAGTCGGCGCTCACCGCCGAAGGCGGCGGGATCGAACGGCTCGAGCGTGGCAGGATCGCTGAGCATCGCGGCGGTGTGGATCCCCGACTCGTGTTCCGAGATCGCCTCGCCGAGGATCGCCTTTCGGTCGCCGTACTCCTCCCCGAGCGTCTCGAGGACGGTCCGACAGACCGGAACGAGTTCGTCTGCCTCGATGCCGAGATCGTCGCCGAGATCGACGGCACAGGCGACGACAACTTCCTCGAGCGAACTGTTCCCCGCCCGTTCACCCAACGACGCGACGCTCACGTCGGCCTTCTGGACGCCGGCGTGGTACGCCGTCAGGACGTTCGCCGTGCCACAGCCCATATCGTCGTGGAAGTGGACGCCGACGCGCGAGAAGTCGACGTCGTCCGAGAGCCGATCGAGGGTCGACGAGACGGTCGCGGGCGTCCGTGCGCCGACGGAGTCTGCGAGCGTGACGAACGGGACGTTCGGGATCGTTCCGAAGACCTCGACCAGCGCTTCGTGATCCGTTCGGAAGGCGTCCGCGAGCGTGACGTGCGGTGTAACGCCGCGATCGGAGATATAGTCGACCGCCTCGGCCAGCATCGCCAGCATCTCCTCCCGAGACATCCCGAGGAGGTGCTCGAGGTGTCTGTCCGAAACCGAGACGAACGTTTCGACGACGTCGGCACCGGCGTCGACCGCCGCGTCGATGTCGCGCTCGAGCGCCCGCGCCAGCGCGATGATCTCCGCGTCGGTCGTGCCACTGAGTTCCGCGACGACGGCCCTGTCCTTCTCGCCCGTCGCTGGAAACGCCGGTTGAACGAACGGAACGCCGAGGTCGTCGAGCGCACGGACGCACTCGATCTTTTGCTCGGCGGTGTACTCCCGTCCGGGCATCTGGTCGCCTTCCCGGAGCGTCACGTCGTTCAGTTGCATCTAGATGATTCCCTCCGCTTTCAGTTCCGTGTACTCCTCGGCCGTCATCCCGAGTTCGCCCCGGTAAACGTCCTCGTTGTGCTCACCGTGTTGCGGGCCGAGGAACTCCACCTCGCCCGGCGTTCTGGAGAACTTCGGGACGGGGGCGAACGTCTTGATCGATCCGATGTCCGGATCCTCGACCTCGACGAAGCTATCGCGGGCCTGGAACTGCTCGTCCGCGAAGATATCCGCCATGTCGTAAACGGGACCGACGATGGCGTCGTGGGCCTCGAGCGTCTCGGTCGCCTCGGCGGTCGTGCGCTGTTTCGTCCACGATTCGATCGCCGCGTTGAGCGGTTCGTTGTTCTCGACGCGGGCCGAGTTGTCTTCGAATCGCGGATCGTCGACGAGTTCGGGCTTGTCGATGGCCTCGGCGACGCGCTCGAAGATCTTCTGGTTCGAAGCGGACATGGTGATGTGCCCGTCGGCGGTCTCGTAGATGTTCCGCGGGGCCGTACTCGGGTGCTGGTTGCCGGTCCGTTCGCGGACGTGTTCCATCCGGTCGTAGGCCTCGACCTCGCCGAAGAACAGCCGCCAGAGGGGTTCCGTCAGCGACACGTCGATGACCTGTCCCTCACCGCTTCCGCCGCGGCCGATGTCGCGCTCGAAGATCGCCATCATGGTCGCCTGCAGGGCGAACTGCGCGGCCGTCAGATCCGCGAGACTGATCGGGGGCAAGAGCGGTTCGCGGTCGGGGAAGCCGTTCGCGTGCGCCCAGCCGGAGATACCCTCCGCGATCGTCCCGAACCCCGGTTTCTGGGACTTCGGGCCCGTTTGTCCGTAGCCGGAGAGTCGAACCATGATCGCCTCCTCGTTAACATCGTGAACGTCGTCGGGGCCGAGTCCCCACCGCTCCATCGTCCCCGGACGGAAGTTCTCGAAGACGACGTCGGCGTCTTCGATCAGGACGAGGGCGATCTCGCGACCGCGTTCGGAACCGAGATCGAGCGTGATACACCGCTTGTTTCGACCCAGCGATTTCCAGGCGAGCGATTCCCCGCTCTCGGTCTTCTGGGGCCACTCGCGGATCGGATCACCGGTCTGGGGATGTTCGATCATCACGACATCCGCGCCGAAATCGCCCATCATCGTCGTCGCGAACGCACCGCTTATCATCCCAGACATGTCGATGACGCGGAGCCCATCGAGCGGACCCGTTCGTTCTCGTGCTGTCATTTCGATGTGCTACATCGCGTCGACCAAAGACAGTTGGTCCACCCAGTGTTGGCTATTTATATACCCCGCCGGACCAGTCGGGGCGGGACGCATCGGAAAACCAGAACCAGGAAATACGGAAGTCACCGCTTCGAGACGAGTTGAACACTATCCTCGGCAAGAACGTCAGTCGAGAGCGCACCGGTTCTCGTCGCGGTCTCGCTCGAGAAGCGAGGTGCCACATAAATAGCCAACACTGGTCGGGAGAACGTTTACTCGAGGTGCTGTGGTTCTGAAACACGTACGATAACAAATGCCACACAATTTAGGAGTGGACGTGGGTGGGACGTTCACTGACGTCATCGTCTTCGACGAGGACACCCACGAACTCACGATCGACAAGGTGCTATCTACGCCGTCGAACCCGTCGGAGGGCGTGATCAACGGAATCGGGGAAGCCGTCGACAAAGCCGGCACGACCGTCAGCGATCTGAACCTGTTGTTCCACGGCACGACCGTCGTAACGAACATGCTGCTCGAGGAGACCGGCTCGCGAGTCGGTCTGATCACCAGTGAGGGGCACGAGGACATCCTCCACCTGGCTCGAGCGTGGACGCCGGGACCGCTCTACGGGTGGATGGACATGGAGAAACCGGCTCCGCTGGCCGATCTCGTCGACACGCGGAGCGTCGGCGGGCGAATCGACTCACCTGAGGGGAACGAACAGGAGCCGATCGACGAGGACGAGGTACGAGCCGCCGTTCGAGAACTCGCCGATTCGGGAGTCGAGTCGCTTACCGTCGCCCTCCTGAACTCGTACCTGAACCCGACGCACGAACGGCAGGTTCGGGACGTCATTCAGGACGAGTGTCCGGAGCTTCCGGTCTCGATCTCCGCGGAGATCGTCCCGGAGTACGGCGAGTACGAACGGACGCTGACGACGGTCATCAACGACTACGCGCGACCGCAGGTCATCGACTATCTCGACGACCTCGACGCCTCGCTCGAGGACGCCGGCTCGACGGCGAAGATGAACGTCGTCCGCTCCGACGGAGGGCTAATGAGTTCCGGCGCCGCGAAACACCGGCCGGTCGAGCTCGCCCTGTCGGGGCCGTCGGGCGGCGTCGTCGGTGCAGCGACCATCGCCGAGAAGAAGGGGGTACCCGACGTGCTCACGCTGGACATGGGCGGCACCTCGACGGACGTCTCGCTGGTTGAGGACGGCAAACCGGGGACGACGCGCCAGACGAAGGTCGGCTACAGAGAGTTTAAATCCCGAGCCGTGGACGTGAATACGGTCGGTGCGGGCGGCGGCTCCATCGCTCGCGTTCAGCTGTCCGGTTCGCTCCAGGTCGGCCCCGAGAGCGCCGGGGCCGATCCGGGGCCGGCCTGTTACGGTCAGGGGGGCGACGAGCCCACCGTGACCGACGCGAACGTCGTTCTCGGTCGCATTCCCTCGAACGTCCAGCTCGGCGGTCGAATGGACCTCGACCGCGATGCGGCCCGTAACGCGATCCAGACGGTCGCCGACGAACGCGGCAGTACCGTGGAGGAAGCCGCCCAGGCGATCCTCGACATCGTCAACGAGAACATGTACAGCGCGCTCCGCGTCGTCTCCGTCGAGCGCGGCTACGACCCGCGCGACTTCGGTCTCGTCGCCTTCGGTGGTGCCGGCCCGATGCACGCCAACGCGCTGGCGGACGTGATGGACGCGTACCCGCTGATCGTCCCGCCGGGACCGGGCGTCATGAGCGCCTTCGGCTTCCTGACGAGCGACGTCCAAAACGAGTTCTCCGAAACCTACCTGAAGACGGATCAGGACGTCGAGGGGGAGGCAGTGTACGACGCGTATCAGGAGCTGAACGACGAGGCGACCGACTGGCTCGCGTCCGAGGGCGTCGCCGAGGAGAACCACGCCTTCGAGTACTACGCCGACTGCCGGTACTACCGGCAGGACGTGCAGATGTCCATCCCGATCGACGTGTCGACCCTCCGGACGGAGGACGGCATTGCGGCGATCAAAGACGACTTCGAGGCGCGCCACGAGCAGCGCTTTGGCTTCTCGTTGGACGCGCCACTCGAGATCGCGAACCTCCGCGTCATCGGCAAGGGGACCATGCAGGGAGTGACGCTCGAAGCGAGCGAACTCGGCGACGAGGACGCCAGCGACGCACGAGTCGGGACACAGGACGTCTTCTTCGACGATGCCTCCCACGACACGCCGATCTACGACCGCGAACGGATGCGACCCGGGAACGTGATCGACGGGCCGGCGATCGTCACCGACGACGACTCGACCGTCGTCGTCCAGCCCGATCACGCGGCGACGGTCGATCGGTACGCGAACCTCGAGATAACGCGGAGTGATTCCAAATGAGCCAGCACGCAAACGCCACGCCCGACTTCGTGGGGGACCACGATATCGACACGACGACCCTCGATATTATCGAGAACACGCTCTCGAACACGCGCTACGAGATGGATCGCGTCCTCGAGACGACGGCCATCAGCCCGGTCATTCGGGAACAGTCGGATCAGTTTCCCCTCATTGCCGACCGGAACGGCCGGATGGTGATGGGGCAGTTCGGCAGCGCGATCGACACGATCATCGAGAACGCGCCGTTCGGCTGGGACGAGCTGAACGACGGCGACGTCATCGCCACCAACGATCCCTACATGTGCGCCGGTGCGGTCTCGCATACGCCGGACATGCTGTTGCTCCGACCGATCTTCTACGAGGACGATCTCGTCGGCTTCGGCAGCCAGTGGGGGAACCTGATGGACGTCGGCGGGAAGACGCCCGGCAGCATGCCCGTCCAGGCCACCACCATCTTCGAGGAGGGTATGCGTCTCCCACCGGTCAAACTCTACAAGGAAGGCGAGTTCGACAGCGAACTCCTCGAGACGTTCGCGCACAATACGCGTCTTCCCGAGCACGCGGAGGCGGACATCAAAGCACTCGCGGCCGGGACGGCCGCCGCCGAAGCCCGGGTACAGGAACTCTGTGACCGCTTCGGGAAGGAGACCTACCTGGAGGGGTGCGACGCCATCCTCGACCGTACCCGCGACGGAATGATCGACCTCATCCGGGAGTTCGTGCCCGAGGGCGAACGCTACACCTTCGAGGATTACGTCGACGACGACGGCATGGGCAACGGCCCGATCAAGCTCCACCTCGAGATCTATCGCGAGGGCGATACGGTCCACCTCGACTGGGAGGGGACCGACGCGCAGGTCCCCGGCACGGTGAACTTCCTCCTGAACGAGAAGATGTTCAAGATGTTCACCGGCGTCTTCCTCATCATGGCCTTCGACCCGCTACTGACGTTCAACGACGGCTACTACGATCTCTTCGAGGTCAACCTGCCCGAGGGGACCGTCGTCCAGCCGGAGTTCCCGGCCGCACTGGGCAACCGGCTGCCGCTGATGGCCCGCCAGTTCGACGTCCTGCAGGCGACGTTCTCGAAGCTCATTGACGACTTCAGCGTCGCCGGCAGCTACGGCACCTCGCCGAACCTGGTGTACGCCGGGACGGACTCCGAGGGGAACGACTTCCAGATGCTCGAGATCCTCTACGGCGGCATCCCCGCTCGGCCGGGCGGCGACGGCCTCGACGGCCACTCCTGGTGGCCGCTGTTCCGAACCGTTCCCGCCGAGTTTCAGGAGGCCTACTACCCGCTCACCATCAACGAGTACAGCACGCGCGCCGACACCGGCGGTGCGGGAGAGTTCCGCGGTGGACACGGCATCACGAAAGTCTATACCTTCGAAGAGGACGGCGCGATCACGTTCCAGGACGATCGCGCACACACCTATCCGTGGGGGGTCGACGGCGGGAAACACGCACAGACCAGCGAAAAACGACTCGTCCGGACCGACGGGACCGAGGAGGAACTCCCCTCCAAAGTCGAAAACGTCGCCGTTTCGGCCGGCGACAAACTGATCTTCCGGACCGCCGGCGGCGGCGGACTGGGCGATCCGCTCGAGCGGGATCCCGAACTGGTCGCCGAGGAGATCCGGCAGGGACTCGTCTCCACCGAGGCCGCACGCGAGGAGTACGGCGTCATCGTTGGCGACGACGGAACCGTGGATCGGGCCGCGACCGAGGAGGCGCGCGAAACCGGGCGCGACGAACGAGACGACCTCGAGGAGTTCGACTACGGCCCTCTGCCCGAGGAGGGCGAACTCGCCGATCGGATCGCCGCCGAACGCCGCGAGTTCGACGACCGTCACAACTGAACTGGCCAACGACTGCTCTCGGACCCATCAGACAGCCGGGGAACCACCTGACAGACCCGGAACGCATCCGACAGACTCAGAACGAACTGACAGACACAATTTATGGACTGGATCGAAGCCACCGAAGACCACTACGACGAACGAGAATTCGGCGAGACCGTCGGGATGGGAGAGCGACCGGCACTGGTCGTCATCGACCTCATCAACGCCTTCACCGATCCGGACTCGAATCTCGGGTCGGACGTCGAAGACGTCCTCGAGCAAACCGAACGCCTCCTCGAGGCGTTCCGAGCGTTCGATCTCCCGCGGTACTTCACCACCGTCGCGTTCGAGGAGTCCTACGGCGATGCAGGAGTGTTCATCGAGAAAGTACCCGCGCTCAGGGAACTCCGACTCGGCACCGAACACGTCGAGGTCGACGACCGAATCGCACCGCTCGACGACGAGCGCGTCATCCTCAAGAAGTACGCCAGCGCCTTCTTCGGCACCGACTTGCAATCGGAACTGACCACCAACCGCGTCGATACCCTCGTCATCGCCGGTGTGACCACCAGCGGCTGCGTTCGCGCGACTGCAGTCGACAGCCTCCAGCACGGCTATCGAACGATCGTCCCCGCCGATGCCGTCGGCGACAGAGCCGAGGGACCACACCGTGCGAACCTCTTCGATATCGACGCCAAGTACGGCGACGTCGTGACGACCGATGCCGTCCTCGAAGAACTCGAGGCTCCCGTCGACGACTGATGGCCGCGCCGCTTTCGTCTCGACTGCCTCGTTCGCAGGGAGCCGGGCCGCCGACCGGTTCGTAGGGAGGGACGCTCGTTATATACATCGGCGACCAGAATACTCCAATGACCGACGTAGCCGTCCTCGGCGGCGGAATCGGCGGCCTCACCGCAGCCCACGAACTCGCCGAGCGTGGGTTCGACGTGACCGTCTTCGAGGCCAACGACCGCTTCGGTGGCAAAGCACGCTCGATGCCGATCGGAGACGATCCGGATGCGCTCCAGGGCGAACACGGCTTCCGGTTCTTCCCGGCGTTCTACCGGCACGTCGTCGAGACCATGGAACGGATCCCCGACGGCGACGGCACCGTCGCGGACAACCTCGTCGAGACCGAAGCGACGCTGATCGCGAATTCGACGGGCCCGAGTCGCATCGCCGAGACGCGCACCCCCGACACGATCCGCGGCTGGCTCGAGGCCCTTCGCCCAGCGTTCGCGGAGGACCTACCCCGCGAGGACGTTCGCTTTCTGCTCGAGCGGTTGCTGTACCTGTTGACCGCCTGCGAGTCCCGGCGCGAGGGCGAACTCGACGATATCTCCTGGTGGGAGTTCATCGACGCGGAGAACCGCTCGCAGGCGTTTCGCGACCGGGTCGCGTACACCACGCAGGCGCTCGTCGCGCTCCGGCCACAGGTCGGGAGCGCCCGGACGGTCGGCACCATCTATCTCCAGTTGTTGTTCGGCCAGCTCGATCCGACCGAGCCGACCGAGCGCGTGCTGAACGCGCCGACGAACGAGGCCTGGATCGATCCGTGGGTTCGCCATCTCGAGACACTGGGCGTCGAGTTCCGACCGAACACCCCCGTGCAGGGCCTCGCGTTCGATGGGCGACGCGTTACCGGCGCCGAGCTGGCTGGCGGGACGAGAGTCACGGCCGACGAGTTCGTGCTGGCCGTCCCGGTCGAAGTCGCCCCCCGAGTTCTCACGCCGGAGCTGCGCCGAGCGGCACCGGAACTGGGACGGATCGGGTGGCTCGAGACGGCCTGGATGAACGGGATCCAGTTCTACCTCACCGAGAACGTCGAACTGAGCCGCGGCCACCAGGTCTACGCCGATGCACCGTGGGCGCTGACCTCGATTTCACAGCGCCAGTTCTGGACGGCGTACGACCTCGAGAGTCGCGGCCCCGACGCGGTCGAGGGCGTTCTCTCGGTGATTGCCTCCGACTGGGACACGCCGGGAATCGACCACGAAAAACCGGCCAGGGAATGTACGCGCGAAGAGATCGCCGAGGAGATCTGGGCGCAGCTGAAGACCCACCTGAACGGACCCGACCGGCGGCTGCGGGACGACATGCTGGTCGACTGGTTCCTCGATCCCTCGATCGTCGAAACGGATACTGGGGTCGAAAACCGCTCGCCGCTGTTGATCAACACCGTCGGGTCGCTCCGGAATCGACCGCCGGCCGACGTCGCCATCAGAAACCTGACGCTGGCGAGCGACTACGTGCGAACGAATTCGGACCTGGCGTCGATGGAGTCGGCCAACGAGGCCGGCCGCCGCGCGGCGAACGCCGTCCTCGATCGACACGGCGGACGGGGTCGTGCGCAGGTCTGGGGGCTCAGAGAGCCCGCGGTCTTCGACCCGCTCAAGCGACAGGATCGAGTCCGGTACCAGCTTGGACTGCCGCACCCGGCGGAAGTAACGCAGTCCCTTCGGGGAGTCACGAGACGCCTCGGCAAACGAGTCTGAGAGCCACATTCTGAGGGGCGTTCGGCGCTCTCGGAACACCGTCGATACCCGGGTCGCAGCCCTTAACAGTCGTCGTCGCCAATTTACAGCAATGACTGACCGAGACGACGATCGCGACCATCGCTTCTCCGAGGGAGAGGGGTTCGGCGATCCCTACGAGGAGTTCGACCTGGACCCGCCGGAGCTCGGCGTCGACCCGTCGAAGGTCGACCCCGTCGACTCCCGCGTCGTCACCGACACGTTAGACCAACACAACATCGATCAGGACGACGTCGACGCGAGCGAACTGCTCGACGTCGGCCTGAACTACATGCAGATTAATCGCTACGAGCAGGCCACCGAGGCCTTCGATCGGACCGCTCACTTCGCCGAGGACGACGGGATCGCACAGGAAGCGTGGGTAAACAAGGGCGTCGCCCACGGCGAACTCGAGGAGTGGGACGAGGCAATCGGGGCCCACCGCGAGGCCCTGCGGATCGACGAGGAGAGCGAGCACGCCGCGACCGCCGAGACGAACCTCGCCTACGCGCTCTGGGAGTTCGGCCAGACGAGCGAGGCGTTAGAGCACGCCGAACGCGCCATCGAGATCGACGAGCGCTTCGCCGCGGGCTGGTTCAACCGCGCCTTTTTCCTCTCGGAGCGCGGGCTCTCCGAGGAGGCGCTCAACTGCGTCGACAACGCGATCCGGCTCGGCCTGCGTAACGCGAAAGTGCTCGAGACGAAAGCCGAGATCCTCGAGGAACTCGGCGAGTTCGACGAGGCCGAAGAGATCGCCGAGGAGGCAAACCGGATGCGCGAAGACGCCGAACAGGAGATGATGGACGACCGCGAGGAGATGCTCGGACAGGGGCAGGGCGGAGCGGGCGGCCGTCCGGGAGCCGGTCGCGGTGGTGGCGGAGCCGGCGGTCGCGGGATGGGAGGCCAGTCGCCGCCCCGGCGACAGGGCGACATCGGCTTGGACGATCTCGGCGTCGCCGATCTCGGCACCGAAGATGACGACGAGGACGAGCGCGAGTGGGAACTCGAGTAATCGAATGATCGTCAACGAGCGAGAGACGGCGGAGGGGGTGCTGGTCGCCGTCTGCGACGAGGAGGTCCTCGGCGAGACGTTCGAGGAGGGCGAGCTCTCCCTGACCGTTACCGAGGAGTTCTACGGCGGCGACGAGGTCGACGAGAACGCGGTCGTCGAGAGTCTCGCACGGGCGGCCGTCGCCAACATCGTCGGCACCCGCGCCGTCGAACTCGCCGTCGAGGAGGGCTTCGTCGATGAAGCGAACGTCCTCGAGGTTGGAACGACGCTGCACGCGCAGTTACTGCAGATGCAATAGGCGAGCGAACTCCGAGAGGGGTGGTTTTTCTGCGAGCGCTGCGATGGCGCAACAGAGTGTCCGGTCCAGCCCTCAGACGGACTACGCTCCGTCAGTTCCGGCGCACCCGCGACCCGCCAGACAGTCGTTAGGAGAGTTGCTCGCCGACGAGTTCGTCGGCGCGTTCGATAAACGCCTCTTCGTTTCCTTTCGGAACCGTCGCACCCGCCGCGACGTCGTGGCCGCCGCCGTCGCCGCCGACGGCTCGAGAAGCCTCGCCCATCACGGCCGAGAGGTCCAGTCCCTGCCGGACGAGCGAGTGGGTGCCACGCGAGGAGACCTTGACCGATTCCTCGTTCTTGTCTGCAAAGGCGATGATCGGCTTCGAGCGGCTGATCCCTGCGTTGCCCATCGCCATTCCCGCGACGATACCGACGATGGTCTCGCGAATCTCGTCGCTCGCGTGGAACCACTGGACGTGTTCCTCCTGGGTCGCCCCCTCGCGAGTGACCAGATCAATACCGTTCGAGAGGTTCCGGCGGTGCTCGCGCAGGAGCTGTCGGGCGCGCTCGAGCGCGCCGTCCCGATCACCGAGACAGACGCCGAGCCCCACGTCGGCCCGCTCGTAGCGGGCCGTCGCGTTCAGCAGCGTCGAGAACTCACTGGCATCCCGGAGTTCGGTGCCGACGGGCTCATTGCTGAGGACGTAGGCCGTACTCACGAGCTGGTCGATCTTTTTCGCGGGGACGCCGCTCGAGACGGCCCGCCGGACCAGCGCGCTGGCGACTGTCTGCTTTTCGTCGTTGGTGAGCCCCGACCAGCGCCGCCACTCGCCGTCGCGTTTCAACTCGAGGTCGAGGCCGTCGAGGAACCGCAACGCGCCGTTCGAGTCGTTCGAGATGCCTGGGATGTGAACGTCGGTGGCGTACTCGAGCAGCTTGGGGAGCGGACGGGTCTGTTTCCCGTAGAGCGCGAGGTCCTTGCCCGTCTCGAGGACGCCGGCGTCGACGCCCTCTTCGACGATCGCCGCGTTCGCGCCGTGGAGTTCGCCGCCAGCGGCCTGCATATCGCCCACGGCGCCGACGACCGCGAGGGCGGCGAGATCGCAGTTGTCGGCGCGGGCGTTTGCGGCTCCCGACGCGGTAACGGTGCTGCTGTCGGAGCGTTGCTCTGACGAGGTTCGCAAACCCGTGGTTTGCTCACCACCGTCGGCCGCAACCGACGGATCTGAGCTACCGTCGGAAACGTCCGCGAGCGCACGTGCGAGGACGTAACTCGCGCCGGCTCCCGAAAGTTCGGAGGCCCCGTTAATCCCGAACAGCAACGGGTTGAGGTGGTACTCGGTCTCCCTGTCGGCGGGCTGGTGGTGATCCGCGATCACCGGGGTGAAGTCGCCGGCGTCCTCGTGGTCACCGATGATCTCGAGTTGGCCGCTCCCGAAGTCCGTGAAGCAGACGGTGTCGTAGTCGGTCGCCGCGATGTCGGCGACCGCGTCCTCGTCGAGTTGCTTCTCGAAGACCGTCTCGAACGGAATTTCCGCCCGCTCGAGGGCTTTCGCGGCGATCGCCGCGCTGGTGAGTCCGTCGGCGTCGATATGCGAGGCGAGCAGCACGCGATCGGCCTCGCACAGCCGTTCGGCGCACGCTACCGCACGATCCTCGAGTTCGGGAACCGGCCCTGCCATCGAGGAATGGTGGGGCGGCTTCGCCCATAAACCCGCGGATCGTCCCGCTCGTCCGTCCGGGAACGAAACGGTTCACAGCGAGACGACGAGACCGTCGCCGTCCCGTTCGTACGTCGTCTCGAACGGAGCGGACCGAGCGCGCATCGTCTCCCGGAGCCAGGCCGCCTCGTCCTCGCTGGCGCGAGAGACGCCGTCGTCGATCGCGATGGGGACGAGCCGTATCTCCTCGAGACGCCCGCCCTCGAGCGTGACCTCGAAGAGGAAGCTTCGGTCGTTGCCCAGATCGCCTTTGATCCCGAAATCGTCGACGAAGTTGCCGGTATCATGGAGGACGACTCCGTCGTCGTAGCGCTCGATCGCCTGAACGACGTGGGCGCTATGGCCGTGAACGAGGTCGACGCCCCGATCGACGAGCCAGTGGCCGAAATCGACGAGCAGTTTGCTGGGACGTTCGACCCAGTTTGGCCCCCAGTGGACCGACGCGACGAGCAGATCCGGATCGTTGGCTTGCGCGCGCTCGATCGCCTCTCCGACGATCCGTTGGGTGTCGGGATCCGCCGGATCGGGTTTGATATGGGCTATTCCGGGCCGGTCGTCGGTCGCGCTGTAGCCGACGTAACGATCCGCAAATGAGACGACGGCGACGTCGACAGCGCCGACGGAAAACGTGGCCGGCTCGCGAGCCGCCGCTGGCGACTCACCGGCGCCCGCGACATCGATGCCCGCCGCCTCGAGCGCGTCGATCGTGTCGGTCAGCGCTACCGCTCCGTAATCCATCGCGTGATTGTTCGCCAGCGACGCGAACCGAACGTTCCCGGCGTCAAGTGCGGGCACGGCCCAGCCGGGATCGCCTCGGAAGTGAAACGTCCGGCCGGGGAACGGGTCACCCCGCCTCGACAGACAGCACTCGAGGTTACAGCAGACGCCGTCGAGTGACTCGAGCCGGGGCTGGAGGTCGCCCCAGACGGACGCGGGATCGACGTCGTCTCGCCCGTAGTGCCCGTTGAGATCCCGTCCGAGCATCGTATCGCCGGCGAACCCGATCGTCGTTTCGGTGCGTTCGTGATCAGTGGGCGAGACCGGGTCAGATTCGGGCGCGCTACAGCCACCGGCCACTGCCGTTCCCGTCGCTGCCAGAAACCGCCGACGGCTCCCGTTCATCGGTCCGGTATCCCGGCTCGTGTATCCCGGCGAGTAGCTCGGTTCGCGATCGCTCGAGTCCGTTCGGATCGGCACATCGATCCCCCGTTCGAATCCCAGGTTCAAATAGCCCGCCGGGCCGTCGTTCCTCGGTCCGTCGTCCCGATCACCGTCTCTGTTCGGCGAACCGTACAGTTACAATCCCATGATAGAAAAAGCCGGTATGGACGTCCTGGTCGCGGGCGGTTCGGGATTCATCGGTCGGGCGCTGTGTCGCGTCTTGGTCGATCGCGGCCACGAGGTTACAGCAGCATCGCGGACGCCCGATGCGGACGGTCTCCCGGCTGCCGTCGAGACAGCCGTCGCTGACGTGAGTGAGTCGGACCTTGAGGAACTCGTCGACGGTCACGACGCGGTCGTCAACCTCGTCGCGCTTCCCTCACACGTCCAGTCGCGAGGGCAGAGCCACGAAGCGGTTCATTTCGAGGGAACCCGTCACCTCGTGGCGGCCGCCGAACGAACCGGGGTCGAGCGGTTCGTCCAGCTAAGCGGACTGGGTGTCGAGTCGGGCGTCGATACGGCCTACTTCCGAGCGAAGCGGCGGGCCGAACGCGTCGTCCGCGACGCCGACCTCGAGTGGGTTATCTACCGTCCGTCGGTCGTCTTCGGCGACGGCTGTGCGTTCATCCCGTTCGTCGAACGGATATCACCGCCGCTGGCCACGTTGTTGCCGGGCGGCGAACGGACGTGGCTCCAGCCGATCTGGGTCGACGACCTCGCGCCGATGCTCGCGGACGGCCTCGAGAACGACCGCCACATCGGCCAGTGCTACGAGATTGGTGGGCCCGAACGGCTCACGCTCGCCGAGACGGTCAGCCGGATTCGTGGCGGGGGAACCGTCGTGCCGATCCCGATGGGGCTGGCCGCGATCGCGGCGATCCTCGTCGACCCCATCCCCTGGGTCCCGTTCGGCCGCGACCAGTATCGCGTGCTGGGGCTGGACAACACGACCACGGACAACGACGTCACGGCCTTCGGCGTGTCGCCGAAATCGCTCCGGACGCTGTCGGCGTATCTGGCCGACAAGCATCGATAGCGACATGAAACTAATCGAGACATGATTCCGAAACGAACTGAAACCGACCGATTGGCGGCGTTCACCGGAGGAACGGAGGAACAGCCGTGACCGGACTGTTCGAGCGCGAGGTCGGCGATGCGTGGTGGACGCTCCATCCCCGCGTCCGCGATCGGTACGGCCTCGAGTCAGGCGCGGGCCGCGAGGCGGTGGGCGTCGGCCGCATGCACGAACTCGATCGGAGCCCCCTCGCAGTGCCGGCCCTCTGGCTCGGAACGATCGACGACTTCCTCTTCCCAGAACGGGGGGCCGACGTTCCGTTCACGATCGTCACGGAGCCGTTCGTCGACGACGAGGGCACCGAAGCGCTCGTCCTTCGCCGGCGCTTTGAGACATCGCCGCCCCGGACGTTCGTGGATACGCTCCGGTGGAACCCCGCTCGAGGCTGTCTCACCGACCTCTTCGGGCGGCATGGGCGCGTCGCGGCCGATCTGCACATCTCGGCCGAGGACGGCGCGCTGGCGCTCTCGATCGGCACGCAATGGCTTCGGGTCGGCGGACGGTACCTCGAGGTTCCCCCTCCGTTCTCGGCAGACGGCCACCTTCGTGACTGGTACGACGACGGCGAAAACCGGTTTCGCGTTTCGGCCACGATCACCAATCCTGTCGTCGGAACCGTCTTCGAATACCAGGGCGCGTTCGAGACCGAGTTTCGACCGCTCGAGGACGACGCTGCGCCGCCGTCGGCCCTCGGTGGAATCGACCTGCCGAGTGAGAACGCGTGAGTGATCGCGAGCCAACCGCTGCTCGAGAGCCAGCCCCGTCGACGAGTGTCTGCCCCCGCCCTCGCCCTCGATTCGCCGGTCGGCGCGTCACCGACCTGAGCACGGTAGCGGGTAGCGTCATCTGGCTGGGACTCGTCGCCGGGACGATCGATGGGACGATTCCGATCGCTCCCGTAGCGCTGTACGTGGCACTCGCCGCGCTCGTCCTCATCCCGCTCGGTTTCGGTGTGGTCGAGATTCCTCGAGACGGGACTGCTGTGACGGTTCCGTATCGGGCCGCCGTCGTCGGGCAGGGCCCGGCCGCGCTGGCGCTCGTTGCCGCCCTCGCCGCGCCGCAGGGGTCGCTCGTTGCAGTGGCGCTCACCCTCCCGTGGCTCTGCGTTACCGGTGCGATCGCGCTCTGTGGACTCGGGCGGCTCACCGCCCGCGGTGGTGGTCCGCTTCCCGAACTCGCGATCGACGCCGGCCTGCTGTACGTGCCGGTCGCCGCCACGTTTCTCTGCATGCACGCGGCCGGTGTCAGTCTCCGGTTCGCGCCGATTATCGTCCTTCTGACGGGCGTCCACTTCCACTACGCCGGATTCGCGTTGCCGCTCGTCGTCGGCCTGACGGGTCGAATTCTGACGGGAGACGACGGAACGTTCCCGGCGGCGATCACGGGACGAGCGACGGCCGCGGCGACGGTCGTCATCGTCGTCGGCATCCTCCTGATCGCGGTCGGGATCACGTTCTCCCCGCTGGTCGAGGCCGTCGCAGTCATCGCCTTCACGATCGCCGTCGCGGGATTCGCGATCCGCCTCCTCCGTGACGTCGTTCCCGCCGTGGCGCGACTGCCGGGACTGTTGCTCGCCGTCGCCGCGCTGTCGATCTGCTGGACGATGGCGCTGGCGCTCGCCTTCGCGTCCGCCTCGCTTCCCGGAACGCCGTCGCTCATCACGATCCCCGAGATGATCCGCTGGCACGGGAGCGTCAACGCCTTCGGATTTGCACTCCCGGCCCTGCTCGCCGTCCGACTGCTCGAGGAGTGAGACGCGGCGAAAAAAGCGGGGTTCCAGATATCGTTACGGCTCGCGCGCCGACGTTGCCGCCACGGTCTCCCGGGCGAGCGCGTCGAACGTCGCTTCGTCGGGTACCACGTCGACGTCGATCCCCCGTTCGGCTGCCGTTTCCGCCGTCGGCTCGCCGATGACGCCGACGACGGCGTCTGCGAGTCCCGCCAGTGCGTCCTCCCGAACGCCTGCCTCCGCGGCGGCCTCGAGGAAGTGCTCGACGGTCAGCGACGAGGTGAAACAGACGGCGTCGAGCCCGCCCTCGGCGACCAGCTTAGCCGATTCGCCGCTTTCCTCGGGACGGACCAGCCGGTAGAGAATCGTCTCATGGACGTACGCGCCCGCGTCCTCGAACCCCTCGAGCAACACCGGGCTGCCGTGATCGCTGCGGGCGACCTCGACGCGTGCGCCGCTGATCCGTTCCTCTAAGGTCGACACGAGACCGCTCGAGGTGAACTCCTCGGGAACGATATCGACCGCGTACCCCTCCTCTCGGAGCGCATCGGCCGTCGCAGGTCCGATCGCACAGACGGTCGCATCGCCGGGGTCCCACCCCGCTTCGGAGACGAGTTCGGCTCCGGTCTTGCTCGTGAGAACCACATACTCGGCGTCGGTTCGCGGCGTCGCGTCGGTCGGTTCGACGGCCAGCATCGGATCCGCGACCGGCTCGGTGCCGAGCTCCGCGAGCAGGGCGACGGCTCGCTCGAGGCGGTCGTCGTCGGGCCGGAAAACGGCCACTGTGGGTGCGTCGCTCATCGGCTCAGTCCCCACTCTCGGCCGTCTCGTCGGCGGCCGCGCCGTAGTCGTTTTGCAGAAAGTCGACGACCAACTCGCGCGTTCCCGCGACGTCGCCGATCACCGTCACCGCGGGCGGTTCGATACCTGCCTCGTCGCGGGCGTCGACGATCGTCTCGAGGGTGCCCGTCGCGACCCGCTGGCCGGGCCAGGTGCCCCGTTCGACGAGCGCGACCGGCGTCTCGGGGGCCATCCCGGCCTCGAGCAGCGCCGCGGTGTAGTCCGGAAGCCGGCCCACCCCCATCAGGACGACGATGGTGCCACCGGTCGCTGCCAGCGCATCCCAATCGACGGCCGACTCCTCCTTCGTCGGATCCTCGTGGCCCGTGACGAAGCTCACCGAGGAGGCGTGATCTCGGTGCGTGACCGGGATGCCGGCTACCGCTGGCGCGGCGATCGCCGAGGTGACCGCGGGGACGACTTCGAAGGGAACCTCGTGGGCGGCGAGATACTCGGCCTCCTCACCGCCGCGGCCGAAGACGAAGGAGTCGCCGCCCTTCAGCCGGACGACGGACTTGCCCTCGCGGGCGAGTTCGACCAGTCGCTCATTGATTTCGGACTGGGGCGTGCGCTCGCCGCCGGCGCGCTTCCCGACGTCTTCGCGTCGGTCCTCGGGGAGCGCCTCGATGATCTCCGGGCCGGGAAGCTTGTCGTGGAGGACGACGTCCGCGGCCTCGAGCAGGCGGTTCGCCTTGACGGTGAGGAGGTCGGGATCGCCGGGGCCGCTGCCGACGAGGTAGACGGTGCCGGGGTCGGCCTCGATATCGGGTCCTGACATTTGGTACTCGCTACCTACTTCCCCTCGGGTTTATCTTCCTCGGAGACACCGTCGTCGTCGCTCTCGGCGTCATCGCGAGCCCCCTCGATCAGTTCGGCTGCGCCGCGGTCCGCGAGATCCCGCGCGAACTCGCGGGCGGCCTCCGCGTGGGTTTCGACCGGCAGATCTCGGCTGGCGGCCACCGATTCCTCGCCGTCGCGGTCGAAGACGCTCACGGTCGCGTGGACGTGCTCGCCCTGGACGAGCGCGTAGATGCCGATCGGCGCGATACAGCCCCCGCCGAGCTCCGCCAGAATCGTTCGCTCGACGGTCGTCTCGACGCGGCTTCGCGGGTAGTCGATCGCGGTCTGGATATCGCGGGCCGTCTCGCCGTCCCGCGCGGTCACCGCGAGCGCTCCCTGTCCCGGTGCCGGGACGAACGTCGACGTCGGGAGCTCCTGATAGTCGACGTAGTGGGCGAGCCCGCTGCGCTCGAGGCCCGCCTGCGCGAGGACGATCGCGTCGTACGATGTCTCGATCTCTCGACCGAGCGCGCCCTTCTCGAGTTCCGAGAGGTCGTCGAACCACTCGTCGGTGGTGCGGTCGTACTCGGGTTCGAAATCGTCGTTCCCCGTGTTCCCCTTTCGCTCCTTGTCCGCTTCCGTCCGCTCCTGGTGTTCGTCCTGCAGGGCGGGTGCGAGCAGCTTCTCGAGGCGCGTGTCGACGTTCCCGCGCAGGGGTTCGACCGCGAGGTCGTCGCGTTCCGATAGAAGCTGGGCACGACGGCGCAGACTCGAGGTGCCGACGGTCGCGCCGGCAGGCAGTTCCTCGAGCGTCGCCCCGTCGGGCGTGACGAGCGCGTCGCCCGGCTCCCCTCGCTCGGGAACCGCGGCGGTCACGAGTTCCTCGGGCTGTTCGGTCGGCATATCCTTCATCGAGTGGACCGCGCCGTCGAGATCCTCCTCGAGGACGCGCTCGTCGAGTTCGCGGACGAACGCGCCGGTCTTCCCGAGCCGGTGGATCAACTCGTCTCTGATCTGGTCGCCCGTCGTCTCCACGGTGACGAGTTCGACCTCGTACCGGTGGTCTTCCAGGGCCTCTTTCACCAGCGAGGCCTGTCGCCGGGCGAGTGCGGACCCCCTCGTCGCCAGTCGCAGCGTCCCGTGCGTTCTCATAGGAGTCAGTCGGTGCCTCGAGTATGAAAAGCGCACGCTTGTGCGGCGATAGATCTGTGTCGGAATCTCGTCGTCGCTCGCCCACGGTCTCGACGGCCGCCGTTCTCACCCTCGTCGACTTCGCGACGGGTGTAGCGGTCAGCGCAATATGACGTAAATCGCCTACCGCAAACAACATATCGGAATTCTTATTACAAACATTTATAATGATTTGTTATTAATTAACAGTCGGACAATGTCGATTGAAAACGCACAGTCTGATGCCGTTGAACAGGACGCAAGTGAGAAAATCCCCGTCGATCTGGACGAGGCTGCGGCTACGGTGAATCCGGAAGCGAGCGCCGTTGCCCTCGCCTTGGCGGCTGGCGTCGTTGTCGGGGCGGCAGCTGCCGGTTCCGGGTCGTCCGACCTTGACGCTGCCGAGTTTCCGGCACCGCGTGACAACGCCGCGTCGAGCCAGCCGTCCGCCAGCGACCTCATCGATCGCCGGGAATCGGTGACCGCATAACTCGACCCGGGACTCCGCGTTCGATGCCGAGCGGATGTTGAACCCGTCGTCGACGCTGCGGTAGCACCCGGGTTCGAAGTCCACCTTCTACTGTTCCCCGTCCGTTCGTACTCAGCGACCGTCTGCTCCTAGTGTTTGTTCTGCAGTGCGGGCGCGAGGAGTTTCTCGAACCGGTGTCGACGTTCCCTCGCAGCGGTTCGACCTGGACGTCTAGCCGCTCGGAGAGGAGTTGTGCGCGTCGGTAGTGACTCGTGGTGCCGACGATCGTACCATGTGGGAGTTCGTCGCGGCTTGAGCCGTCAGGAATGATGAGGGTATCTCCCGGTTGGTATATCCTTCATCGTGTGGATCGCCCTGTCGAGGTCACCTTCGCCGACTTCGCGACGATTGTACCGATCAGCGAATAACATTATATAAATTTTCCTTAATGACTCGTCACTTTTATTTTCCTACCAAAGATTTATACCAATAGGAGGTTAATCAACAGCCAGATAATGTCGGGAGAAAACACAAAGTCCGATGCCGTTGAACAGGACGCAAGTGAGAAAATTCCGGTCGATCTGGACGAGGCTGCGTTCATGGAGAATCCGGAGGTGCCAGCCACTGCCATCGTGCTCGCCGCCACCGCCGTCGCCATCGGGGTGGCAGCTGCCGGCTCCGGGTCGTCCGACCTGGACGCTGCCGAGCTGCCGGCGCCGAGTGACACCTCCGCGTCGAGCCATCCGTCCGCCAGCGACCTCATCGATCACCGGGAATCGGTGACTGCGTAACTCGACCGAGACTCCGCGTTCGATGCCGAGAGGACGTCGAACCCGTCGTCGACGCTGCGGTAGCATCCGGGTTCGAAGTTCGCGTTTCCACTGTTCTCCGTCCGTTCGTACGCAGCAACCGCCCGCCCGCTCCTAGTGGTTGTCCTGCAACACGGGCGCGAGGAGTCCCTCGAGCCGCGTATCGACGTTCTCGCAGAGCGGTTCACCCTGGAGGTCCGGCCGCTCGGAGAGCAGTTGCGCGCGTCGACGGAGATTCGGGGTGTCGACGGTCGCATCGTGCGGGAGTTCGCGACGGCTCGAGCCGTGAGGCGTGACGAGGGTCTCTCCCGATTGGTGTGTTCTCCATCGTGTGGACCGCGCCGTCGAGGTCACCTTCACCGACTTCGCGGCGGTTGTATCGTTCAGCGAACATCGGATATTAATTTCACATACTGATTAGTCACTGTGATCATTCACACAAATATTTATACTAATAAAAACCAATTAACGGTTGACTCATGCAGACGGAAATTAACGAGTCTGACGCCGTTGAACAGTACGCAAGTGAGAAAATCCCGGCCGATCTGGACGAGGCTGCGACCACGGCGAACCCGGAAGCGAGCGCCGTCGGCGTTGCCTTCGCGGCCGGCGTCGTCGTCGGGGTGGCAGCTGCCGGTTCCGGATCGGCTGATCTGGGCGCCGCCGAGCTGCCGGCACCGCGTGACACCTCCGCGTCGAGCCAGCCGTCCGCCAGCGACCTCATCGATCGCCGGGAATCGGTGACCGCGTAACTCGACTCGAGACTCTACGTTCGGTACCGAGCGGACGTCGAACCAGTCGTCGGCTCTGCTATCGTACTCGGGTTCGAGGTCCTCGTTTCCACTGTTTCTCGTCCGTTCGTACGCAGCGACCGTCCGCTGCTGGTGTTCGTCTGCCAGCGTGGGCGCGAGGAGTTCCTCGAGCAGTCAGACGTGACGAGGATATCTCTCGGTTGGCATGTCCTTTATTGTGTGGATCGCCCCGGCGAGTTCACTCTTGCCGATTTCGCGACGATTGTACCGATCAGCGAATAACATGATGTAAATTTTCCGTACTGATTAGTCGCTTCTATTGTTCGACCAAACATTTATACCAATAGAAGATTAATCAACACATGGGTAATGTCGGCAGAAAACACAAAGTCCGATGCCGTTGAACAGTACGCAAGTGAGAAAATTCCGGTCGATATGGACGAAGCTGCGGCCACGGCGAATCCGGAGGCGAGCGCCCTTGCTGTCGCCTTCGCGGCCGGCGTCGTCGCCGGGGCGGCAGCTGCCGGTTCTGGGTCGTCTGACCTGGACGCTGCCGAGCTGCCGACGCCGCGTGACACCGACGCGTCGAGCCAGCCGTCCGCCAGCGACCTCATCGATCGCCGGGAATCGGTGACCGCGTAACTCGACCCAAGACTCCTGGTTCGATACCGAGGAGCGGATGACGCGACGCTTATATTCTCATTTGTTCAAACAATACATTTTTAGCAAGAGCGTTTTTGTACTTATATATGAGACGTAACATC
Source organism: Natrinema sp. H-ect4 (assembly GCF_041894845.1). Lineage (NCBI taxonomy): Archaea > Methanobacteriati > Methanobacteriota > Halobacteria > Halobacteriales > Natrialbaceae > Natrinema > Natrinema sp. H-ect4. The sequence goes on from NZ_JBHDYC010000007.1 coordinate 21,678, forward strand.
AAAAAGACACAATCGAATCGGAACCGACCCTCGAAGGGGGGTGCGACGACCGGCACTACGTCGATCGGACTCACGACGGCGGCAGGCGTGATCGTTGCGTCGGATATGCGCGTCTCGATCGACGGGCGATTCGTCCTCCAGAAACACTCCGAGAAAATCAAACGAATTCACGACAGGGCGGTCGTAACGCTCGTCGGACTCATCGGGAGCAACCAGCAGTTCGCTCGGACCCTCCGATCCGAAGCGGCGCTGTACGAAACCCGACGGGACTCGCCGATGAGTATTGCTGCACTGCAGGAACTCGCCGCCACTCTCTCTCGTCGCGGGCCGTATCGGGATATCAACCCGATCATCGGCGGGATCGACGACGACGGTCCTCGAGTTGCGTCGGTCGATCCGAACGGCGGCGTTCTCTCCGACGAATACGTGGTTACGGGCTCGGGAATGCAACTCGCGTACGGCTCCCTCGAACAGCACTACGAACGCGGTCTCTCCGCCGAGCGGGGAACACGAATCGCGACGGAGGCTGTCCGAGCCGCTATCAGCAGAGATACAGCCTCAGGCGGTGGCGTCCACGTCGTACAGATATCCGACTCCGAAATCACGGAGCGTCGTATCACGGATTTCGACGACGCATCGGGACCCAACTGACCGATCACGATTCGACGGATGCTCCGTCTTTACGGATGTTAGGAGAACGCCCGCAACTGCAGAGAACGCGGAGACCACGGATCAATCCTTGGAGAGGACGGCTGTCACGACGCAAATGCCTCGAGCGAAGATGTGTTCCTCACCACCCGTCGTCGCGGCCCTGGACGGCCAGAGGTAACCACAAGATATTTCGTATCGATAGTGCCTATAATTCCACAATGAATTTCGATTGGGCTATCAACACCTCTTCACTCAGTAAGCGATACGGAGACACCACGGCCGTCGACGAACTCTCGCTTCGTATCGAGCCCGGTACGATTTACGGGTTTCTGGGACCGAACGGTGCGGGGAAGACGACGACGATGCGGATGCTGACGGCGCTGACCAAACCGACGTCGGGTACCGCGAGTATCGCTGGCGAACCGATATCCGACAGAGAAGCGGTCACTCCCTTGATCGGCTACCTCTCCCACGGGCCACCCGTTTACGAAGAACTCACCGGCCGCGAACAGTTGGAGTTCTTCGCTCGGCTCCGCGAATTCCCTGAAGACGTCGCCAAGCGGAGAATCGATCGGTTCATCGCGAGGTTCGGACTCGAAGGAGACGCCGGCCAGCGTATTCGGACCTACTCTAAAGGAATGCGACAGAAGATCGGCATTATCAACGCGATCCTTCACGAGCCACCCGTCGTCTTCCTCGACGAACCGACCGCCGGCCTCGATCCGCACGCTGCTCGAACGGTTCGGGAGACGATCGCGACGTTAGCTGACGGCGATACGACGGTCTTTCTATCGACGCACATCTTGTCGGTCGTCGACGAACTCGCCGACACGGTCGGCGTGCTGAAAGACGGTCGACTCGTCGCCGAAGGCAATCCGGACGAGTTGAAAGACGGCGCGCGAACGGGAGCGGGGAACGAGACGCTAGAGGACGTCTTCCTCGAGATTACCGGAGACCGTTCGGCGCAATACACCAATTGCTCATGATTTCGTCGGTACGCAACGCGGTTCGAATTTTCCGCGTCAACGGTACCCGCTCGTACCGGAAACTGCGGACGCAACCGCACCTACTCGCGCTCTATCTCGTTCCCCTCCTCGTTCTCGTTCCGGCGGTCGTCGGTCGCGTTCCGCTTTCCGGATACGAGGTGATCTGGGATTCGCCGGGCGCGTACGAGTACGGAACGAGGTTTTCGACCGGCGAATGGGAACGAATTCTTGAACTCGGACGAGGGCTTTCGGGCCTCCTATTCGCCGTCGTCACGTACTTCGTCGTCCTTCCGGAAGTGAGCCGAAACGGACTGCTCGGCGACGAGATAGAAGAGCTGCTATTGGTTGTGACTCCGCGCACGATTGTCGTCGCAGCGTTGTTACAGTATGTCCTTTTCAGCGCTCGACTGGTCGGCGTGCTCGTGATCGCCGGGGCTGTCGCGTTCGGAATCGGGAGCGGATCGGCCGCGCTAGTGATCTCGATACTCCTCGCCACGGCCCTCGTCTTCGTGACCGCCGTCGCCGTGGCGTATCCGATCGCGATGGCGGTGAAATTATCGTTCGTCGCCGTCGAACCGTTGCAAGCGCACAGAAACCTTGTCGGGGGTGCGCTCTCGATCGGAATGTTCGCGCTGTTCCTGTGGATACGCGATGCGATGGAACTGCTCGGCGCGCTGCCGGTCGGCTGGTACGCCGATCTCGCTTTCGTGACGTCCGAGAGTGCCGCCTCGAGTCGCGCCGTTGCCGTCGCTCTTGGAACGCCACTCGTGGTCGTACTCAGCATCGTCGTCTCTGAACACGTCTGCGAGCGGTTGTGGTTCGCCGATCGGTCTGAAGGTAGATCGACCGATTCGACTTCCGGAATCTTCGGTACCGACACGGTGTTCGAGCGGTTCGAACCCAGCCCTGACGTCGCGGCAGCGCGCGTGACGTGGGTTCGAATCCGACGCAATCCGCGGGTATTGCTGTTCGTGGGGCTGTTGCTGGTCGTTTCGGTGAGCGTCGTGATGGGTGTGTGGAACCGATTTCCGAACGCCCTCCCGCTCTTGGTCGCGATCTACGGCGGGGCGACTGTCGGCGTCGGGGCGTCGTTGAACCCGCTCGGAAACGAAGGGCGGATGCTCGCAGTTTCGCTCACGACCCCTCGTGGCGGGACGTACCTGCTCAGGGGGTACGCCCTTTCTGCTGCGGTCCCGGGGTGCGTTTTTGTCGCGCTCGTGACCGCTGCGTCGACGACCGTGAGCTCGCTCCCTTTCGGGACCGAACTCACGTTCGTAATTCTCGGCGCGACGTTCGGCGCCTGCATTCCGTTCGTCTCGCTCGCGTTCGGCGTGACGTTTCCGAACAGCGGTGGGACCCAGCTCGCGCGCAACGACACGATGTACCCGCCGCGATTGATCGTCGCACTGTACTTCTCAATCTTCGTCGTCCTCGTGGGAATGCCCGCCATCGTCGGGTTTTCGGTATCCCCTTCATCGGCGCTCTTTGCAGAACCGGTGAACGTCGCTCTCGGCGGGATCATCACGACGATCGTCCTTCTCGTCGGGGCGAGTTGGCTCTCGCTCCGATACTCGACGCTGAAAATTCGAACGTATGAACTGAATTGATGAGTTCGCGACCGCGTCGGACGAAACTCGACGAGCCACCCGTCGGAGGCGGTCGTTCGAACGCCGCGCTCTCCCTCGGCGACGAGCGAGACGGGGCACTAATTAATTTTTGTATCTTCGTTAAAAGTTTCTAATCGTATTATTTATAAAACTCTGGTCGGTATTCGAGATATGCCAAACCGATCTGACGATTCCGAGTGGCAGTCCCGTCGCGAACGGGTCGTGTCGCCGACCGTCCTCGAACTCCCCAAGGCCGATCCTGCGTTGTACGGTCCGCTTGCGGGTCGCCTCACGGTGTTTTGGGCTCGTCGCGATGAATCACGGCTGCTCGAACAGTTCGAACGGGCGGTCGGCATGGGTGATCGCGATCGCGCACTCTCCGTCTGCGGGACGGTCGCCGAGCTGAGCGCGACCGAATCGGCGGAAGCGGCGACCGCGTCGATCGGCGTCTGGTACGGAGACGACCTCGTCTGTGACGACGTGCAGATCGGCCCCAATCCGATCGGTATGACCTTCGTTTCGCCCGACGCCGATCGGTTCGAGACCGACAAGCTCGAAATTCGGGAACGTTCGGCCGAGACCGAGACGGAGTTCGTCTACTTGATCGCGATCGTTCCGCAGCGACTGGACGCCCTCAAGCGGGAGACGACGCAGGCCGTTCCGACCGACGTGGACGAGGCCGCGAGTTCGGTTGGCACTGCGGAATCGACGTCACTTGCGTTCGCGTCGGGAGTTGCCGCCGGGGCAGCGGCGGGTGGGTCGAGCTCCCTCGCGGAGTCTCCCCCGACAGAGTTCGAACTCGACGATCCGTCGAGGCGATCGTCCGTGGATGATTCCATCAGAAATCGATCTCCCGGCGACGAACTGTCCGACCGGTAACAGTCCATCAAAAATAATATGAACGTTGAGATGATGCTTTCGGGGTTCGTGATTGGAGTACTGATACTGTGGCTCGGAGCCACTGTCGTGAACTCGTTCAAACCGGGCAGCAAATTTCTCGTCCAGCACTGCGGATTGCTAGCCCAACTGGTTCCGAAGTGGAACTTCTTCTCGCCACACCCCGGCCGGTACGATTACCACGTTCTCTACCGTGATCGAACAGCTGGCGATACAGCAACGGAATGGCAACGCGTCTCCGACTTTTCTCGAACCTCCGGGGTGCTCGGGTGGGTCTGGAACCCTGACATCTACCGTTACAAGGCACTTTTCGATGTCGTTCAGGAACTACAGATCGCGGTCGAAGAGAAGCAGTCCCGTGACGGCACCGATCAGGAGGTTCCGACCCTTGAACCCATGCCGCTCGACGAAATCCAAATGTCGCTGTCGTATATCGCGCTGTTGAACTACGTGACACACCAGAGACACTCCGAACTGAGCGAAACCACGCAGTTTACCATCATGAAACACTCGCGGGAAATAGAACAGTACGAGCCCGTGTTCGTGTCCGGATACCATTCGATATCACAAAAGGCGGAACCATGATCGAACTACCGACGGTACTACGGCTGACATCGGCGTTGATCGGTGCTCACGCGGTCCTCATTTCGTTACAACAGTTCTCGTCGTGGCGAAAGTTCGAGGAGTCCGGGATACTGAGCTGGGATGTCTCGAAACTATTTATTAATTCCAGCGCCCTCGCGCCGGTAGTGGTCCCGATACTACACGGGCCTCGATTCAAAGTCCTTCTCGCGATCCAAGGTCTCATGGGGATACTGGTCGCTTCGACGGTGATCGCGGGCTACATGCTCTGGCCGCTGCATGTGGTCCTCTTGTTGACCTACGTGGGCATATTCTTCCGCCAACCGGTCGGGTTGACGGGCGATTTAGATATGGCCGTAATCGTGCTGACCGGGACGGTGGTAGCGGCCGCCGCACCCGCGGATAGTCTATTGGAGCAAGCCGGGGTTCTGTTTATCGCAGCGCAGGCTCTGCTGGCGTACCTTATCGCCGGAGTAACGAAAGCGATCTCCGCCGATTGGCAATCCGGAGATGCGATCGCGGGCATCTTCTCGACGCGAACATGGGGTAACCAATACGTGTATTCGGTCGTCACATCCCGTCCGCGACTGAAACTCGTCGGATCCTGGGCTGTGATCGCGTTCGAATCGTTATTCGTTGCGGTCCTCTTCGTCGACGCTCAGGTTGCACTGGTGATCCTGTTCGCCGGTGCCGTGTTCCACTTCTGTAACGCCGTTTTCATGGGTCTAAACGGATTTTTACTCTCCTTCGCGGCCTCGTATCCGTCCGTGTATTACGCGAATCACATCGTCAGCCAACTCCTCTAGGTCCGTCCGGATCGAACTCCCGCCCCTCGCCTCCGTAATCTCGGGAACTCACCTCAACAGGCGCTTCGAGTGTCGGTCTCGTCGCCGTTTGTCGGAGCCTCGAGTATGAAAAGCACGCTTGTCCGACGCGAAAAGTACGGAGACTGACGCCAGCGATTTGGATCAAGAGTGGAGCTTCGAAGTCGCCAGCCGGATCGACCGTAACTTCGCGGGTGGTATTCACACACAATATTTTTGCAAAACGAGTTCGGGATGCTATTTATACTACTTTGGGCGAATACATTTGGACGATGGGAGACTCCCTCTACGAGCGACTCGGTGGCGAAGGGGCGATCGCAGCCGTCGTCGACGAGTTCTACGACCGCGTCATGGCGGACGAACAGGTCGCCGGCTACTTCGACGATGTCGATATGCAGAAACAGCGCGCCCATCAGGCCCAGTTCATCAGTTCGGTCACCGGCGGTCCGGTCGAGTACGCCGGCGGCGAGATGGAAGCCGTCCACGCGGATATGGGTATCACCCCGTCGGACTTTCGGGCGATCGCGACCCACCTCGACGACGCGCTCGCCGAGTTCGACGTCGGTGAGGACGACCGCGAAGCGGTGCTCGAGGAGATCGCGAGCTACCAGGGTGCGATCGTCACGGCTGCGGACTGAACCCGCCGGCGGAGCGGCCGTGACGGCGAGACGCGGTGCTCTTCGTTTGTCTCGACTGAGAGATAGCGGGTGTGTAACGGGAGATAACGGTGTGCGAGGGCTACGAGTTCTCACCACCTCATCGCTGTCACGAACACGTTCGCCTCCTTTTCCAGATCGTCGGAATTCACGGGCCGTTTGACGGGGCTTTCTACTCGAGTTATAGCTGTCATGCAGATATCCAGAAAGCAACTCGCCACGTTCCTCGCGACGATTTTCGTCGTGAATCTCGTCGTCATGGGCGGCGGGGCGTGGCTCTCCTATGCGAACGAACCGGAGATTCCCGACACCATCGTCGGCCCGGACGGCGAAACGGTCGCGACGAGCGACGATGTCCAGTCCGGGAAGGCGGTCTTTCAGGAGAACGGCCTGATGAACCAGGGCTCGATTCTGGGCCACGGGAGTTACTACGACACCGACTACACTGCCGACGCGCTCGAGTCCAAGACCGAGTACATGCGCGAGTACTACGCGCAGGAGCGCCACGACGAGAACTACACGGCGCTGAACGCGTCGGTTCAGGCGGGAATCGATCAGGAGGTCCGACAGGAGCTCCAGTCGAGTCCGTACCAGTCCGATCGGGTCGAGTACTCCGGCGCTGAGGTCTACGCCCACGAACAGGTCCGTGAGGAGTACGTCGAGCGCTACTACGAGGGCGACCGCGAGCGCGGGATTCCCGAGGGACAGGTGCCCAGCGCCGAGGAAGCCGAGGAGTTCGCCGACTTCGCGCTGTGGACCGCCTGGATCTCCCACACTGACCGTCCCGACTCCGAGGCGTCGTTCACCAACGACTGGCCCTACTCGCCCGCCGCGGGCAACGACGCGGGCGGGCCGGTGATGACCTGGAGCGTCATCGCGATGGTGCTGCTGGTCGGCGGTGCGGGGGTCGCGATCTGGCTCTACCAGTCCGTCGAGATTCCCGAACCCGACGCGGCCAGCGTTTCGATCCCGCATCCGAGCGAAATCGACCTGACCCCGAGCCAGCTGTTGAGCACGCGATTCATCCTCATCGGTGCGCTCCTCTTCGCCGCCCAGACGTTCCTCGGCGGTTTGCTCGCCCACTACTACGTCGAGCGCGACGGCTTCTTCGGCCTCCGGGAACTGATCGGGTTCGACATCCTCCAGTGGCTACCCTGGTCGATCGCCCGGACCTGGCACATCGATCTCGGAATCCTCTGGATCGCCACGATGTGGCTCGGCGCCGGTCTCTTCCTTGCACCGCTACTGACCGGTCGTGAACCGCCCAAACAGGCCCTGTACGTCAAGGGACTGATCGGCGCGTTGCTGGTCGTCGCCGTCGGCGGGCTGGCCGGCATCTGGCTCGGGACGAACAACGTCTTCGACGGCCAGCTCTGGTGGCTGCTGGGCAACGAGGGCCTCGAGTACCTCGAGATCGGCCGCGTCTGGCAGTTCGGCCTGCTGGTCGGCTTCCTGGGCTGGACCGCCCTCGTGGCCCGCGGGTTCAAACCGCTGCTGGACCGCGAGCCCCGCTACGGGCTGGCCCACATGATCGTCTACGCGGGCGGCTCGATCGGCCTGCTGTTCGTCGCGGGCTTCCTCTACACGCCCCAGACCAACATCGTCACCACCGAGTTCTGGCGCTGGTGGGTCGTCCACATGTGGGTCGAGGGCGTTTTCGAGTTCTTCATCGTCGTCGTCATCGCGCTGACGCTGGTCTCGATGAACCTCCTCACCAAGAAGTCCGCCGAGAAGGCCGTCATCTTCCAGGCCGCGCTCGTCATGGGCAGCGGGATCATCGGCGTCTCGCATCACTACTGGTGGGTCGGCCTCCCCGAAGCCTGGCTCCCCATCGGGAGCGTCTTCTCCACGCTCGAGTTCATTCCCCTCCTTTTCATCCTCTACGAGGCACTCGGCCAGTATCGCGCGATGGACACCGCGGGGACGGACTTCCCCTACCGGACGGCCTTCTACTTCATCGTCGCCTCGAGCGTCTGGAACTTCTTCGGGGCCGGCGTGATCGGCTTCTTCATCAACCTCCCGCTGATCAGCTACTACGAGACCGGGACCTACCTCACCGTCGCCCACGCCCACGGCGCGATGTTCGGCGCCTTCGGCCTGCTCGCGATGGGGATGGCCGTCTACATCCTCCGGCTGACCACCCGCGACGCACACTGGTCCGACCGCCGGCTGCGCTGGTCGTTCTGGTGCTGTAACGTCGGGCTGGCGCTGATGATCTTCCTGTCCTTGCTCCCCATCGGCTTCCTCCAGCTCGAGACCGCGTTCACCCAGAGCTACGCCGCGGCGCGCAGCCTCGAGTTCTACAACGGCGGGCTGATCCAGACCCTGTTCTGGCTACGCATGCCCGGCGATACGCTACTGATCGCCGGCGCGGTTCTCTTCGCCTGGGACGTCGGCGCGAAACTCCTCTTCCAGCGGAAGGCGACCGCGACGGAGACGAGCGGTCACGTCATCGCCGACCGGCTTATCGCGGATCGCGAGTCTCTCGAGTCGGTTAGCGACGACGACTGAGACGGACTGCTGTAAGTCAGTTCCGGTGCGACCGCAGGACGGTTCGCGGGTGCGCCGGAACTGACTGCCAACAGTCCATATGCGGCTCGAATTGGTTTTCTTTTCAGGTCGCGAACGGCCGTTATCGGCCTGTTAGAGGGGGAATGGCCGGAACTACTAACCGAGCCGGTTGGTACTAACGGGGTATGCAATGGGCCGAGAACGCCAGAACGATCGCCACGGATCGACTGCCGGCGTCTCTGACGATATTCGGAACGGGATTGGCGTTCGTGTTACTCGCCGAAATCGTGCTCCGAATGACGTTCGTCTCGGCCGCAGCTACTGAGGGTGCGTTTCTAGTCGGGGTCGTAACGACGATTCCCCTTCTCGTGGGAATCGCGTACGCAGGCCGCTGGCTCCATTCGTCCTCGCTCTCGCCGGCGCGATACCCGCGTATCGCGTGGTGGTTTCTCGGCGGTCTCGCCGTGTTTCTGAGCGTCAACGTCCCGCTCATGGTCGTCATTCCGACCGGCTCGTGGGCCCTGATCGGGGCGTGGGCTCGGTGGGCCGTGGCGTTCGGTGCCGGAACCGGATTGCTCATCGGCTGCATCGAAGGCCGCGCCGTCGAGCGCGCCCTGACCGCCGAACGGACGGCCCTCCAGACGGAACACCTCGAGGAGCAGCGCGATTATCTCGATTACCTCAACGGGATCCTTCGCCACGAGGTGTTGAACACCGCGACGATCATCAACGGCTACGCGTCGCGGGTTCTCGAGGCGGAGTCCTCGCTGGACGATCACAGCCGTCACTGGCTCGAGATCGTCATCGACGAGTCCGAGGCCATGTCGACGGTGATCGACGACGTCCGCGTACTGCTGCAGACGACCGAAGGGAGCTACCGGCCCGAGCGCGTCGACGCCGCTCGAGTGCTGGCCGACGAGGTCCGAAAACTGGAACACGAGTGGGAGCCCATCGACGTGGAGACCTCGATCCCGGATCACGTCGACGTCCGCGCGGACGACTTACTCGCCCGTATCTTCGCCAATCTCCTCTCGAACGCGATCGAGCACAACGACGCCGCGACGCCACGCGTCGAGGTGACGGTCGAACCAGGCCCCGAAACCGTCCGGTTCGAAATCGCGGACAACGGCCCCGGAATCCCCGAATCGAAGGTCGACTCCCTCTTCGACCGCGTCGAAAGCTACGGGAGCACGCACGGACTCGGCCTCTATCTGGTCTCCCAACTGGTCGCCCGCTACGACGGGAGCGTCGAACTCACCGAAACCGGTTCGGACGGGAGTCGCTTCACGGTCGAACTCCCGGCGGCCTCGAGCGAACGGGACGACGAATCGCTCGCGGACGCGACGACGGAAGCGCTCATCTTGGAGTGAATGGGCACTGTCCGCCACCCGCGAGTTCCCCGATCACAGCGCTTCCGTGTACGCCTCGAGCGTCTCTTCGACGTCTTCTTCGGTGTGGCCGTAACTGACGAACTGGCACTCGAACTGATTCTGCGAGAGGAAGACGTCCTGTGCCTTCATTTCTCCCCAGAAGATGCGTCGCCAGCGCTCGGTCTCGGCGTTTTTCACGTCGGCGGCGTTCTTCGGCGAGTAGTCGTAGCGCGGGCAGGTCGGGTCCTGCCGACAGCCGGCCGGGCACTGCTCCTCGAGCGAGTCCGGTCCGGGTCCGTTGCGGGTGAATATCACCTTGAACATGCTGTCCGTGCCGGTGACGGTGTAGCTGGGTGCCTGATCGGCGACGATATCGGTTAATCCGCGGCGCAACCGGTCTCCGAGCCCGTTGACATGATCGTAGACGTCGTTTTCCGCGGCGAATTTGAGGGTCTCGAGGCCGGCGGCCATCGTGACGGGGTGGCCGGAGAAGGTGCCGGCCTGGAAGACGTCGCCCGTCGGCGCGAAGTGCTCGATAATTTCGGCGCGGCCGCCGATCGCGCCGACGGGGAAGCCGCCGCCGATGATCTTCCCGAAGGTCGTCAGATCGGGCGTGACACCGAACTCGCTTTGCGCGCAACCGAGGCCGCCGACGCGGAAGCCGGTGATCACTTCGTCGAAGATGAGCAGGGAGCCGTGTTCCTCGGTGATTTCTCGGAGGAACTCGTGGTAGCCCTCTTCGGGGTAGACGATGCCGTAGTTGCCCAGAATCGGTTCGGTGAGGACGGCCGCGATGTCGTCGCCGTGTGTCTCGAACACCTCGCGGATCGCGTCCTCGTCGTTGAACGGCACCGGAAGGGTGTGGTCGGCGAAGGACTGTGGAATTCCCGCGGAAGACGGTTTCGGATCCTCGGCGTCGCCCTCGACCAGCGTCGATTCCTGTGCGCCGTGGTAGCCGCCCTGCATGACGACGATCTTGTTCCGACCGGTGTACCCCCGCGCGAGTCGGACGGCGGAGGTCGTGGCTTCGGTGCCCGAGTTGACGAACCGGATCTTCTCGACGCTCGGGACGTGGCGGACGACGAACTCCGCGAGGTCGACCTCGACCTCCGTCGGGGTGCCGTACATCGGTCCCTCGCTGGCTTTCTGCTGGATGGCGGCCCGGACCGGCTCGGGCAGGTCGTGTCCCAGCAACAGCGGGCCGAGTCCCATCACCCAGTCGATGTAGCGGTTGCCGTCGGCGTCGATGACGTGGCCGCCCTCGCCCTTCCGGACGAAGAACGGATACGGCTCGATCGCCGCGCGGACCGCAGAGTTGACGCCGCCGGGCAGCACCGACAGCGCTCGGTCGTACAGGTCGCGTGAGTTGTCGTCGGTCATGCGCGCCCCTTCGGAGTCGGACGGGAAAGGAGTACCGAGGTTGGGTCGCAACGCGTCGACCGCCGCCTGTGTTCGGGTCGTATCCCTTCGGGATCGTGGTCCGCGCCGGTCCGTCCGAGAGCGGGTCGTCCGACGGGAATGCAACAGGAATTACTAGTACACGCCAAGATTGAAATAGTCCGATCAGACACATTCGGACGTGAAACGAAGGAGTAAGTTACTTTTCGCCGGCGTCGGCGTCGTGTTACTCTTCGGTGTTCTCGGAACGACGGTCATGAACGCGTCCGCGGAGTTCGTCACGCCGACCGCACTCGAGAACGGCGACTACGATGGTGAGTGGGTCAACCTCGAGGGCAAAGTCGCCAACCTCGAACAAGACGGTAACGAGATCCGGTTCGCTGTCACGGATAACAACACGTCCGTCGACGTCGTCTACGACGGGTCGATGCCCGAGACGATGGCCGAGGGTCGGATCGTCGTCGCGAAAGGAACCGTCGAGGACGGTTCGGTCGACGCATCCGAACTCTCCGTTCGGGCCCACGAAGGCGGCGGTGACGGAAACAGCAACAACAGTACTGAAATGCCACCGACCGAACAGACATAACGACATGGGGACGATCAGCGTCGATGGCGTGACGAGACGGCTCGGCTCGACGACCGCGCTCCGCGACGTCTCTTTTACCGTCGATTCCGGTGAGCACGTCGGGTTGTTCGGTCCCAACGGCGCGGGAAAAACCTCCCTGATGCAACTGCTGTCGACGCTTGCCGCCCCCGACGACGGTCGCGTCCGGATCGACGGCGACGATGTGACGCCGGACGCGACTGCGGTTCGTGCGAAACTCGGTGTCGTCAGCCACCGACCGATGGTCTACGGCACGCTTACCGCCCGCGAGAACCTGCGACTGCACGCCCGACTGCGAAACGTCGATACAGAGCGCGTCGAACGGGTCCTCGAGGACGTGAACCTCCGAACGCACGCCTCGACCCGCGTCGAGAACTTCTCGCATGGCATGACCAAGCGCCTCTCGATCGCGCGGGCAGTGCTTCACGACCCGACGGTCCTGTTGCTCGACGAACCGTACGCCGGCCTCGACCAGCGGTCGGCGATGGATCTCCAGCGGATTCTGACGCGGTTCGACGATCGAACCGTCGTCATCGCGACTCACGACCTCGAGCGGGCCGTTGACGACTGTGACCGCGCGCTCGTACTCGTCGATGGCACGCTGGAACGAACCGTCTCGCTGACCGACCTCGACCGCCAGTCGTTCGAGACCGCGTATCTCGAGGCGGTCGGTCGCTCTACTCTGCAATGACCGACAATACCGCCGTCAGCTACTGGCGGACCGTCCTCGAGGTCGCTCGCAAGGACTTCCGCATCGAGTTGCGTTCCAAACAAGTACTCAACACCGCAGCCGTCTTCGCACTGCTGGTCGTCATTATCTTCGCGTTCAGTTTCGCCCGCACGTTCGCGAACATCGACGTCGTCGCAAGCGGTGCGCTCTGGGTCGCGTTCGTCTTCGCCGGGACGTTCAGCGTGAGCCAGAGCGTCGCCGTCGAAGAGGCCGACGCCGGCCTCGACAGCCTGTTGCTCGTTCCCGTCGACCGCTCGGCGATCTACGTCGGCAAAGTCGTGAGCAACACCGCGTTCACGGGGGCCGTCGCAGTCATCACGCTCGGGTGTATCGTCGTTTTCCTCGACTTCACCATCCAGACGGGCACGGTCCCGCTATTGTTGCTCGTCATCGCCCTCGCGGCCTTTGGCTTCGCCGCGACCGGCGTACTCATCGCGACGATGACGGCTCGAGCCCGGCTCAGCGATCTCCTGTTGCCGCTGTTGCTCGTGCCGCTCGTGATTCCGGTGTTGCTCGCTGGCGTCGAACTCACACGCGCGATTTCGGAGGGACTGCCGCTGTGGCGATGGTTCCGGCTCCTGCTGGTCTACGACGGCGTGTTGTTCCTGATCGGAATCGCGCTGTTCGAGTACGTCGTCGAACGGTAGGGGAACTTCGATCCGTTCTCGCTATCATCTAGAATAACTGTGAATCAGTATGCTATACTTGATAAGAATAGTATAATATATAATAAATTTCATCTTCGCGTATTCGATAATTGTATTTATATGTTGGCAGTAGTTCAGCGGAATGGCGCCGACCGAAATCAACCGCTGTGAATAGGTCGCTGGTTCCTCACCGATAGCAAACCGGCTTACAGGTACCGATACGCGGCCAGTCCGATCGCGATGATGGCGACGAAGCCGAGGCTCACGAGGCCGAGCGGGAACTCGCCGGCCCCCGAACCGTCGTCGGTCTGATCGCTGGCGACCGTTTGATTGGACTCAGTGATGCTCACCGAAATCCGATCATCAGCCTCGAGCGGCCCCGTACTCGTCACCATCGGCATCGGTGCGTCGGCTTCGACGAGGTTGTCGGAGACCTCGACCTGGCTCAGGTCGTGTTCGGCAAACTGGATCGCGAGTTGCTCGACGTCGTACCCGACCGGTTTCTCGAACGTCTGGTCCTCGAGCCGATAGAATACGTCGACGGTGGTCGGTTCCTGTGGACTGATCATCGTCTCGACCGCCGCCGTGTCGTTCGTTCGGCTGACCGCGGTGCGTTCGTTATTGACCATTGCCGTGACGACCTCCGCGTCCGATGGCACTGCAAAGGAGACGTTGCCGGCGAACGGTCGATCGGCACCGTTCTCGACGGAGACCGTCTCGACGACGAACAGCCCGGACCCGTTTTGCGTCGGCCCGACACGCAGGAGGTGGTTCACCGGTTGGCCACCACTGAGGGTCAGCGCATCTCGGTCAGTCGTCGGCGTCGGCAACTCGAAGGTCCTGTCCGTCGTGTCGTTTCCGGTCGAAACCACCCGCTCGTAGTCGGCGTCGTTCGCCTCGATCTCGAGGGTGTACATTCGATCGGGCTGGACCGGGCCGATCGTGAACGAGCCATCCGTCGCGTTCACCTGTGTCACTTCGGGACCGTGCTGGCTCGTGACGGTGATGGTGGCGTTCGAAATCGACGTGCCGTTCTCGTCGACGAGTTCGCCCGAGATCGTGTCGTTCAGGACGAGCGTGGGTTGCTCACCCTCGTCGACGAGCGCGTAGTGTGTCGAGCCCTCATGTTCGAGTTCGACGAAGTAGGTGATGGCGCCCTCGACGGACTCGTAGGTGAACGAGCCGTCTTCGACCGTCGTTTCGGTCGCGTTGCCGACGAGTTCATTAGTGGGGTCAAGCGGCGCGATCGTGACCGTCTCGCCGTCGGCAGAACCGTCGGCGACGGTTACGGTTCCCGAAACCGATGCGGCAGTCGCGGTCGCGGGGACGATCAGGAACGATACGAGGACGACGAAGCCGAGGACTGTCTTTCTCATAGGTTAGTCTGATGTAGTTTCGGCGGTGGTTTGCTGGCGCGTGACCTGCGGCCAGAGTCGGGCGAGCCCGTGAGCGGGATCGAACACGAGCACCAGAAGCATGCCCAGCAACAGGGCGCCAACACTGAGACGCATCACGGTCATCAGTGGGATCTGCTTGACTGTCAGCGATACGGTCCCGTCGTCGACCGCCGCGATGACGTAGGTGTCGTGGGTCAGGCCACGGTCGACGAGTACGTCGCGGACCTCCATCCCACCCTGCTGGCGGTACTGTTCCTGGCCGGCGTTACCGCGGGCGATCTGCTCGCCGTTCTGGTAGACGGTGAGTCCGACTGCAGTTCCCTCGACACGCGTCTGGTCGAGTGCGGCCGGTGGGTTCGAGACCGGGCCGACGTTTGCCGCCTCGGTGACGACGACACCGTCGGACTGTGGCATGTCTGGCAGGAAATCCCACATGACGGTGCCGACACCGACGACCTGATCTCCCCGTTCGATCCCGAGTTCGGTCTGACTCGCGTTCATCGCGCCGATCCAGATACCCGAATTATCGAGCTGAATGACAGTTGCGTTCGGCCCGGTGTTTATCTGCGTCGCCGTGCCGTAGACCGGCTGTCTCGTCTCGTGGATCTCCTGTCCGCGGGAGGCGATCTGCTCGCTCGAGAGCGCCATGTTTTCGACGTTCGGCTCTTCGGGCCGCTGATACGAGCGATAGTCGGAGACTTGGACTGCGTAGTTAGAGTCGGGGACCTCGTGGACGGTCGACCCCTCGATCGTCGCTTCGCGATCGGCGTCGGCGACGACCAGCGACGACTGGGCCGTAAAGAGATAGGAGAAGGTCACCGTCACCACGAACAGCGCGAAGGCGACGTGGATCATCGTGATCCCGACTTGCTTGAGTTGGTAGTTTCGATTCGGGTTGCCGGGGACGAACTCGAGCGTTCGCTTGATGACCGTCAGGCAGACGTACGCCGCTGGCGGGAGAATCGACAGCGCGCTCGCGTTGCCGACGAGTCGGTACAACAGCGCGTCGCTGCCATCGACGTTCGACAACGTCCACGTCTCGCTGGGTGCGATCAGGGCCGCAAGGACGGTCGACAGCGAGAAGATTCCCAGCGAGATCAGCGCTCGCCGACGGCCCTCGACGTCGTAGTCCATGTAGAACCCGAGGATGAGTAACACGCCGAGGACGATCGGGTAGCTCCAGAGGTTGTAGTACTGGCCGCCGACTTCGACTTCGATACCGGTCACGGAGGTGTTGAGTACGGGGAACGTCAGGCCCCAGACCGAGATGAAGCCGAGCAGCCCGATACTCAGGACCGCGAGGTGTTTCAGGTTCACGCGCGAAATCCATTGCTGAGACTGCGATGTGTCCGCCGCTGTCTCAGACGCTGTCTCCGGCTCACGGAGGAGCCAGTACCCAAGCGGCAGTCCGATGCCGAGAATCGACGTGATCGCCAGCAACACCAGCAGTGCAGCGCCGATGCCGCCATCGGCGAACGAATGGACGCTCCGGAACACGCCGCTGCGGACGATCGCCGTCGCGTAGACGATGAGTGCGAGCGTCGCTCCGGTCATCGCAGGAGCAAGCGTCGCATAGGTCGACCGGGAGCGATAGTTCATCACCGCGTGCAGCGTCGCCGTGAGGAATAGCCATGGGATCAACACGGCGACCTCGACGGGGTCCCACGCCCAGATACCGCCCCAGCCCAGCACCCGGTACGACCACAGCGACCCGAGTACGATTGCCGCGGTCAAAAACAGCCACGCGATGCGCAGCCAGCGTGTGACGCTGCCGATCCACTCCTCGAAGAGGCCGTTCTCCCCGCGAACCGTCGAGATGAAGTGGGCGACGGCGATGGCAAACGGCATCGTCAACAGCGCGTACGCGATGAACATAATTGGCGGATGGATCGCCATATACGGATCGATGAGCAGGGGGTTGAGTCCCGTCCCGTCGATCGGGACGAATCCCGGGTCCATCTCCGGGAACGCCGCCGAAATCGGCTTAAAGGGGCTGTCAAGCACCAGCATCGCCGTGAAATATGTCACGACTCCCATTGTGATCCCTTGGACGAGTCGCGTCTCCCGGCGCTCGAGGCCGCGAACGACGACGGCCCAGAACGCGACGACGGCCGTCAGCGCCGCCCAGAGGAGAATCGAGCCCTGGTTCCCTGCGTACACGCCAGTGATCCGGTAGAAGATCGAAATGTAGTTCGCCGTATTATTCCACACGTAGGCGTTCGCGTAATCGGTGGTCACGAACTGGTAGGTCAGATAGGCAAGCGCCAGGCTGAGCAGCCCAGCGGTCGTGCCGATCAGTGGCGTAACGGCGTCGAGGTACCGCTCTTCACGTCGGAGATAGTTCGTGACGAGGAGGACCGTCGCCGTGAGACCGGACAGTAATGCGGCGCCGATCAGGAGTGTTCCACCCATCATTGGCGTTCCCACTCCTCGAGTGCCTCATCCAGATAGCCCTGAAACGCGTCCGTCTCGGCGTAGCCATTGATTTCAACCAGTACCTCACCGTCCGGCGTGACGGCGACGTGCTGTGGCGGATAGTTCGCGCTGTACTGCTGTTGGAGCGCACCAGCCTGTTGACTGTTGTCCTCGAGATTCACCGCGAGGAGGACGAACTCGTCGAGTTGCTCGAGGACGGCTGGATCGGAGTACGCGTTCGCGTTGTAGTCTTCGCAGTACGTACACCAGGTCGTCCAGAAGTAGATCAACAGCGGTTTCTCTTGCTCGGCAGCGAGCTGCTGTGCGTCGTCGATATCAGTTCGCCACTCCGTGTCTCCGTGATACGTGTGGGAGTCGTCGCTGAGTACCGGTGCCGCGTTCATCGAATAGTAACCGATTCCGATCGCTGCGATGAATATCGTGATAGTAAATACCTTCCTCGGCGAGATTGACATTTTACTTATCCCTTGTGTCTCGATCAGCACTCACTACAGTGTTCTGAAATCTAGCACTAGCATGAATTCCTGCCGACCATAAATGTTTAATCATCAGTTGTTATATATGGCAATATGCAGAGACGAAATCAGTTGTGGATCACAACCAGAGGTGATGCGAGGTGATAAATCGCAATCACCTCGCTCTACTGGGCGTTGTCGTCTTAATCGCCCTCGCCGGCTGTGCTGCGCCGACGTCTCCCGGCGAGCAAGAGTCCAACGAGACGACAGAACTCCCCAAAGAGTGGCCCGATCGGAAAGTACTCGACGAAGACCTCCGGGAAGGCGACTCGAAAGACAACTTGGAGTACCGGAACGCGACAGCCGGTGACGAGGTTCAGTTTTCTCCCAAAGAGATGAACGATTCGACGCTCCCCTCGACCGAGGAGGAGCGCGAGATGGTTCGCTACGGACGCGAACTCATGCGAAACACCTCCCAGGCGATGCCGGAACACGTCGGCAACGAGCTTTCCTGTGCCAGCTGTCACGGCGGCACTGACCCGCGCTACGGGATGACACAGGGGATGGTCGGGCAGGATATCGACATGATCCCGCTTGTGGGTACCCACGCGGACCTGCCGGAGTGGACGTCCCGACGCGACCGCATGCGCGACTCGCGCCAGCGCCTGATGGGCTGTTTCGAGCGGAGTATGAACTCCCAGGCTGCCCCCGAGGGGACGCCAGCCTACGACAGCCGAGAGATGCAGGCGATGGAGGCGTACATGCAGTGGCTGAGCGAAGGCGTGCCAGTGAAGGCCCAGCCCTACTGGACACACCTGAACAAGCCCGAGGGTGACGAGAAGAAACCGATCGAATCGGTCAACCCCGTGCGCGGTGCCGAACTCTACCTCGAGAACTGCGCGTCCTGTCACGGCGATAACGGACAGGGCATCGAAGGAAGTTCACCTGCCCTGTGGGGCCCAGACTCGTTCAACGACGGTGCCGGCATGAGCCGGATGTACACCTCGGCTTCGTTCATCCGCGAGTCGATGCCGTACGGCGCGCCACATACGGTGAGTGACTGGGACGATGTCCAGGATATCGCCGGCTACATGAACGGCCACGATCGCCCCGCGTTCGTCGAGAAAGAGCAGGACTTCCCGACGACCGGGCCGCCGGAAGAAGGCATCTACTACCCGCGGACGCAGGAAGAACTCGGCTACGACATGAACCCGATGCAAAAGAAACTCGAGTTGGCTGGGATCCCGACCGGGACCGAATCGCTCAACGAGAGCGACATTCCCGACGACGTCGAGTACTACGACCAGCCGCTTCGAAACGAATCGATCGACGACTAGATCGCCGATAGTCGCCGCGGATCCGTCATCTCGGATCCAGCACGTTCTTTTGGATCGTATTACAACGTCGTGCTATGTTCGACGTGGCCGGACTCGTCGCTGTCTTCGTTGCAGGGACGTTGACTGCGCTGACACCCTGTTGTCTCCCCATGATTCCGCCGCTTCTCGCGGGCAGCGCTGGCCACCGACTGCGACCGGTGTCGATCGTCTCGGGGAGTATCACCTCGTTTACTGCACTCGGCATTATCACGTCACTGCTCAGTACTGTGACGCCGGAGACGCTCAGAGTGCCGTTCGTGCTCCTGATCATTGCGTTCGGTGCGGTCATGGCCGACGACGACCTCCACGACACCTACACGACCGCTGCCTCGCGGATCACTGGCCCGGTGTCTCAAGTGACGAGGTCCGTCGAGAACACGCGACACCCACTCGTCAGTGGCTTCGTCTTGGGCCTGTTTCTCGGCATTATCTGGCTTCCCTGTGTCGGTCCCGTCCTCGGCAGTGTCCTCGCATACGTCGGGACGTCCGGTGACGTAACGCGGAGCGCGACGCTTTTGTTCACGTACGGTGTCGGATTCTCGGGCCCGCTGCTGGCCGTCGCTTACGGCGGCAAACGGGTGAATACCCTGCTCACGACTCGTGTCCGCACGCTCGAGCGGCCTGCGTTGATCCGCCGAGTGAGTGGGTACGCACTCGTTGTGACGGGCATCGGCCTGCTGTTCGAACTCGACAAAGCGATTCTGGCAGTGCTCGTCGGATAACGACTGGAAAAAACTAAGTCAGGCGCTTTCAAGTACTGCGGTATGCGTACGTTCTCTCGACAGCTCGCGTCACTCATCCGCCTGTTTCACTGGGTTATGTGGAGTCGGGTCGTGAGGTGGGGTGCGTTTGCGTTCGGTCTGGTCTCGCTTGCGCTGATCTTCGGCGTCGCCTCTCGGACCATGTACGGTATCGAGCACGGGATCAATCTCATCGCGTACTGGCACATTCCGCTGGCGTTTCTCACCGCGTTTGCGCTGTCGACGACGTTTATCGGGAGTCTGCTGTATCTCCGGTACGAAGGGCGGTTCTGGAATCGCCTCGCACACAGCGGCGGTGAAATCGGCTTTCTGTTCGCGACGCTGACGCTTGCGACGGGGAGTATGTGGGGACGGGTCGTGTGGAACTCCTGGTGGGAGTGGAGCGACATTCGCCTCGTCACGTTTCTGATCGTCTGGCTAATCTATGCGGGGTATCTCGCCGTCTATGCCTCGACCGAACGGGGAAGCGACGAGCGCTTCGCCGCGGTGTACGGTGTCGTCGCGTTCGTCACGGTCCCGATTACGTACACCGCCGGTCGGCTCTGGTCACCGACGTTTCACGAGCCGACGATCGCGAACTCGAGCGTGAGTGCGAACATCGATCCGCTGATCCTCGGGATCTCGTTTCTTGCGTTGGCGTTGCTCTACATCTACGTGATGGCGATTCGTATCCGGCTCCACGAAATCGAAGATAAAATTGTCCTTCAGAAAGAAGAGGTGCGGTAAGATGGACACTCTTCTCCTCGCCGGCTACGGGTCCGTGTTCGTGGTGTTGTTCGCGTATCTACTCTATATGCAGCGGCAGTTGCGCCGACTCGAACGACAACTGCAGGATCTGCAGTAAGTTCTGGCGCAGTACTCGATTGCAATCTTGCTATCTGTCGAGCCGAGTGGTACTGCTCGGTGGCCGAAGTCGACCCGGAAGCGGAATGTGTTCGCGACGATCTCGAGTCAGACGGCGTCCCGCCCGGTCTTGCCGGTCCGGATCTGGGTCGCGTCCTCGACGGGCATGACGAATATCTTGCCGTCGCCAGGCTCGCCGGTTTCGGCACCATCGCGGATGGCATCGACGACCTCCTGGGCCGGGATGTCCGCGACGACGCACTCGATCTTGACCTTCTGGTGGAGGTCGACCGTGTACTCCTCGCCGCGCCACTGCCCCTTCTTCGCGGGCTGTGAGCCGCGGCCGGAGACGTTGGTGACGGTCAGCGACGGTGCGCCGGCTTCTGCGAGGGACTTCTTGATATCGCCGAGGCGGTCGGGGCGAACGATTGCGGTAACCATCTTGATCTCGCCGTCGTTCGGCTCGCCGCCGTCGGAACGGAGTTCCGACGAGGATCGCGATTCGCCGAATCGCTCACCACCGTCGGCGCGGATGATCTCATCGCTGCCGCCGTCGGTCGCGACATCGGGCTGTCCGAACTCGGGGTAGGTGTCGACGCCGTGTTCGGAGACGTCGAGGCCGTCTCGCTCGTGTTCGGGCGAGACGCGGGCCTGTCCGATGGCCTTCAGCGCACCGAAGACTGCGGCGGTTGCGACGACCGTCCAAACGGTGATGACGACGACGCCTGCCAGCTGTGCGATGAACGCGTTGACGACGCTATCGACCATACCCGGAGCGGCCACGAACGGGAACAGCAGCGTTCCGAGGACGCCCGCGGATCCGTGGACGGGGAAGACCGCACAGACGTCGTCGATCTTCAGGCGCTGCTCGACGAAACTGAAGACGATCGGCAGCTGTGCGCCGGCAAGCAGACCGACGACTAGCGCACCCCACCACGCCGCGACATCGGGAATCGCAGTGATGCCGACGAGCCCGGCCAGCAGGCCGTTCGCAACGTAGAGCGTGTCGACTTTGCCGGTTTTCAGGAGGGCGACTGCGCCGGAGCCGATGGCGCCCATCGCCATCGCTAGCGTCGTCGTCAGCACAACGCGGCCGAGGACGGCTGCGTTGAACACCATCTCGCCGTCGGCGTTCTCGACGAAGATCGAGGCCGTCCCGACGTTGAACCCGTACCAGCCGAAGGCGAGCAAGAGCGTTCCCAGCACCGCGAACGTCATCGAGTGACCGGGAATGACATTGACGCTCCCGTCACTGTTGTACCGGTCCATGCGCGGACCGAGTACCCACGCGGCGGTGAGCCCGGCGATGCCGCCCATGCCGTGGACGATCATCCCGCCGGCGAAGTCCTGGAAGCCGGTTCCGACGTACTCGAGAATGTACCCACCGGACCACGTGATCCCGGTGACGACCGGGTAGATGACCGCCGCTAGCAGGACGGTGTACGCTACGTACGCGCGGAGTTTCGCGCGTCCGGCGACGGCGCCGGAGACGATCGTCGCCGCCGTCATTGCGAAGACGGCCCCGTAAAACCAGCCGTTGGCCCAGGAGCCGGGATCCTCACCGGCGATCCAGGTGAAGCCGCCCCCGCCGACGAGACTGCTCACACCGGCTCCGACGAGGAAGAACGCGACGACCCCGACCGACCAGGTCAGCAAGTTCTTCGTCAGCTGGTTGGCGACGTTCTTCGAGCGAACCTGACCGGCCTCCAGCATCGCGAAGCCCGCGTGCATGAAGAAGATCAGGAAACACACCACCAGGACCCACGTGTAATTGAGCGCATCGACGAGGACGCCAACGTCGGCGACCTCTCCGGACTGCAAGAGCGTCGGCTCCATCAGGCAGCCACCCCCGTTCCCATCGTTTTGCTACCGATACGTTGTAGACGTATGTCCATGTATGAGTCGTTCGAGCGCATGGTTGTCTTCTGAATCACGTCTGATGTCGATGGACTAGCTACATATAAGAGTTAGCGTTGATGATTGTCTAATAATTCCCGCGTGATAGGGGCAACCGAACAAATCTAAAGGTAGTCTAAGGAGTATAAGGCAATTCGATCTTGCGGATTTTTCGAGCGATGGTTATATATTCTCTCTTTGTAAACCCGGAAAAACTCGAGGGAATTCGGATCGCTGCCGTAGTGACCCATTACACCCCCCTGAACAGCGCAACGCGACTCGCGCGCGGCAGATGTTGCCAGTTGTCCGCCATCGTTGGGAAAGGTGTGGACGTTCGTTCGAATGCTACCGGCTGCTCGCTCCGAGTCGGTCGGTTCGACGGTGCGCTCACCGGTTCGCCCTCGGCTTGGCCAAGAGCGTCCGGCTATCGACCGCCGGTCAGCCCTTCGGCGACGTCCTCCGCGAAGTAGGTGAGAATCAGATCCGCACCTGCCCGTTTGATCGAGAGCAGCGACTCGAGCGCCGCATCCTCGAGGTCCAGCCAGCCCTTCTCGGCGGCGGCCTGTAGCATGGCGTACTCGCCGGAGACGTTGTAGGCAGCGACGGGGTGGTCAAACTCCCGCCGAATTGCCGAGACGATATCGAGGTACGGCAGGGCGGGCTTGACCATCATCACGTCGGCGCCCTGCTCGGCGTCGAGTCGAACTTCCCGCATGGCTTCCCGCGAGTTCGCTGGATCCATCTGGTAGTGACGGCGGTTCCCGAAGGAGGGGTCCCCGTCCGCAGCGTCCCGAAACGGGCCGTAGAAGGCGCTCTCGTACTTCGCCGCGTAGCTCATGATCGGGACGTGTTCGAACCCCGCTCCGTCCAGCGCCGATCGGATGACGCCGACCATCCCGTCTATCATCCCGCTCGGCGCAACCATGTCCGCGCCCGCGCGAGCATGCGAGGTGACGATGTGATCGAGCGCCTCGAGCGTCGCGTCGTTGTCGACGGTCAGCGTCGGTTCGCACGCGGGCCCATCCGCCTCGACGGCGCTGCCGTCGGTTCGCAACTCTTCCTCGAGCGGCCCGCAGTGGCCGTGGTCGGTGTACTCGCAGAGGCAAACGTCGGTGATGACGTAGGCATCAGTCTCGCTCGTGACTCGACGCAGCGCCTCCTGAATGACGCCGTCCTCGGCCCAGGCGCGGCTCCCCTCGGGGTCTTTCGACTCGGGAATCCCGAACAGCATGATCGCCTCGACACCCGTCTCGAGGACCGCCTCGACGCGAGCGACGATCTCCTCGATTGGGACCCGCTCGTGACCGGGCATCGACTCGATCGGGATGCGCTCGTCGGTCGTGGCGTCGACGAACACCGGCGCGATCAGATCGGACGGCTCGAGGCTCGTCTCACTGACGAGGCCGCGAACCCGGTCCTGTCGGAGCCGCCGGGGGCGATGTGTGAGGTCCATAGCTGTGCATTCGACGGGAGTTGCAAAAGCGATGCGTTCCCGCCGGCAATCGGACTCGAGGCGTCGGCTGCCGGTAGCAGTATCCTCATCCGTCGGGGTCGGTGACTGCCTGATGCGATCGCGAACCGGCCGCCGGGAGACACGACCGATGGGTGAACTCGAGTAATGCGCTGGCGATACGAGGAGACCGTCCTCGCGATGTGTACGCTCGCCTTCCTGGCGACGATGGCCGCCAGGCTGGTGATCAGTCCGGTCGTTCCCCGGATCACCGCCGAGTTCGGCGTCTCGAACTCGGTGATCGGGCTCGCGCTGACGGGGATGTGGACGGCGTACTTTTGCTCGCAGTTCCCCAGCGGCGTCCTCGGTGACCGGTTCGGCGAGCGCCGCGTCATTCTGGTCGCCGTCGGCGGGACGGCCGTCGCGAGCGCGTTCCTCTCGATCGCACCCCTGTTCCCCGTCTTCGTGGTCGGCACCATCGCGCTCGGGGCCGTCGCCGGTCTCCACTACAGCGTCGCGACGTCGCTGCTGACCCGCACCTACGACGAGATCGGAACCGCGATCGGCGTCCACAACAGCGGCGGTCCCCTTGCGGGACTCGTCGCGCCGCCGATCGCCGCCTGGGTCGCCGTCCGGTACGGCTGGCGGGCCGCGATCGCGGTCGGTGCGGTGGTCGCCGTCCCCATCTTCGTTCTGTTCGCCCGCTCGGTCCGGCCGACCACTCCCCAGCGGCCCGACCAGCCGATGGCCGAACGGTTCGAACTCGAGCCGGTCGTCGAACTGCTCTCCCGGCCGAAGATCGCCTTCACGTGCGCGCTCGCGATTCTGGGCGACTTCGTCTGGCAGGCAACGTCCTCGTTTCTGCCGACCTTCCTCGTCGCCCACCGCGGCCAGTCCGCGACGACGGCGAGTCTCGTCTTCGGGGGCTACTTCGTCGTCCAGGGGATCACGCAGGTCGGCGTGGGCGCGGTCTCCGACCGCTACGGACGCGACGTGACGACGGCGGCCTGCATGGTCCTCTCGGTCGCCGGCTTCGCGCTGTTCGTCGCGGTCCCGGGGACCGTCGCCGTTGCGGCCGGCGTCGTGCTTCTCGGGATCGGCCTCGGCTGGGGTGCGGCGCTCCTGCCCCGCTTCATGGACCACCTCTCGGCGGCCGAACGCGGCGCGGGGTTCGGTCTCGTGCGGACCGTCTACGGCGTCGTCGGCGCGCTGGGCTCGGTCGTCACCGGAACCCTGGCAGATCTGTTCGGTTGGGGGGTCTCCTTCGGATTCCTCGCGGTGTTGCTGACCATCGTCTTCGTCGCGCTAGCCGTCAACTGGGCCTTCTCGCTGGGTTACTGACCCGAACTCCGTGGCTCGGACGTTGTTGTTACGGCTGGAGCACGCGACCCTGTATTTCCGCCGAACTCACACCTGGTTCATGTGTTCTCAGGAGGTAGATCGCTCCATGGCAGCACAGCCACGGCGGAAGGGTGCGCCACGATGTACGGACTGCGGAAGAGCGCTGGCAGTCTGGCTCACTCCCAACGAAATCCGACCGATCGGCAGCACCGACAGCTGTCCCTGCGGCGGTGACTCGTTCCGCGCGTTTTCCTGCCCGTCGTATAACGGCGTGGCGGTAGAAAGCCGCGTTCTTTCCTCCGTTCTGGCTGTGTGTCACCCGTGTCAAACGCGGAGGAAGCAGTTACAACCCTCGAGGAACTCGGGCTGACGGAGTACGAATCTCGGTGTCTCGTGGCCCTCGTCCGCATCTCGAAGGGGACCGCAAAGGAGATCAGCCAGGTCGCGGACATCCCTCGCTCGCGGGTGTACGACACCATCGAGCGCCTCGATCGAAAAGGGCTCGTCAGCGTCCAGCAGACCGAACCCCGCGAGTACAAGGCCGTGTCCGTCGACACGGCCTGTCGGCGGCTTCGCGAGGACTTCGACTCGCGGATCAACGCCGCCGAGAACGCGCTCGGCCAACTCGAGGAGCCCGATTCGCGGGACGACGAGGGAATGTGGGCGATCACGCAGAAGGAACACGTCACCGAGCGCGTCGTCCGCTTCCTCGAGGAGGCCGAGGACACCGTCCACTACCTCGTTCCGGCGACCGAAGTCGTCGATCGGGAGATCCGTTCGGCCCTCGAGTCGACCGCCGACCGCGGCGTCGACGCGTACGTCGAAGTCCCGACCGAGGACGATCGCGAGACGTTCTCGGCGGCGGCTCCGAGCGCGGAGGTCGTCGTTTCCCCCGGCCTCCAGACGACCAACAACGTCCAAGAGGAGTGGCCGGCGCAGTTGCTCATGGTCGATCAGGAAGCGATCGTCGCGGCCGGAATCAAGGAGAGCGACCTTCCAGACGTGGTCGACGAGATGGCGGTCTGGACCTACGGCCGCGACCACGGCTTCGCCGTCTGGACGCGCGAACTCCTCGACGATCGGCTCGAGAAGCGCGCCGAGGACCGAACGACGGACGAGTAGACTGCTGGCGGCCGCTCGCATTGCAGTGAGTACGCACTTTTAAGTACGTCCGTCATTTAATCTGTTAGCAATGGCCATAGACCCGCAGTTCCACGAGAATCGCGACCAGGTCGACGAACACGAGGGGCACTCGGTCTGGGGTCCCGTCGACGAGCCCGAAGAACTCGGCATTCACGGCACGCACGTCGCGGTCGACTTCGACATCTGCATCGCGGATGGCGCCTGCGTCGAGGACTGTCCGGTCGACGTCTTCGAGTGGATTGACACGCCCGGCCATCCGGAAAGCGAAGAGAAGGCCGATCCCGCCAAGGAAGCGCAGTGTATCGATTGTATGCTCTGCGTCGATGTCTGCCCGGTCGACGCGATCGACGTCGACGCCGGTCGAACCGCATAACAGAACGCGAGACGATCCTATTCGGCGCGATCGACGTCGACTTTCTCCTTCAAGCTCTCGAGGCCGTCCGCTTCGGCGAGCTCCTGTAACCGAGTCCGGAAGTGCTCCTCGCACAGGCCGACTTTGAGTCCGTCGGACTCCGCGGCGAATGCAGCCTCGCGGTCACAGTAGTGGCAGTTCATACTCGTTCGTTAGAACTACGATGCATTGAACCCTCCGCTAGCGGTCACCGCTCGGATTACTCGGCTGGCAGCTCAAGCCGCTCGTAGGCCCGCCGAGAGAGCCCGTCGACGCCGAGACGCTCGTCGTGGGCGTCGCTGCCGCCGGTCGCGAGCAGGTCGTCGCGCTCGATCGCTCGCTCGACGGGAGCGCGGTCGACCGCGCGGCCGTAGGGGTAGTGCAGTTCGACGGCGTCGAGTTCGGCCGCACGGGCGAGTGCACCCTCCGGATCGCGGTACCGCAACGGATGAGCCAGCGACACGAGCCGACAGGATTCGGCCAGCGCCGCCTGCCCCCGTTCGAACGACGGGACGTCTCGAGGGACATAACACGGACAGCCGGACCCGATGACACGATCGAACGCGCCCTGATAGTCGTACTCGGTCTCGGGGTGTGCGTCGATCGCCCGTGCGATGTGTGGCCGTCCGAACCCGCCGTCGATCGTTACATCGAGATCGACCCCCAACCGCGATTCCACGCAGTCGACGATCGCCCGCCCGCGTTCGATTCGATTTTCCTGAATCCGCTCGAGGATGGCCTCGAGGCCCGCGCTCGGCTCGAGGCCGTAGCCCAGCAGGTCGATCCGTTGTCCTCCCGTCGTCTCGACGCGAAGTTCGATTCCGTGGACGAGCGTCACGCCGTCGCGTTCGACGATCGGCCCGTCGAACGGCTGTACCCGATCGTGGTCCGTCACCGCGACGACGTCGACACCGCCGCGGCGAGCGGCGTCGGGGACCGCCTCGAGTGCGAGGCTGCCGTCCGAACGCGTCGTGTGGACGTGCAAATCGGCATATGGCATACGGTATTCGAACGCCCCCGCTCTGAAAGGCGTTTCTCCGGGCTCGCTCCCGGGTTCCACGATCTCTAGGGAGATATTAGGTATATTAGGTATGCAGTGCTACTAGGAAACATAGATGGACAATGTTTATAATTATCGTTCACGGAGGATAGGGCGTGATGCTGTCCAATGGCACCGGCGAGGTCATCGACGACCACGAGTACCCAGCGACGACCGAGGAACTGATCGAGGAGTACGGCGATCGAACCCTCGAACTCCCCAACGGCAGTGAGACGGTCGGCGATGTACTCGCCCGCCTCGAGTCCGAGACCTTCGAAAATCCGGAAGAGGCGCGTTTCGCCGTCTACTCCGCCGTCAGCGACAAGGCCGTCGGCCGCGTCGGCTACAGCGACCGCGACCCGACCCCGGTCGGCAGCCCGTACGCGCCCGACGCCGTTTCCTTCTAACAAACTTTTTACGCGGGGTCCTCGCTCGCTTCGCTCGCTCGAACCCCGCGCAAAAACTTTGATGAAAAAGGCCGAGCGCTCGCTTTCCGAGGGCTTCGCTTCGCTCAGCCCTCGCGACGCTCGCGCTCGGTACGACTGCTTGCCGCTCGCTACGGGTAGAGGGATACCACTAGCACCCGCGAGCGACCGCAGGGAGCGAGCGGGCCGACGACTGATGTGAGCGAGAGCGCGGCACGTAGTGCCGCGAAAGCGAGCGGCTTCGCCGCGAGCAGCGCGAGCGAACGGAAAGAGGAGTGTCTTCGTGAGCGGAGCGAACGAAGGCTCGGAAGTCGCAGCCAGCGAGGGATCAGAGATCCCTCGGGCAGTCGGCGCGTAGCGCCGACGACCGCGAACGAAGTGAGCAGGAACGTCTTCCGTTGTTTTTGTACTAAATTTGCCGAGGGCGCGGCAAAGCCGCGCCCGCAGAGCAAAATTTAGTTGAACGTGTCGATGACCGGAATGCCGACCGTCTCGAAGTCCGTCATCGCCTCGAGTTTGCCGGTGACGTCCTCAAGTCCGATCGTCTCGGAGACGACCTTCTCGGGCTCGAGTTTCCCCGTCGAGACCATCCGGAAGATCTCGTCGTAGCGGGTCGGCGGCATCCCGAGCGAGCCGATGAACTCGATCTCCTGCATGACCATCGCGTCGGACGGGAGGGGGATCACGCCCTGTTCGTCCTGGGTCGTGAGACCGACCTGAATGTGCTGGCCGCGAGCATCAAGACTCGAGACGGAGTTCTGGCTGGTCGTCGCGATGCCGAGCGCGTCCATCGAGATGTTAGCGCCGCCGTCGGTGATCCCTTGGACCTCGCCGGGGACGTCGTCGACGTCCTCCGCGTTGACCGTCTCGACCGCGCCGAGTCCCTCGGCCTTCTCGAGTTTCTCGTCTTTGAGGTCGACAGCGACGACGTTCGCGCCGAGTGCGTCGGCGATGTGGACCGCCGAGAGGCCGACGCCGCCGCAGCCGTGGATCGATACCCAATCGCCCGCGCCGACATCCGCGCGGTGGGCCAGCGCGTGGAACGAAGTCATAAACCGGCAGCCGAGTCCGGCCATGTCGACGGACGAGACGCCGTCGGGGAGTTCCACGAGGTTGTGGTCGGCGACGGGGACGTGGACCTGTTCGGCGAACGCACCCTGCACTTGCTCGATGAACCCGAGCGGCATCACGTTCTCGCAGATGTTGGAGTGGCCCCGCTGGCACCGGGGGCAGGTCCCGTCCCCGAGGTTGAACGGGACGGCGACGTGGTCGCCCTCGCTGACGGTCTCGACCTCGTCGCCGACGGCGGCGACGTGGCCGGCGGGCTCGTGGCCGAGGATCTGACCGGGTTGGGTCTCGAGGCCGAGCCACCCCCAATCGCCCTGCCAGCCGTGCCAGTCGCTCCGACAGACGCCGCACGCTTCGAGTTCGACGACGGCCCCGTCCGGCGCCGGCTCCGGCGCGTCTACTTCTTCGATCGAGAGCGGTTCGCCGTGTTCTTCGAGGACTGCTGCTCGCATGTGTGTGGTGGACTATGGCACGGCACAAATAGCTCACACTCCGTTGCAGCGACTGATCGAGAGCAAAACAGGGACGGCCGTCGTCGTCGTGTCGGCCGCGCTAGTCCAGAAATTCGATCGCGTCGTTCAACTCGAGGGGCACCGACCCCTTCCGATAGCCCTCGGCGTGGCCGTTCGGCCGGACGCGGTAGACGACTGCGGGTCGATGGCGAACGTCGGGCTGTTCGCCCCGGACGGCGGACCAGGCGTCGTCCCGGAAGCTCGAGCAGTCGACGAAGAGGGTCGCGCCGCCGCCGTGTTCGGCCAGCTGGCCGCTTGTCTTGGTCTCGGCGGTGTCGCGGACAGCAGCCACGGGACCGGCCGCGGCGCGGTTCTGGGGCGGCTGGGGTCGCGTGACTTCGACGAGGACGTTAGTCTCGTCACTTTCGGCCCGGAAGTCGAGCGAGTGACCGGTCGTGACCTCGATCTCCGGCACCACGTCGTAGCTCGCGTCGGTGAGGAGTTTCGCCGCGATGAACTCGGCCATCGCGGCGCTCATTCGGACGCGGTCGACGTGGTTGCTGGTGCCGAGTTTGCCCGACATGACGTGTCGGTACTCGTCGAGGACGCCGGTCTCGAGGAACTCCTCGAAAAAGCGGGTCGTCTCCCGGCGGCCTGCGTCGGGGAAGCCGGCGGCGTGCTCGCGGAAGAACGCGCGCGTCGAGTCGCGGCCGTCTTTGGACATGAACACCGGCAGGAAAAACCACGAGAGATGTGGGTAGTCGGCGAGCCAGGGGTCCTCCTCGTGGAGCGTCGCGGTCAGTTCGCGCTGGGCCCACCGCGAGACGCGATGGGGGACCTCCCGCCAGCCGAACTTGTCGGTCTTCCACAGCGCGGATGGCGTTTCCGTGTTGCCCATCCAGTAGGCGTCGCTGTCGGTGCGCGCGAAGAGGGCGATGTCCCCGTTTTGCATCTCGAAGCGGTGTGTCTGCCAGTCGCCGCCGATCTTGAACCACGGCGTGACGGACTGTGCGCCGATGTTCGACTGCAGCGGCTGGAGAATCTCGTGTTGTACTCGCCCGTCGCTCCAGGACTGGGGCGAGTAACGGAAGCGAAGCGGCCGTGCCACGGGTCACCGTAAGCTACGGCGACGCATATACTGTTCGTTGTCTGCCGTCAACATCCCACGCTGATCCCGACGGCTGGGCAGCCGTCTCGCCACCCTGTGTATTCGTCGTCGCTCCCCGAAGGGTGTGATCGACCGTTACATTAATAGTCGCGCCACCCCTACCATGTTTACACTTACCATGTCAATGGGTGCCTATGACGAGGACGAGCACGAGCGTCGCGAACAACAGGCCTCGAAGGTCGATACCGATTTCGACGACGAGCGGACGATCTATCACGGCAAAGTCGAGTACGACTCCGGAGACTCCGCTGAAGCGTTGCTAGACACGTTCGAACAGATCAAGTCGGAATAGCGTAGTCGAGTCGGCCGTTCCTCCTTCCTTCGAAGAGCCGCTCGAGCCATGGCAGTAGTACTCACTCGAGGGCGTCCCAGCCCGGCGTTTCGGGCGCGCCGCGATCGGTTTCGATGTCGTCGGCGACGGCCGGTGACGGCACCGCCCCGCCGGCCTCCCGGCGGCGCTGGTACCACTCGCGAATCGCTGGCCCGGCCCACGACACGTCGTTTTCGGACGCCGATTCGGCGTCTTCGCCCCCGAGCAGCCGCGCTTTTGCCCGATCGTAGTGGTGATCCGAGATCGCGAGCGTCCCCGGACTCGAGGCCGCGGCGACCGCAATCGCCTCGGCGCGATCTCGCCGCGTGAGCCCGCCGGCCGCCGCTCGGTCGACGACTCCCTCGAGGTCGGCCGGCCGCGGATGACAGAAGAGCTTCGCCCCGATCGCCTGCGGGCCCAGGAGCATGCCGTCGGGATCGTCGTGATCGGCCTCGAGCAGCCGGTCGCTGCCGAACGCGGACTCGACGCGTTCGCATTCGGTCTCCCGTGCGAGTGCGAGATTGTATTCGGGATACGCGCCGCACTCGTCGGGATACAGCTCGCTCTCGTGGATCCGGCACTGCAGCGTCGTCGGATCGAGGAAGACACAGGTCGGCAGCCACGTCGGCTCCTCGCGGCCGAACGGTGCCACCGGCTTCGGCGACTTCCGGAGGCCCACGAAGAAGACCGGTCGGCCCGCGATGGCGGCGACGCTCACCCCGTCGATCTCGACACCCTCGGTTTCGTCTCGAGCGTGCCAGAACCGCGGTGTCAGGGCGTCGGCCATCCCTGCCTCGAGGAATCTCCGAACCTCGTCGCGGGTCAGCGGAACGAAGGTTGCGTCGTCGTCGAGGGGCTCCCGGGACGATGACTCCGCGTCCTCGCCGCCGAGCGGATCGCGCTGTCGCCGGTGTCGCTGTCTGGGGTCGTTCTCGGTCGCGTCTTCATCGTCTTGAGCGGCGGTCGATCCCGTTTCGTCCTCGAGCAGCGATCGCCAGTCCATGCAGCAGCCGGCACAGCCCTTGCAGTTCACCTCCATAGCCGGCGGTACGACGCTGTGGCCTATAACCGCTGTGCGGACTTTCGCCGTCCGAGCATTTGCCACACGGCCACCTTGCATCGAGTAACCGATGGCCCGGGAGAACGACTTTCATCGTCCGGCACCCACTGGCGCGTATGTCGAAGACTTCCTGTGACGGCTGCGGCCGGACGGTCACGGTTTCCGGCGGGATCGCCAACCTCTGGTCCTTTGGCACCGACGCCGGTACCGTCGGAACCGGGATCACGCTCGAGCTCGAGGACGGCTCGTCACATCTGCTCTGTTATCCGTGTCTCGAAGCGATACCCGACTATCCGACGGCCGAGGATGTCGAACGACTCGAGCGGGTCGACGACGAGACCTCGCGGATCGGGACGCTATAGCCGAGTCCGTGACGGTACCGCTAAGGCCGTAACGGTATCGCCGAGGCCGTGACGCTCTCCTGGCACTCCAGTTCGGGTCGGGACGAGCGCGAAAAATGGGGGTTGCGAGTGGAAGCGATGTGACAGAGACGGTGGCGGCACCGGCCGTGGAACGCGTGAGCACGAGCGACGACCACGGTGCGACCGCAACCGCGAGCGGAAGGGGTGGGATTCGAACGCCACGGGGCGAGATGCCGCCGCGGAACCAGGTGGCACCGCGGTGCTCTACCGCTGAGCGACCCTTCCGCGTCTCCGACCGACGGCTGAGATCGTATTTGTAATCGACCGGCTACCGAGCCGTCGTCGCGCTCTCGTCGTCCGTAGGGCGTCGATACTGACCGATAGCGGGCGATTTCGGTGACGGTCGCGGTCGCTACGCGTGTCGGCTGATTCGCATCGGGAGCGACGGTCCGCAGCCTTTAGGACGCGGCCGCGCCGTGAGTCGAACGGTGAATACCGAGCGGATCTTCGAGGAGTTCCCCGCGCCGAGTTACCGCGGGACTCAACAGCAGGCCCTCCGCGACGTTCGCGACGCCTTCGCGGCCGGCAACGACGTCGTGCTCGTTCGCGCGCCGACGGGCAGCGGCAAGTCCCTCCTGGCTCGCGCCATCGCGGGGTGTGCCCGCCGTGCGGAGGAGGGCGACCCCAGCGACGCGACCGGTGCGTACTACACGACCCCGCAGGTCTCACAGCTCGACGACGTGGCGGCCGACGACCTGCTGGCCGATCTCAACGTCATCCGGGGGAAATCCAACTACTCCTGCATCCTGCCGAACGAGCGAAACACGCCGGTCAATCAGGCCCCCTGCGTTCGCGAGCGCGGCTACGACTGTTCCGTCAAACACCGGTGTCCGTACTTCTCCGACCGCGCGATCGCATCGAACCGGGAGATCGCGGCGATGACGCTCGCCTACTTCATGCAGACCGCCGGCAGCGAAGTCTTTCGCAAACGCGACGTCGTGGTCGTCGACGAGGCCCACGGCCTTGCCGAGTGGGCCGAGATGTACGCGACCATTCAACTGGGGCCGCGAACCGTCCCGTTCTGGGACGAGCTACGCGTCCCCGAGATGGACTCCATCGAGCGAGCCGTCCGCTACGCCGAGAGCCTCGCACAGACCTGTACGCGCCGCAAGGACGACCTGCTCGAGCAGGACCCGCTGTCCCCCGCCGAGGTGCGCGAACGCGACCGCCTGCAGGAACTCATCGGCGAACTCGAGTGGTTCGTTTCGGATTTCCGGGACCCACAGAGCCCGACGACGTGGCTGGTCGATCAGTCCGAGTCGCGCGGTCGCGACGCCGGCGCCGACGGCAGCGATGCCGACGGCGACGAACCGCAGGGCGGCCCGCTGACGATCAAGCCGATGAACCCCGAGAAGTACCTCCAACACACCGTCTGGGACCGGGGCAACAAGTTCGCCCTCCTCTCGGCGACGATCCTCAACAAGGCGGCCTTTTGCCGACAGGTCGGACTCGATCCCGACGATGTCACGCTGGTCGACGTCGACCACACCTTCCCCGTCGAGAACCGGCCGCTGTACGACGTCACGCAGGGGAAGATGACCTACGAGGAGCGCGACGAGACGACGCCGAAGATCGCCCGAACGATCGTCCGGCTGATGCAACACCATCCCGACGAGAAGGGGCTGGTTCACGCCCACTCCTACGACATTCAGGACCGGCTGGCCGACCTCCTCGCCGACTTCGGCGTCGGCGACCGGATTCGAACGCACGATCGCGACGGCCGCGACGCCGAACTCGAGGCCTGGAAGGCCAGCGACGAGCCAGATGTCTTCCTCTCGGTGAAGATGGAGGAGGCGCTGGATCTCAAGGGCGACCTCTGTCGCTGGCAGGTCCTCTGTAAGGCACCCTTCCTCAACACCGGCGACTCGCGGGTCGCCCACCGCCTCGAGGAGGGGCAGTGGGCATGGTACTACCGGACGACGCTCCGGACCGTCATTCAGGCCTGTGGCCGGGTCGTTCGCGCGCCCGACGATTACGGGGCGACGTATCTGGCGGACTCGAGTCTGGTGGACTGCTTCGAGCGCGCCCGGACGGACATGCCGGAGTGGTTCGAAGCGCAGGTCGATCGCATGACGCGCCCCGATCTCCCGACGTTCGAGCCGCAGGCGGCGCTCAGCGGGACGGCGTCGAGTGACGGAACCACTGTCGCTGACGGATCCTCGCGAACGGGACAAAGCGGGACGACGGATACCCAGCGTGGCAACGAGACCGATCGACAATCGTCGCAGTCGCGACGGTCGCGGAAATCGTCCCGCTCGAGTCCGTTAGCGGACGTCTGGGACACGGGCGAGTAAGACTCTTCACGCGGAAGTAGCAACGACTGTCTCGCGAGCGGTGGCTCTGATGATCGGGACGGCAAAGCTCTGATGATCGGGGCGGCGAAGCTCTGATGATCGGGGCGGTAGTTCGGTGTCCGTGCGAGCACCTCGAGCGTCTCCACGTCCGTTCGACCGGCCGTCCCTAAAAGAGGGCCGTTGCGCCCCACGCCACCATCGAGGACATCATGAGGAACGCGAAGACGAGCGCGATGATCTGATTCCTATTCATAGTCGATGTCAGACGGCCCGCAACTATCAATGTCACGACCGAAGTCGGCCGGCCGACGTGGATCGCGTTGCAACGCGAGTCGTCCGAGACGCTACTCGAACCGCGCGTCGACGACGACATGGTCGACGCCCGCACTGTGACTCTTCACCCGCCGTTTCTCGAGCACCGCTAGCTCGCGTCCGGCCTCGTCGGCGGCCGCCGCGAGGCGCTCGAGCGGGCGATCCCAGAGCCGTGACTCTGGGGTCGCCTCGTGGTAGTGGACGACGCCGCCGGGGACGAGCGCCTCGAGGGCATCGGGGAGGAAGTCGTGAGCCTCGTCGGTTCGCGTTCCGTGGTCTACCTCCTCGTTTCCGTCGGCGTCCGAGCCGTCCGAACTCCCGTAGTAGCCCATGATGACGCGATCGGCATCGATCTCGCTCGCGAGGTCGCGACAGTCGGTCATGTAGGCGTCGACCCGGTCGCCGACGTCGTTGAGCACGGCGTTCTCGAGCAGGTAGCGAAAGGCGGTCGGGTTGATCTCGGTGGCAGTCACCCGCGAGCCACCGCGGGCCAGCGGCAGTGTGAAGTAGCCGATGCCGGCGAACATGTCGAAGACGTGCTCGTCCTCGCTCCCGAGTTCGCCCATGCGGGCGCGCTCGGCCTGGTTTCCGGGCGAGAACATCACTTTTGCCGGATCGAGTCCGTATCGGGTTCCGTGTTCAGCGTGGATCGTCTCTGTATCGTCGTCGCCCGCGATCAGTCTGGTTCGGGGCTCGCGGTAGGTGCCGGCCGTTCCGTCGTTTTCGATCCCCTCGTCGGCCAGCACGCTGTCGGCCTCGCCGTGTAACTCGAGCAAGGCCTCACCCAGCGCTTCCTCGTCGGGGCAATCCTCGGGTACCGTCACGAGGATCACTGAGCCGATCACCGCCCACGAGCCCGGGACGGACTCAAGGTCGGCGTCGCTCCAGCCCCGCTCGGCCAGCAGGTCCTCCAGGTCGGGATTTCGGGGCTCTGGCTCGAGTTGGCGGACCACCTCGATCACCTGCGTTTCGGTCGGCGGCTCCGTGATCGGGAGCGCAACCCGCTCAGACTCATTTTCGCGCACGCGCCTCGAGTCGTCGTAGACCCCCTCGGCGCGCAGCGACTCGATGGCCGTCTCCGCGCGGGGCTTCTCGACGATCACAGCCAGTGGTGCGTCCACCTCCGCTCGCTCGAGGACGTCGTCGGCCGCGGGCTCGAGGGGCCGGGACTCCCCGTCCGCAGTCCGGTTGTTCCCATCCACGCCGTCTGCGTCCTCAGTCATCGCTCTCGTCTGGCAGAATGTGCAATCCGGCCCGACTCTTCAGCACAGGGACGGTCTCGGCTTCGGCGTCGAAGTAGTCCGGTCGCGCGACGGTCGTGGCCTGAAACGTCTCGGGGTCGAGCACCTGCACGGCGTTGTCGTCTTCGACGGTGACGACCGTCGCTTCGTCCGCGTCCTCGAGCGAACCGAGCCTGCGCGCGTCGGGCGAGTTCCCCTCCTCGTAGCTCGCCTCGTAGCGCTCGCCGGTCGTCACACGGACGCCCTTGAGGTTACCGCGGGCGCTGCGGACGAGCACGGGACCGCCGTCGTCCGCGGCGAGGTCGATGACGTCGCCGGGCGTGTACGGCGGCAGGCGGACGGCGAAGGTAACTCGATAGACCTCGTTGCCGTCCTCGTCCTCCGTGACGAGGGTTTCGGCGTCGTTGACGGTGCCGCCGAACTCCTCGATCATCTTGTTCGAGATCTTCTTGCCGATCTTGTTGGTCGAGACCCTGATATTCAGTCCGTCGTCAGTCTCGCTCGTCTCCGTGACGAAGGCGTTGCGGTCGCCCGTCGCCTCCATGTCGGCGACGATCGCGTTCGCGATCGCTTTCGCCCGTTCGATCTCCTCGGTCGTCGGGGTACGGTCCTCGGCGCGGATCTGGACGATGCTGGCGTAGTAGTCGCCGGCGATCCGCCCGCAGCGGGTACAGGTCTGGCGGGCGATTTTGACCGGGACGGTCACCTGTTCGTCCACCGGCGTTCCGCGCACCACGCCCGTGAAGTAACAGTGCATCCGGATCGTGTTCTGGTCGACCTGTTCGGGGTCGATCTGCCAGGCGACGTCCTCGACGTCGACGTGGACGCCCAGCGCCTCGCTGACCTCCTCGATGGCGATGTCGGTGTAGTCGTCCGCGCCGACGTCGACCCATCGGTTCCCCCGGTAGACCGCACCACAGCGGGCGCAGACGCGAACGTCGATCCGGTTCGGCGCGTCCACGAAGTCGAAGTCCTCGAAGTAACACGAATCGCAGAGTTCGACCTCCGCGCCGGGCCGCAACGGGCTATTCGCGTCGCTCGCCGACCGCTCGGGCACCGCGTCCCCGCACCGGGGACAGAACGCACGCGACTCACTCATTGGCTCCGTTTGGGTGCTCACGGAGTTAAGGGACGCGTTCTGATATTTCGCCGCGGTCGCTCGAGGAGGCCCACACAGTTCGCTTGCGGTCCACGACCGAGTTCGTTTCCCGACGTTCAGGTCGTTCGACTCGAAACGAAGGGGGTGCCGAATCGAATCCGTCAGACGCTCGTCAGACACTGTCTCAGTTCTCTGTTGTCAGACAGTACCACGTCACGCGGTCTCCAGCCGAAACGAAGGGGTTGGGCGGGTCGACTGCTACAATCACTGATCGGTCAGAAATGCTGAACGTATTGTTTCGATTTGACAGGTCCGATATCGGCTACGGTAACACTATCGCGTCCATTCTCGAGCGTCTTGACAGGGCACTTATTTCGTCGGAGCCCCTCATTTCGGGTATGAACTGGCAGGCGGACTGGGGACTGCGTGCGCGGATGTTCGTGACGATGTTCCTGCTGTTCGCGTTGTACATCGTCTTCGCTGGCGCGCTCGCCCTCTATATCGGTGGTGGGCTGTGGCTGTTCGCGTTGCTGTTCGCGAGCTTTTCGCTCGTTCAGTACTACTTCAGCGACACGCTCACGCTCAAGAGCATGGGCGCGAAGACGGTCTCGGCCGACGAGTATCCGCAGCTCCACGCCTCGATCGAACGGCTCTCCCAGCAGGCTGACCTCCCCAAACCGAAGGTAGCGGTCGTCGACTCCACGGTTCCGAACGCCTTCGCGACCGGGCGCAACCAGAAAAACGCTGCAGTCTGCGTGACGACGGGGATCATGGACACGCTCGATCAGGAGGAGCTCGACGGCGTCCTCGCGCACGAACTCGCCCACGTCAAGAACCGCGACATGATGGTGATGACCATCGCCTCCTTCCTCTCAACCATCGCGTTCATGATCGTCCGCTGGGGGGCCTTTTTTGGCGGCGGCCACGGCCGCGGCGGCGGCCGGGAGGGCGGCGGCGGCATCGTCGTCGCGATCCTCGTCTCGCTGGTCGTCTGGATCATCAGCTACCTGCTCATTCGGGCGCTCTCCCGGTATCGCGAGTACGCCGCCGACCGCGGCGCGGCTGCCATCACCGGGAACCCGTCGGCGCTCGCCTCGGCGCTCCTGAAGATTTCCGGCGAGATGGACAAGGTCCCGAAAGACGACATGCGCGAGGAGGCCGAGATGAACGCCTTCTTCATCATCCCGATCAAGTCCGGCATCGTCGGTCGCCTCTTCTCGACGCACCCGCCGACCGAGCGCCGCGTCGAACAGCTTCGGGACCTCAAGCGCGAGATGCAGACGCTGTGAACCCCGTCGTATCCGGGTGATTACTTACGGGGCCGCGAACGGATGCCGCGGACATGGTCGAACCGATCGGTCACGCCGCGACGGCGCTGCTGTTCGCGGTGCCCGCGTGGTTCCTGTGGGGTCGTCGTCCGGCGGTCACGTTCACCGTGTTGACGCAGGTGACGTCCGTGCTCCCCGACGTCGACATCTACCTCCGGGAGTACTTCTCGCATCCGTTGCTCCAGCATCACGGAATCACCCACACGATCCCGTTTATGCTGGTCGTCGGCGCCGTTTTCGGCGCCGTCGCCGCGCGCGTGCTGATGCCGTTTCTGAACGCGACCCGACTGATCCACAGCGACTCGATCACGCCGTCGACGACGTTCGTGTTCACGACCGGCGCGTTCTGGGCCGGCGGCATCAGTCACGTCCTCGTCGATCTGCTCTCCGCGAAACCGGACGCGGCGGTCGCACCGCTCTGGCCGCTGTACCGGGGCGACGTGATCGTGAATATCGTCGCGTACGATTCGACCCCGGTGAACCTCGGTCTGATTCTCACCGCGGTCGTCCTCCACGTCGGCCTGTACCGCGCCGAGCGGTATCCG
Organism: Natrinema sp. H-ect4; assembly: GCF_041894845.1. Taxonomy (NCBI): domain Archaea; kingdom Methanobacteriati; phylum Methanobacteriota; class Halobacteria; order Halobacteriales; family Natrialbaceae; genus Natrinema; species Natrinema sp. H-ect4. The sequence goes on from NZ_JBHDYC010000007.1 coordinate 61,393, forward strand.
TACGAGACGCGGTGGGGGATCGACTGACGCCGCACGATCGAACGCGGAACTGACCGCGACTCGAGCGCGATTCTTCGAGCGACGGCCCGCTGAAACCGACGGCGCGGGACCGGTGATCGTGTTGCACTCGCGCTGATTACCGGAGCCCGCCGGTCGAATCGATTCGGTTCGTCGCGGCCGGGCTGGCCTCCGTCGAGGACGTCTACGGGGCGTTCGGATCGGAGTTGCCCCTCTGATCGGCCTGCTGACATCGCCGGCCGACGCTAGTTCCGAAAATAATAATACTTAGATCAATTAACAAAACTTAATACAATAGATCTTATCTACATGACTGAATGAAATTCAATAATACGAGGCGGAAATTCGTGAAATCTACTAGTGCGGTTGTCGGCCTCGGTTGCCTTCCGACGGTTACTGCGAGTTCGGCTTCAACGGACACCTCAGCGAGAGAATCGGTCGAGAACTTCAAGATCACCGGAACGAAAAAAGCGAAGGTCGAGTACAAACCGGAGGCGGTCACGGTCGAGATGACCTACAAGAGCAAGGATCTCCGGACGCGGTTCGACATGCGGCCGCCGAAATTCACCGTCGAGCGCACGTTCGATCGGGACGCGATCCGGCTCGAAGACGCCCCGACTCGAGGATCGGAAACGCTCAAATCGGATTGGGAAACGTATCTCGCCTCGGCGGAGGAGTGGGAAGCGGCGCTGTACGGCCGTCGCGACAACGGCGCCGACGACGGAATCAGTACGCAGGCACACAGCGGCGGTGGGAACCACCTGTGCGGACGGGCCGAATGGACGTTCAAGAAGGCGCACAGGTACAATCCGCTGAAATCTGTCGAATACGTGCGGAAGGCGCCAATCAACGTTGTCACCAAGGGGCTGGATATTACCGACATCGAGGACACGTTCGAAAGCAACGGCTGGAACGATCTCGAGGAGGTCTGGGGGATCGGCGGAAATACCCTCCAGGAGAGCCAGCGATACGTCTACGATAAGGATCGAGAGATCTGGTCCGGTCCCGATAACGAGCCCCATGGGGAGTACTGCGGATACACGAACGTGATCGACGGCTACGGACCGCTCGGGCGGATGCACGTTCGGTGCTGGGAACTCGAGGATGGCGTCGTGTCGATACAGGCTCACGAAGACGGCGCCTGGGATCCGACGAAGATGGCCCACGACGTCATCTCCTACGAGAACGGAAAGGACGCGATGCGTGAGCTGTTCACGAGTGAGTATCCGATGTATGTCGCCGACCGAGTCGATTCGGGGCGCGCGAACTACGGGAACGACGGTAGCGACGATAATCACAACGGCAAAGCGATCGTTCTTGATTTCTATTCCTCGGACGATCGCTTAAACGATCCGGACGTCGGGTGCTGACGCGCAGGTGAAGTGCTAGTCCAGACCCGACACGGGATCCGGCGGGCGACACTGAAATAGGCTGCGTCGCTTCCTCCTCAACCCTCGACCGGTTCGGACCGACCGCCTCGGTGAGCCGGGTTCGATCGCCCCCACGGAGTGATCGAAATTTCCGATGATGGAAAGAATTATACTAATGGGTGGATCATCTGATGATCTAGGTGAATTCGTTTGCAGACGAACGATATGCCCTCCGATAGGACTCCGCTGCTGCGCACCGCCCGGTCGAGCATCGTCGGGAGTCATCGACACACCGGCCCACCGTGCGGGCCGGGACGGGACTCGATTGTCGTCCCGAGACCGAGCGGCAGCGGATTTCCAGCGGTCGACTGCGGTGGTGTTCAAGCCGTATGACCCGCCCGAACCGCTACTCGCTCGCGGTGGCTCTCCTCGGCGGTGTGTGCCACGCCGCCGCACTGCTGGTGTTGTTCGAGTCTCTCGCGTACACGGCGGTCGAAGCGACTCCCTGGCTCGGCGTCTTCGTACTACTCGCGTTCGTTCACGGCGCAGTCCCGGCGCTGCTGAGCGCCCACACCCGATTGCTCGCGCCCGCGGGCGGACTACTCGTCCTGTTTTCGATCGTCGCCGTCGCCGACCTGCAGGGAGCAGGTGATCCGAACCTGCTCGAGATGTACGTGATGTCGGTATTCACCGGTATCACGGTCGGCCTCGTGGTATTTGCCGGCGTCCTCGAGTTCGCGATCCGCCGCGGGTACCGGCTGTGGGCCGGGCGCCTCCGGAACCTGCCGCCGCTTCCGCGACCCGAGTCCGGGCGTCGTATCGCGGTCGGTTCGGCGATGGGGCTCGTCGGCCTGCCGGCGGCGATACTCGGCTTTCTCTTCGGCGGACCGGCGGCGGCGCTGTTCGTCGGTCTCCTCGCGACCGCGGCCGCCGCCGTCCCCCTGCTGGCAGTACTTCGTAGCGGAGCGCTTACACCCCTGGTTCCGTTCGCCCTCGTCGTTCCGTACGTCCTCTACAGCCACGCCTTCTACATGGCCGAGATCAGCGGAATGGGATTGTTTTTGCTCGGTCCCGCGGCGGTCCTATCCGCGCTGGCCTGGAAGGTCGAGCGGACGGTGCGCTCGCGGATCGGTGGCGGGGGCGGTACCGCGTTCGCCGATCGGAGCGATTGCGGGTGACGGCGGCCGGTTCGCCTCTCCGCAGTCGCACCGCCACTCGATTCGCACGGACCCGTCGAACGATGCTTTCTATCCGTTTGCCTTCGAACGGTGACCTATGGGACTACTGGACGGACTCCGCGCCATCCTCGGCTCGCGCGCCGAGGCCGACGCCGGACGCGACGCCGACCCCGACGACCTCTTCGGAATGAGCACCGCCTACCTCACGATGCAGGCCGATCTGGGCTACGAGTCGCTGGACGTCGGCGCGCTCTGTTTCTCCGGCGTCGACTCGAGCGACTTCCGGGACGCCGTCGACGAGGTCGAAGCGATCCTCGAGGCCGGGCAGGAGGAAACGGGCACCGAGTTCTCGGTTACGGCGGACGACCACGGCTACCACTGGGTCGTCTTCGCGGACGATGATCCTGAGGATCTGATCACGAGCATGCACTTCGCCGCGGACACGTTCATCGAGCACGGCTACGGTTCGCGGCTGTTGGCGGCGGTGTTTGCGTACGAAGACCGCGACGGGACCGCCTACTGGATCTACTCCTTCCGTCGCGGGCGCTTCTATCCCTTCGTCCCGCGCGACGGTCGAGAGCGCGACTCGAGCGCGGAGTTTACCCTCGAGTCGGCGTTAGACGGGGAACTCGAGATCGAGCGCGAGAAGGAGTACTGGTATCCGCTCTGGCCCAGCGAAGGCGGAACGCATCCCTGGGAATGAGCGGAGCGGACCCATAACGACCTGTACCGGCCGTTCACTGGCGGTGTCGTCCGTTTTACTGTCGCTTCGTGATTTGGTTTTCGTCGCTCCGTTCGACGGACTTCCAAACTGTGTAGGAGTCACCGGTATTGCAGTTCCCCGGGTAGACAGAGGTACGCGACAGGAAGCCACATCATCACAACTGCGCCATACACCAGTTGCTTTCTCTTCCTGTCGCTCCCCTCTCTCACCGACGAGCCGTCGGCTCGGTACTGGAATACTCCGTTAGTTTCGTTATTTGAACGGGCTGTAAAACGGCCGTCCAATCCAGTTGTATACGTCCCTTTTTGCTTCGGGTTTTTTGCTGCGGGTTACCGAGAAGTCGGAGATTTCTCGCATCACAAAACGGCGGAGCCGTTTTGAACGACCTCGTTCGCTTCGCTCACTCGAACCACTTGCAAAAATCTACGCTAAAAAGGCCGCCTTCGCGGGCTTCGCCCGCTTCGGCGGTGAACTGCTCACTTCGTTCGCAGATGCTCGTCACGGTAAGTCCTTGGGCTCTACTGATCTCGCGTCCTCCCGGACAACGCCAGTGCATCCACCCACTGTTATAGCGGTTCGGTCGGTATCCGCATGCAGTGACCGACTGGAACCAGTACAAGGGGGATCCGCACAACTCGGGGCTCCGGCGCGATCTCGAGGGGCCGTCTTACCCCGCGGAGGCGTGGACGGCCGATCTCACCGGGTCGCCGGGCTCGCCGGTGCTCGATCGCGACACCGTCTACGTCGGAACGACCGGCGAGAACTACTATGCGCTCGAGCGGGCGACGGGTCGCCGTCGCTGGGTGTTCGAGACGGCGGCAGCGACCGACGCGACACCGGTCGTCACCCGCGATCGACTCTTCGTGGGAACGGCCGACGGGACCATCTCCGCGCTCGATCCTGCCACTGGCGAGGAAGAGTGGCGGTCCGAGTTACCGGGCCCGCTCGAGACCGCGCTCGCGCTCTCCGACGGCCGGCTCTACGCCGGTCACGCGGCCGGGCTGTCCGCACTCGCAGCCGAGACTGGGACAGAGCTGTGGACCCACGAAACCGACTCGGCGGTGGTCGGCCGTCCGGCGATCGCCGACGGGCGGGACGTGGATCGGCGTCGATCGCCGCGGAACCCGCTCTCGGAGCCGGATGATCCGGCCCTACTCGAGGACGAACGGATGCGAGAGCCGGAGCAGCGGTGGACGGACGAGCGGGTGTTCACCGGGACTGCGGACGGGACGGTGCTCGCGCTCGCAGTCGAAACGGGCGACGAAGTCTGGACGGCGCCGATCGGTGGAGCGGTCGCGGCCGGACCGACGGTCGCCGAGAGTCGGGTGTACGTCGCCGACGATGCCGGGACGATGCTCGCGCTGGACGCCGCGACCGGGCAGTCGTGGTTCACGTACGAGATCCGAGACGGGTTCACCACTTCCCCGACCGTGCTCACGGACGCGGAGACGACATTCGTCGGGGCCGCGGACGGCTACGTCCACGTCACCGACACGACCGTCGGCCGGCGCAAACTGCGCGGCTGGCTGTTCTCGCGGAAGGGAGTCGAACTCGACGGCCCCATCCGTTCGTGCCCCGTCGTCGTCGGGGACATCCTCTGCGTCGGCGACGCCAGCGGCTCCCTCTACGGGATCAACGTCGACGACTCCGAGCCCCGCTGGCATGTCGCGCTCGACGACGCCGTGACCGGGACGCCTGCGGTCGCTCCCGGCCGGTTGTACGTCGGCTGTGACGACGGGCAACTCTACAGCCTCGAGTGGGACGCAGACGAACCCGGGTTTTGAACCGCGGTCGCAGTTCGTCGTTCGGCTCCGCCGGCGCGCGCCTTTTCTTCTAAACCCGTCGCTTTCGTGTCGAACCACCTCGTCGCCCTCCCTCACTTTCACTTCCACTCTCCTGTTAACGAGGGTTTATGATGGGTCCGGCACAACGAGGGAGTATGCCCGAAGCAGATCTCGAGGAACTTCCCGGCGTTGGACCGGCAACCGCGGACAAACTTCATGATTCAGGGTTCGACTCCTATCAGAGTCTTGCCGTCGCCGCGCCGTCGGAGCTATCGAACTCGGCCGACGTCGGTGAGTCCACCGCCGCGGACATCGTCAGTGCAGCCCGCGACGCCGCCGACATCGGCGGCTTCGAAACCGGCTCGACGGTGCTCGAGCGACGAAACGAGATCGGTAAACTGAGCTGGCACAACGACGAGGTCGACGACCTGCTCGGCGGCGGGATCGAGACTCAGTCGATCACCGAAGTCTACGGCGAGTTCGGTGCCGGCAAGTCCCAGGTCACACACCAGATGGCCGTCAACGTCCAGCTTCCGAAGGAGGTCGGCGGCCTCCACGGCTGTGCGATCTTCGTAGACAGCGAGGACACGTTCCGTCCCGAGCGGATCGACGACATGGTCCGCGGACTACCGGACGAAGCCATCAACGCGACGCTCGAGGACCGCGAGATCGAGGGAACGGCCGACGACGAGGCGGCGGTCGACGAACTCATCGAGGACGTCCTCGAGAAGATCCACGTCGCGAAGGCGTTCAACTCCAACCACCAGATGCTGCTCGCCGAGAAGGCAAAGGAACTCGCCAGCGAACACGAGGATTCGGAGTACCCCGTCCGGCTGCTCTGTATCGACTCGCTGACCGCTCACTTCCGCGCGGAGTACGTCGGCCGCGGTGAACTCGCGAACCGCCAGCAGAAGCTCAACAAGCACCTTCACGACATCGACAAGGTCGGCAACCTCTACAACTGCGCCGTCATCGTCACGAACCAGGTTGCGTCGAATCCCGACTCGTTCTTCGGCGACCCGACCCAGCCCATCGGTGGCAACATCCTCGGCCACAAGTCTACCTTCCGGATCTACCTCCGCAAGTCCAAGGGCGACAAGCGGATCGTCCGACTGGTCGACGCGCCGAACCTCGCCGACGGCGAGGCTGTCATGCGCGTTCAGGACGGCGGCCTGAAGCCCGAGTAGAACGCGAGCATCCGGTACCGGCTTCAGCTTTTGTTTTCGTGGATTAAAATCGTCGTTCGTCCGAACGCGAATTGCCTCGTTCAGAGACGAATTCACACCGCGTGACCGTCCCGTACGCTGTGAGGCCGTCTCTCATGCTATCGATTTCTTAAATAAACCCCATTCTCGCGCCCCGTCAGTGCCGCCGCGAACAGTTCGATTGCTCCCCTTCTGCCGTCGGTCCTCTGTGTATTGTCGCCTGTAACCCCGAACGACCGAACGGCGCCAGTCTGTTGCCTCGCGATCGACCACTGATCGATGCGTCTCCCGATTATGCGACTGAGTTCATCGCACAGCCGCGCTGTACGCTGAATTCGTTCCTCTCAGCTTTCCGGGTATAAACTTTAGGTTGGCCTAAAAACCGGTACGCTTTTCAAGGTTTAGGTTGGCCTAAAATCCGTATGCTGAAGGAACAATTACCACTGGTGTCGCTCGATGACCGGTCGCTGGAGAGAGGTGTGCGGTCGTGATCGACGGCGGGTCGTCGGCCGAGCGCCTCCTCGCACAGCAGGCGCACCGCGAGTCGAATGCGCGAACCTATCCCCGCTCGTTGCCGCTCGCGATCGAACGCGCTCAGGGGGCGATCTTGGAGGACGTCGACGGCAACGAGTACGTGGACTGTCTGGCGGGGGCGGGAACGCTCGCGCTCGGGCACAATCACCCGGCCGTCGTCAAGCGGATGGAAGAACTGCTCGAGCGCGACCGGCCGATTCACACGTTGGATCTGACGACCCCGGTCAAGGAACGGTTCGTCGATCGCTTGCTCGAGAGCCTCCCCGACGAGTTCGCCGAGACCGCGAAGGTACAATTCTGCAGCCCCGCCGGCACGGACGCCGTCGAGGCCGCGCTGAAACTCGCCAAGACGGCGACGGGCAACCGATCAATGCTGGCGTTTCAGGGGGCCTACCACGGGATGACCCGGGGAGCCCTCGAGCTGATGGGCGACACGGCGCCGAGGGAATCGGTCGCCGGGGTCGCGTCCGACGTCCACCATCTGCCCTACCCCCACGCCTACCGCTGCCCGTTCGGACTCGGCGGCGAGGACTGCTGGCGGACGAGCGCCGAGTACGTCGAACGCACCCTCTCCGATCCCGCAAACGGGATCGTCGACCCCGCGGGGATGATCCTCGAGCCGGTACAGGGCGAGGGCGGCGCGGTGCCGGCACCTGGTGAGTGGCTCCGCGAGATGCGCCGCGTCACCCGAGAGCGCGACATTCCGCTGATCGTCGACGAGATACAGACCGGGCTCGGCCGCACCGGCGAACTGTACGCGTTCGAGCACGCCGATATCGTCCCGGACGTGCTGACGCTCTCGAAGGCCGTCGGCGGCGGCCTCCCCCTGTCGGTCGTCGTCTACGACGAGTCGCTGGACGTCTGGGAGCCCGGCGCGCACGCCGGCACGTTCCGCGGGAACCAGCTGGCGATGGCCGCCGGGACCGCGACGATCGAACACGTCCTCGAGCACGACCTCGCGGATCGCGCGGCGGCGATGGGCGATCGGCTGCGGAGCCAGCTCGAGGAAACGGCCGCGACGTTTGATGCGGTCGGCGACGTCCGCGGACGCGGCCTGCTGCTCGGGATGGAACTCGTCGATCCCGAGGGCGAGTCCGACTCGCTCGGCCACTCCCCCGCGGACGGCGACCTCGCCTCGGCCGTCCAGTCGGCGGCGTTCGACCGCGGGCTCGTCGTCGAGACCGGCGGCCGCCACGGGAGCGTCGTCCGGTTCCTCCCGCCGCTGACGATTTCGGCGTCGCGGATCGACGACATCGGCGAAATCGTTCACGAGAGCGTTCGGTCGGTCGTTGCGGACGATCGAACGCGGGCGGAGGCACCGGCATGACTGGCAACGAATTGGCGGGTCAGTACCGTTCGGAAACCGACGGGCCGACGCCGCCCGAGGAGCCGACGCCGCCGGATGCCTCGAGCGCCTTCCTCGGCGATCCGGACGGAAACGCCGCGTACGTGGACGCGATCGACCGGGCGCGCGAACAGCTCCTCGAGTCGTTCGCGACGGCGGAGGGTCCCTACGCGGGAACCGATCACGAGACGCTCCGCGAGCGGATAGACGAGCTGGCCGTCTTCCCCGACGAGGGCGAATCGCTCGAGGCGATCCTCGAGACGGTCGGCGACGAGGTGCTCGCCGATTCGGCTCGCGTTCACGATCCGGGCTGTGTCGCCCACCTCCACTGTCCGCCGGCGATCCCGGCGTTGGCCGCCGAACTCCTGGTGTCGGGGACGAACCAGTCGATGGACTCGTTCGACCAGGCCCCCGCGGCGTCCGTCCTCGAGGAGCGCGTGGTCGATGCCTGCTGTGACCTGTTCGACTATCCGGCCGGCGCGGACGGCGTCTTCACGGGCGGTGGCACGGAGTCGAACGTCCTCGGCCTGCTGCTGGCTCGCGACTGGTACTGCGAGACGCGATTCGACCGGACCGTCCAGACCGCGGGGCTTCCGTCGGCGGCGTCCGATCTCCGCCTGCTCTGTTCGGACGCCGCCCATTTCACGGCCGAGCAGGCCGCTCACCACCTCGGTCTCGGCGAGGACGCGGTCGTCTCCGTTTCGACCGACGGCGACCGCCGGATCGACCTCGAGGCGCTGGATTCGACCCTCGAGCGCCTCGAGGCCGAGGGCCGCCACCCGTTCGCGATCGTCGGCACCGCCGGCACGACGGACTTCGGGAGCATCGACCCGCTCGAGGCGCTGGCGGATCGCGCCGCCGAGCGCGACCTGTGGTTCCACGTCGACGCCGCCTACGGCGGGGCGTGTGCGATCAGCGACCGCCTCCGGCCGAAACTCGCGGGGATCGATCGCGCCGACTCGATCGCCGTCGACTTCCACAAGCTGTTCTACCAGCCGATCGGCTGCGGGGCCTTCCTGTTACGCGACGGCGACCGCTATCGGTTCCTCGAGCGCAACGCGTCCTATCTCAACCCCGAACGGGACGACGCGGCGGGTGTCCCGAACCTCGTCTCGAAGTCGACGCGAACGACCCGCCGGTTCGACGCGCTGAAGCCGTTCGTGACGTTCAACGCGCTGGGCCGGACCGGCGTGGCCGACTGCGTCGAGTACGTCTGCGAGCTGGCCGACGCGGTCGCCGCCGAGATCCGGGCCGAATCGGCGCTGGAACTGTGCTGCGAGCCCGAACTGAGCGCGGTCGTCTTCCGGTATCGGCCGGATCGCCTCGAGCGATCGAGCCGACCGTCCGAGCGGGCCGATTCCGACGCATCGACCGCCGTCGATCGCGTCAATCGCGCGATCCGCGACGAGTTGCTGGCCGACGGCGAGGTCGTCCTCGCTCGGACGGAAGTCGACGGCACTGCCGCGCTGAAGGTCACCCTTTTGAATCCCCGAACGACGCTCTCGGACCTCCGAGAGGCCCTCGAGGCGGTTATCGACCGCGGTGAGGCCCTCGAACGCGAGCCTGGTGATTCCGCATGACTCCACAACCCACGACGCCGACGGCGACGACCGACGAGCGTCGCGTCGATCCGACGCGGGTCGCACGCGACGCGACGGTGCACAGCTTCCTGAACTGCTACTGTCACGAGACCGGTGCCGGCGAGTTCGTCGCGGCCGCGGACGCGCCCGTCCCCGGCGACTGCGCTCCGACAACCGGACTCGTGTTATCCTGCTCGCTTCCGAATCAGGGGATCGACCTGTTCGCTTCCGTGGACTACCGCTCCCCGACCGGCCGCCACCTGTTCGACCTGCCAGCCTACTTTCGGGCCGGGAGCGACGGCGATCCGGTCGAACTGGATTACACCACGCTCGCGACGCTCGTCACGAAGGAACTCGAGATCGAGCGCGGCGCGGACGGGAATCGCGACGATCTGGTCGAGCGGATCGTCCGCTCCTGCCGGAACATCGAGCGGTACGTCGACGCCCGCGCGGACGACGAAGAGTCGTTGTACGGTGCGAAGTTCACCTTCCGCGAGGCCGAACAATCGCTCGTCTTCGGCCACCTCCGACATCCAACGCCGAAGAGCCGCCGGGGGATGGAACGCGACGCCGAGCGCTACGCGCCCGAACTCGAGGGCTCGTTCCAGCTACACTACGTTCGTGCCGATCCCGACATCGTCGAGAGCGAGTCCGCTCGCGCTGGCTCCGCCGCGGAGTGGGTTCGCGAGGCACTACGCGACGATCCGATCGTCGATCAGTCGGCCCTCGAGGGCCACTTCGCGAACGACGACGATGACGTTCTCCTGCCGGTTCACCCGTGGCAGGCCGATCGGCTGCTCGAGCGCCCCGAGGTGCAGGACCTTATCTCGGCGGGCAAACTCGAGTCGCTCGGCTCGCTGGGCCGCGAGTTCCACCCGACGACGTCCGTGCGGACGCTGTACGCGCCCGAGTCGCCGTTCATGGTCAAGGGATCGCTCGCCGTCGAGATCACCAACTCGTTGCGGACGAACAAGCGACCCGAACTCGAGCGCGGGGTCGCGATTTCGGACCTGTTGGCGACCGAACTCGGCGACGACCTGCGCGAGCGGTTCCCCGGGTTCGACGTGATTCAGGATCCGGCCTACCTGACGGTCGATCCGGACGCGCTGGGCGTCGAGGGCGACGAATCCGGCTTCGAGGTCGTCCTCCGGGAGAACCCGTTTCGGGGCGAGGACGCCCGGCGGACGACGCCCGTCGTAGCGCTCTGTCAGGACGCGATCGGCGACGGGACCTCCCGCCTGGGTCGCATCGTCGGCTCGATCGCCGAGCGCGAGGGCCGCGACCCCGCCGCCGTCAGCGAGGAGTGGTTCCGCCGCTATCTCGCGATCTCGGTCCGGCCGCTCCTGTGGCTCTACCTCGAGCGCGGGATCGGGCTCGAGGCCCACCAGCAAAACAGCGTGCTCGCGCTGGACGAGGCGGGCTACCCCGACGAGTTCCGCTACCGGGACAACCAGGGCTACTACTTCCCCGAGAACGCGTACGACCGGCTCGAGGCCGTGTATCCGGGCATCGGCGAGCGGGCAAACTCGATCTGTCCGGACGCGGTCGCCGACGAGCGGATCCGCTACTACGTCGTGCTCAACAACGCCCTCGGCGTGATCAACGCCTTCGGAACCGCGGGGCTGATCGACGAGGAGCGACTGCTCACCGTCCTCCGCGACGAACTCGAGTCGCTCCGGGAGTTCGACCGTCCCGGCACGTCGATCCTGGACCCGCTGCTCGAATCGGCGACCGTCCCCTGCAAGGCGAACCTGCTGACTCGCTTCCGCGGGCTGGACGAACTCGAGGCCCCCTCGCTCGACGAGCAGTCGGTCTACGCCGACGTGCGGAACCCGCTCGTCGACGCCTTGGATGCGACCGGGCCCACCGGCCCGGCGCAGTCGACCGGAGCGGAGGTGAACCGATGACGGCCCGCGCCCCCGATCGCGGACCGCACGCAACGGTCGTCTCGGACTACGATTTCGAGTACTACGACGAGACGATCGACCGCCACATCGGCTTCCGGCCGGTCTCGCTCGAGCGCGACCTCGGCCGCCTGCACGCGTGGTTCGGTTCGGCCCACGTCAAACCCTACTGGGATCTCGACGAACCGCTGCCGGCGTTCCGCGAGACGCTTCGCGAGAAACTCGCGGACGACCACCAGACGCTGTACGTCGGCTGTCTGGATCACGTGCCGATGAGCTACTGGGAGCGCTACTGGGCCGCCGAAGACGATCTGGCGGCGTACTACGACGCCAAACCGGCCGACCAAGGGATCCACCTCCTGCTCGGTCCGATCGAGTACGTCGGCGAGGGGTACGCGGCCCCCTTGCTCCGGGCGATGCTGGCCTTCCAGTTCAGCCACCCCGAGACCGATCGCGTCGTCGGTGAGCCCGACGCCCGCAACGAAGCGGTCCTCGGACTCGCCGGACGGTGCGGCTTCGAGTTCCGCCGCGAGTTCGAGTTCGAAGAGGAAGAAAAGACGGCGAGCTTCGTCGTCTGCACGCGCGAGCGGTTCGAACGCGAGGTCTGGCCGCCGACCGCGACCGCGGACGAAGCGGACGCGATCGCCGCAGGTGAGCGACGATGACTGAGGGCGACGAGCCCAGTACCGTCGACGGCAACAGCGACGACGCGGATACCATCGTCGACGGCGGTGACGAATCCGATCCCGTCATCGATCGCGGTCACTACGACGTGCTCGGCGTCGGCCTCGGCCCGTTCAACCTCGGGCTCGCGGCGCTACTCGACGGGGCCGACCCCGACCTCGAGCTCGATGCGGTCTTCCTCGAGCGCGAGCCCGAGTTCGCCTGGCACGAGGGGATGCTGATCGAGGGGGTCACGCTCGAGGTACCGTTCCTCGCGGATCTGGTGACGATGGCCGACCCCACCAACCCCTACAGCTTCCTCAACTACGTCCGCGAGCGCGACCGCATCTACGAGTTCTACTTCTACGAGACGTTCCAGCTTCCCCGCCGCGAGTACGACGAGTACCTGCGCTGGGTCGCCGAGACCGTTCCGACGACGCGGTTCGGGCGGGAGGTGACGAGCGTCGAGTACGAGCCCGCGAGTAACGATTCCGATGGCACGGTGGACCCGGGGACGTTCGTCGTCGAGGCTATCAACCCCGAGACGGGGCAGCGTTATCGCTACCGCGCCGACGACCTCGTCATGGGCGTCGGCTCCCGGCCCGCACTGCCGGAGTTCGCCCGCGACCACGCCGGTGGGGACGAGCCGCTGTTCCACACCGCCGACTACCTCGAGCGCCGCGACGACGCCCTCGCGGCCGACGCGATCACCGTCGTCGGATCCGGGCAGAGCGCCGCCGAGGTCGTGTTAGACCTGCTCGAGCGCCAGTCCGTCCACGACTACCGACTCGACTGGCTCACCCGGTCGGACGGCTTCTTCCCGATGGAGTACTCGAAGCTCGGCCTCCAGCACTTCACGCCCGAGTACACGCGGTACTTCTACGACCTGCCGCAGTCGCGCAAGGACGACCTGCTGGCCGACCAGGACCTCCTGTACAAGGGGATCGACCCCGAGACCAGCGAGCGGATCTACGACGCCCTCTACGAGCGTTCCATCGGCGACCGCGAGCCCGACTTCGGCATGCTCGCGACGACCGAAGTCGCCGATATCGAGCGCCTCGACGGCAGCTACTGGCTCGAGTGTGAGCAGCGCCAGCAGGAGACGGCGTTCGCGCTCGAGACGGACGCCGTGATCTTCGGGACGGGGTACCAGCGGCCGACCCCGACGTTCCTCGAGCCGATCGCCGACCGGATCTCGTTCGACGATCGGGGCCGCTTCCGCGTGAGCGAGGACTATCGGCTCGAGGGAGCGTTCGGGAGTCCGGACGACGACGGCCGCGTGTTCGTCCAGAACGCCGAGGTGCACACCCACGGCGTCGGCGCGCCGGATCTCGGGCTGGGCTGTTACCGGAACGCGGTGATCATCGATCGGCTCGTCGGCCGCGAGGTGTACCCCGTCGATCGGGACACCGTCTTCCAGAATTTCGACGTCGAATCGTTCGCCGACCACGCGCCGGTTCGGACCGGCACCGCGCAATCGCCGTCACTCACCACGGAGTAATCCATGCAAAACGCACGACACACGACGGAGACGGAGTACGGACTCGACGGAATCGACACGCTAGACGACGTGCTGACAGAAGACCGCTGGAACGACGCGGGGCGGGAGTTGCTCGCAAAGATCCTGCGGGAGTTCACCTACGAGGACATCATCGAACCCGAACCGGTCGACGACGATCGATCCGGTGACGCGCCGGGCGGCGAGTGGACCACCTACGAGATCGATCTCGAGGGGACTCGCTACCGCTTCGACGCCGTCGAGCGGTTCTGGGACTCCGTCAGCGTTCGCGTCGACTCGATCGAACGCGACGCGGGCGAGGGCTTCGAGCCCGCCGACGACCCGCTCCAGTTCGTCGTCGACCTCGAGCCGACGATCGAGATGGACTCCATCACGGCCAGTCACCTCGTCCGCGAGTACACCAACACGCTGCTCGCGGACGCCCACATCGATTCGGCCGACGCCGAGCAGTCCGTGCTCGACATGTCCTACGCCGAAATCGAGGGCGAGATGACCGGCCACCCGTGGCTCACCTTCAACAAGGGCCGGGTCGGCTGGGGGTACGACGACTACCGGGACTACGCGCCCGAGCGCGCCGAGCCGATTCGACTCTCGTGGTGTGCCGTCTCCCGGGAGGCGGCCGAGTTCGTCAGCGTCGAGGGCCTCGAGCACGAGGCGCTGCTCGAGTCGGAACTCGGGAGTCACGCCGAGGAGTTCCGCGCGGAACTCGAGGAGCGCGGGCTCGACCCCGACGACTATCTCTTCGTGCCGGTTCACGACTGGCAGTGGGAGAACGCGATCGTCCCCATGTTCGGCAAACAGCTCGCGACGGACGACATCGTGCCGCTGGGGGCGGGACCGGACGAGTACCTGCCCATGCAGTCGGTCCGGACGTTCGTCAACGCCGACGAGCCGGGCAAACACAACGTGAAGCTCCCGATGATGATCACCAACACGCTCGTCTGGCGCGGTCTCCCCGGCGAGCGCACCGAGGCCGCCCCGCTCGTCACGGAGTACGTGAAGGACGTTCGCGACTCGGACCCGTTCCTGCGCGACGACTGCGAGGTCGTCCTGCCGGGCGAAATCGCGGGCGTGAACTTCGATCACCCGACGTTCGACGCGCTCGAGGGCCCGGCCTACCAGTACAACGAACTGCTGGGCTGCGTCTGGCGCGAGAGCGTCACGGACCTCATCGACGACGGCGAGCGGGCGATGACCCTCTCCGCACTGTTACACGTCGAAGACGGCGAGCCAGTGATCTCGAAGCTGGTCGAGCGTTCCGACCTCGAGCTCTCCGAGTGGCTCGACGAACTGTTCGCCACGATGCTCCCGCCGCTGCTGCACTACCTCTACCGGTACGGAACCGCGTTCTCGCCCCACGGGGAGAACACGATCCTCGTCCTCGAGGACGACCGGCCGTCCCGGCTCGCCATCAAGGACTTCGTCGACGACGTCAACGTGGCCGAGGCGCCGCTCGAGGAGCTGCAGGGACTGCCCGACGACCTCGATGACGTGTTGCTGTCCGTGCCGCCCGAAGAGCTGCGACTGTTCGTCGTCTACGGCCTGTTCGTCGGCGTCTACCGCTACCTCGCGGACCTGCTGGTCCGCCACCACGACTACGCGGAGGACCGCTTCTGGGGACAGGTCCGGACTGCGATCGAGGATTATCAGGCGCGCTTCCCCGACCTCGAGGAGCGATTCGAGCTGTTCGACCTGCTCGAGCCGACGGTCCCGAAGCTGACGCTGAACCGCAACCGGATACTCGACATCGGCTACGGCGACCGCCCCGAGCGACCCCACGCGGTCGAACACGGCACCGTGCCGAATCCGCTCTCCGAGGTCGGGCCGGAGCGGTGATCCGAGAGCGGGTACCGATCGGCTGTCGTCTCAACTGAACCGATTCACACACCGATCGCACCGCTCGCGGTTCTCGCTCGCCTAATCCTGCGACTCGCGCTACTATCGTGCGTTCGGGTATGCAGTGGCGTTCAGTGGCGACTGTAGTCGCCGCGCTTCGCTCCCGGGTCGTCGCCCGCCAGCGACGAGTGCGAGTGAGTCCGCGACGCGAGAACGCGCGCCGCGTGCTCGACGCCGTCGCCGCTCCTTCCCCGACGCCCGCGCCGCTGGTCAGTCATCGCGGTCGCCGCCGGCGGTCGTGACGTCGACGAGTCGCTGTCCCTCGAGTTTCGGGACGGCGTTTCGACTGTCGAACGCGAGGGTGTACTCGTAGAGGTCCGTCCGCTTGATCCGGGGTTTGTCCTCGTACTTCGGCCCCTTCCCGAACTGCACGACCTCGCGGTAGGCCGCGCGCCGCTCGTCGGTGAGCGGTCTCCCGTGCAGGTGATGGGCGATGAACAGCGCGCCGACGGTGTCCTCCGGCGACGGTTTCCCCCTCGAGCCGGCGGCGACGAGGAACGTCTCGCGGTCGCTCTCGCGGAGGTGGTCCGCGACGGCCTTGCCGTTGGTCAGGCCGCCGACGTAGATCTCGACGTCGTCGCCGCCCGCCCGCCGGAGATCGGTCACGGCGTTCCCGCCGTTGGTCGACGTCATCGCCGTCGGCCGACCGGCTACGTCGACGTCCTGAACGAAACTCGGCGAGTTGAAGAAGTCGTACCCTTCCTCTCCCTCGTAGTTCGGCCCGGAGCCGCCGCCGATCTTCGCCCGCGGATGATCGCTCTTGAACTCGGGTTCGTTACCCCGCTCTTCGGTGATATAGACGTACTCCGCGCCGTTGGCGAACAGTTCGGGCACGGTGGTCGAAAACTGGGCGACGTCGATGACGACGTAGTTTCCCGGAGCCGGATCGTCGGGGATCCGCGCCCGCGAGGGGATGATCGTCTCGAGCAGTTTCGATTCGAGCGTCTCGTCCATCGCTGTGCTCATACGAACGCCTCCGCTTCCGGGGAGAATAGGGTAACTAAGAGTGGTATACAGCCGATCCATCCGGTACATACCGCTCTATATCCGAGCGTCGCCGCCACTGCGTGACTCAGGTGGTCCGTTTTCGTATCGGTCGGTCGTACCGACCGCCCGGCAAACTGAAATCGGTCGGCGGCCTACAACACCAACGCGAGCGCGGCCACGACGGTCACCGACCCGCCGAAAAAGACCACGTCGAGCGGCCGGATCCGGAGGTTCGCCAGCTGGAGTTCCTTGCTCGCTTCGTCGTGGAGCGAGTGTGAGAACCCCCGCGTCTCCATGGCCTCGACGGTGACCCGACTGCGTTTGGCGACGTTGAAGATCATCGGGTAGAACGCTCGCATCGAGAGCTTCAACAGGTAGGCGTAGTGTCGCCAGCGGAGCCATCCGGGCGACTCCGGCGGCGCACTCCGCAGCCGATACGAGTTTACGAGGTCGTGGTACTCCTCGAACAGCACCGGCAGCATTCGGTAGCCGTAGGTGATGAGAAAGGTGAACTGCCGCGGGATTCCGAGACTGCGCAGCCCGTGTGCGAGCGTCTTCGGGCCCATGCTCGAGAAGACGGCCAGGCTCGAGACCGAGATGATGGTCAGCTTCAGCGTGAAGGGGATCAACGCCCGGACCGCGGCGACCGGATCGCCGGTAACCGCGGTCACGACGGCGTACGACGCGAGCGTCGAGGCCACGCTGAACGCCATCAGCCCGACGAGAAAGAGGCTCACGCGCGAGAGGACCGCGAGTATCGAGACGAACGCGAGAAGCCCCAGTAACACGCCGGTATCGTAGAACAGCCAGGGAACGAACAGGAAGACGAAGTACCACAGGAGCAAGACCCGCGGGTCGAGGCGGTGGAGGAACGACCCCTCGTTCTCGTAGGCCGTCCGGAGCAGATCGGTCTTGATCGCGTCGATCGACGCGGCGTCCCGGAGTCCGTCCAGGGCGGTCACTGCGACCCCTCCTCGATCGGCGCCGGCGCGGCGTCACCGAGGCGCTCGGCGAACGCCTCGACGGTCAACGGGACGGGCTCGAGCCCGAGTTCCTCGCCCAGGCGGACGACCTGCGGCGGTCGGAGGTTCGCCCGCTCGAGAACCGCGAGATCCGCGAAGACGGCTGCGGGCGGGCCGTCCGCGATGACGTCGCCGCCGTCGAGGACGACCACGCGGGTCGCCCACGCCGCCGCGAGCTCGAGGTCGTGGGTCGCGATGACGACCGTTTCGACGCGGTCCCCGGCCCGCTCGATCGTCCGACCGACCTCCTCGCGACTCGCGAGGTCGAGGCTGCCGGTCGGCTCGTCGAGCAGGACGATCGAGGGCTCCGTCGCCAGTCCGATCGCCAGCGAGGCGCGCCGCTGCTGGCCGACGCTGAGGAGGCGGCCGTCACGGTCCTCCAACGCGCCGAGATCGAGGAAGTCGATCACGTCGTCGACGCGCTCGGTCACGTTTGCGTACTCCCTGTCCTCGAGATAGTGGGCGACGTCCGCCCGCACCGAGTCGCCGATGAACATCTCCTCGGGGTTCTGGTGGACGTAGACGACGTCGTCCGCGAGGCGTTCCGGAAGCACCGAGCCGGTGTCGACGCCGTCGACGGTCACGGACCCGGCGTCGGGCGTCTCGAGGCCGGTGATCATCCGGAGGAGCGTCGACTTTCCCGCGCCGTTGCTCCCGACGAGGGCGACCCGTTCGTCTGGATACAGCTCGAGCGAGAGCTCGTCGAGGACCTCCCGGGTCCCGCTTCGAAGCGTCTGGTAGGCGTGGGAGACGCCGTCGAACGAGACGACGGGATCGGCGCGGCTATCGGCCGTCGTCGCGCCCGCGACGGCACCGTCGATCCGAACCGTCGTCTCGGAGACCCGTCGCTCGAATCGGGCCACGCCGTCGTCCAGCGTCACCGGAAACCGCTCGCCGCCGTCGAAGACGCGTTCGGCGATCCGGGTCACCTGCGGCGGGTGGACGTCCTGCGCCCGCAGGTCCTCGAGCCTGTTCAACGCCCCCTCGACCGGCAGCTTCCAGCTGACGGTGCCGTCTTCGACGAGGATCACCTGATCGCAGTACTCGGCGATAAACTCCGTCTGGTGTTCGATCGCGACGACCGTCTTCCCGCGGTCCTCGTTGAGCCGGGCGAGGTGATCGTAGGTCTCGCGGGCGGTGGCCGGATCGAGCTGTGCGGCCGGCTCGTCGACGACGAGGATCTCCGGATCCAGCGAGAGCGACGCGGCCAGCGCCACGAGGTGTTTCTGGCCGCCCGACAGCTCCCAGACGAACCGGTCCCCGAGCCCGTCGAGATCGAGGGTATCGAGCGTCCGGTGGACTCGTTCGCGGTAATCCTCGTGGCCGTAGTTCAGGGGTGCGAACGCCACCTCCTCGAACACCGTCGGACTGACCAGCTGATTGTCGAACTCCTGGAACACGTAGCCGACGTGTCGGGACAGCTCCGACACCGAACTCCCCGCCACGTCGAGCTCGGCGACCGTGACCGCTCCGCCGAACTCCCCTTCGTAGAAGTGCGGGACGATCCCGTTGAAAGACTTGCACAGCGTCGTCTTTCCGGAGCCGTTCCCGCCGACGACGGCGACGAACTCCCCGGATTCGATCTCGAGGTCGGCACCCGACAACACGTCGTCGTCGGTCCCCGGGTAGCGAAACGAGAGGTCGTCGACGACGATTCCGGCGTCGTTCGTCGCCGTCATCGGTCTCCCACGGACCGGGTCGCTCGATACCAGACGAACGCTGCGACGATCGCTGAGGCGACGATGGGTACCGCGATGAAGGTCTGACCGTACGTCTCGAGGAACTCGGGTTCCCAGATTACGTTGACCGCCCCGCCGACCTCGCTTCCGGCTTCGGCTGCGAACGCCAGCGGGAAGGCGACGACCACCGCCACCAGCGCGGTGATCGAGAACCCGCTACGCATCGGCGCGCCGCGCTCGCCCTCGAACGGCTCCATGCCCAGCAGCGGCTCGACGTTCCCGTGGAGTTTCGGGTACAGGTACAGCGCCGGGATGACGCCGAAGACGATACCCGTGATCACCATTTGCGTGACGAAGTCGACCCCCTCGAGCACGATAATGCTCTCCGGGAGGCCGGGAACCGCTTCCAGTTCCTCGACGCCGACGTACACCTTCCCGATGTCGATGAACGTCGCGAAGAACTCCTCTAAGGCCTCCGCAAGGAAGACGACGATCGCCAACTGGCGGGTGTTTTCCGGATCCTGCAGGAGTTTCGCGGCGAAGTAGTAACAGACCGGGATCAACAGGAGCCCCTCCATCGCCCCTAGTCCGTCGAACTCGCCAAGCAGGATTTCGCCGAACACGATCTCGCCGACCGGAACGGCCAGCGCCGCCCAGTAGGTGCGAAACAGGAGCACCAGCACGATCGGAATGAAGACGAACTCGCCGACCCCTAACTCGAGCGGCCCGAGCGAGAACTCCGGTAGGATCTCCGTGACGGCGTTCTGTAGCCCCGTGAGCGACATCACGAGTATGAACACCATCATGTCGTGTTTCCCGATCTCGAATCGGCTCCCCCTCGCTGTCGATGTACTCATATGCGATTGAGTGGCGTTCGCGTTCGCATTTGAACGATTATAATAGTGATACGTTCCTGACTGTGGCGACGGGTCCGCCCAATAGTTCGGGGAACGAGTATGTACGATATATATCACTCATAGTCGCGCTTACGTTTCGATCGCTCCTCCCTCGAGACGATGGACCGACTCGTCGACGGCGACGGACGATCCGAGACGCCGATCGCTCTTCGCGGGCGGACGGAGGCCGATGGCTGAGCCGACGCCCCGGTTCGGTGCCGCGATGGACGTTCGGTTCGACGCGCCCGTCGAATCGTTCGTCGAGTTTCTGACCGATCGCGGTCTGGATCACATCGAACTCCGCGCCGGCTATCTGGACGTGCGCGAGGACGGACCCACCCCGGCGACGCTCCGGGAGGTCGCCGACGAGTACGGCGTGACGTACTCGGTTCACGCGCCCCATCTCGACGCCGCACCCGGCAACGTCAACGAACGGCTCCGGTCTGCGGTCGTGGAGGCGACGGTCGACGCGCTCGACTTCGCCGCCGCCATCGACGCCGTCGGCGTCGTCACGCACGGCGGTAGCGCACGGCTGCGGTATCCGGACCGCGTCCGCGATCACGTCCGATCACAGGCGGTCGAGACGATTCGGGCGTGCGCTCGCCACGCCGAAACGGTGGACGTCCCGCTCTGTCTGGAAAATCAGCGAACGAAGCCCGATATCCGACGCTTCACTGCGACTCCCGACCGGCTGGCGTCCGTTCTCGAGGCCGTCGACGTCGGCCCGGACGCGCTCCGGGTCACCCTCGACGTCGGCCACGCGAAGGCCAGCGGCATCGCGTACGAGCGGTTCGTCGATCGGTTCGGCGACCGGATCCACCTCGTTCACCTCCACGACAACGACGGGGAGACGGACGCCCACGACCCGCTTCCCTCGTTTCGATCCGTCGGTGCCGATATCGGCGCGCCGTACAACGTCCTCGAGATGAAATCCCGCGCTGACATCGATCGATCGCTCTGACGGCCGTCACCGCCGCCCCGACTCCCGCGGTCGTTCGGAGTGGCGGAGCCGAAACGGAAACCGGAACGGGAAACTGCCCTAACCGTCTCGGATCGGCGCGTCCCTGCCCACTACGCGACAGAAAAAACGTCTCCCGACCGAAACCCGCGTTACTCCTCGGTCGTCGTCTTGTCGACGTCGAGTTCGCCCTGATAGATCTCCGCGCCGTCCTGTGCGACCTTCTCGGCCAGCACTGCGCACTTGACCCGCATCGGGGAGATGTCGACGCCGAGCATGTCGATCACGTCGTCGCGATCCATCTCGTGTAGTTCCTCGAGGCTCTTGCCGGCGAGTTCGCCCGAGAGCATGCTGGCGGAAGCCTGACTGATCGCACAGCCGTCGCCGGAGAAGGCGACCCGCTTGATCGTCTCGTCGTCGTCCTCGAGCGTGACGTCCATCCGGATCTCGTCGCCGCACATCGGGTTCTCGCCGACGTGGGTGAACGTCGGATCCTCGAGTTTCCCGTAGTTGCGGGGGTTCTTGTAGTGGTCGAGGATCTGCTGTCGGTACATATCGGAGCCCAGTCCCATCGTTGGATACGGATAGGCCAGTGAGTTGTAAAAGGGTTCCGGGGGCGAAACGGCCGCTCCGGTCCGGTTTCAACGGGTTCTGTGCTATCGTCGGGCACTCCCACGCATCGAACCGGCGCTCGGATTCCGTACTCGTCACGCGTCGCCCGCCACCTCGCCGTCGAAGCGCTCGAGGAACGCCCGAACGAACGCCGCGCGGTCGACGGCGAGGTCCCGGCCAACGTCGGTGTACATCCGTGCGGGCAGATCGAGAATCTTCTTGTGGAAGTGGTTGTACTGGGTCGCGCCGGCCTCGGTGTCGTCCTCCTCAACCGGCCGGGCGGGATCGTGGATCGGGTCCCCGATTTCGGCGCCGTAGGCGAACACACGGGCGATGCCGACCGCGCCGAGCGCGTCGAGGTTGTCCGCGTCGGCGACGAGTTTCGCTTCGAGCGTTTCGGGTTCGATGTCGTTCGAGTACCGGTGGGCGCGGATACAGTGCTGAACGCGCTCGATTACGCCTGCCTCCGCGCCGAGTTCGCGCAGGATCGCTCCGGCTTCCCGTGCGCCCCACGCCGCGTGATCGTCGATCTCGCCGCAGTCCTCCCGCACTCGACCGATGTCGTGGAGGACGACGGCGAGTCGGACCACGCGTTCGTCGACCGATTTCGGATGCCGTTCAACGAGCGTTTCGGCGAGCGCCTCGACCCGCCGGACGTGGTGCCAGTCGTGGGCCGGCGGCGCGTCCGCGAAGTACGGCCGCGCACGGTCCCTGACTGCCTCGAGCATCGTCACTCTCGTTTCGACGGTGGAGTAATAAGCGCCGCCCTCGAGCGATTACGTGAGCGGTCGAGACGGATTCGATACCGCGGTTACTGCGATTGCTTCTCGACGATCGCGAACCAGAAGTCCTCGACCGATTGCACGAACTCGACGAAGTCCTCGGGTTCGATCGGTTTCTGAATGTAGGTGTCCGCCTCGAGCCCGTGGGACTGGACGATTCGCTCTCCGGCGTCCGAACTCGTGAGCACGACGACCGAGATGTCGTTCAGCTCCGGTTCGTTTTTCAGTTCCGAGAGGACATCGATTCCGCTCTTTCCGGGTAGCTGCGGCTCGAGCAGGACGATATCAGGCTGCGGTTCGCTCGCGTACTCGCCGCGCTGGTGGAGGAAATCGAGTGCCGACTGCCCGTCGCCGACGGTGTGAACGGTGTTCAGGAGCTTTGCGTCCCTGAAATTTTCTTCGAAGAGACGACTATCGCCGGGATTCGGCTCGACTAACAGGATATCGATCGGATCGTCCAACTGCTCCCCTTCCGTGGCCATCTATCTCACGTTTCGTGTGCGCCGGTAAAACATCGAGGATCTCTGTATTGAACAGTCTATTCCGTTGTCTGCTGTCACAGCGTCGCCCTCGGTAGTCGGTATCCGTTCACGCGAACAGCTGACGCGCATCATCGATTGCAGCGACCAGCTTGTCGACTTCGTCCCTCGTGTTGTAGACGTAGAACGAGGCTCGAGCGGACGCCGCGACCCCCAACTTGTCGTGCAGCGGCTGGGTACAGTGGTCGCCGGCGCGGATCGCAACCGCGTGGTCGTTCATGATCGAGGCCAGATCGTGGGCGTGGACGCTCTCGAGGTTGAAGCCGACGAGGCCGCCGCGCTCCGGGCCGGGTTCGGGGCCGTAGATCTCCACGCCCGGCTCCGCCGCGAGTTGGTCGTAGGCGTAGCGGGCGAGTTCCTCCTCGTGGGCCTCGATGCGCTCCATGCCGAGTTCCTCGAGCCAGTCGATCGCAGCGACGAGGCCGACGGCCTCGGCGATGGGCGGCGTGCCGGGTTCGAACTTCCAGGGGAGGTCGTCCCAGGTGGAGTCCTCGAAGGTGACCTTGCGGATCATGCCGCCGCCGTAGAGGTAGGGCTCCATCGCCTCGAGGAGCTCTTTTTTGCCGTAGAGGACGCCGATACCGGTGGGCCCGGCCATCTTGTGGCCCGAGAACGCGTAGAAGTCGGCGTCGATAGCCTCGACGTCGACGGGTCGGTTGGGGACGGCTTGTGCGCCGTCGATGAAGGCCAGCGCGTCGTGGTCGTGGGCAATATCCACCAGCTCGGAGACGGGGTTGACGGTGCCGAGCGTGTTCGAGACGTGGACCGCCGAAAGCATCGCGGTGTCGTCCGTAATGAGCTCGCGGGCGTGGTCCATGTCGAGGGTGCCATCGTCCGTGATTCGGATGTACTTGACGTCGGCGCCGGTGCGCTTGCCGATCTGTTGCCACGTGACCAGCGAGGCGTGGTGTTCCATCTCCGTCAGCACGATCTCGTCGCCGGGGCCGAGTTCGTTCAGACCCCACGAGTAGGCGACCAGGTTCTCGGCTTCGGTCGTGTGCTTCGTGAAGATCACTTCCTCGCGGCCGCCACTCGCGCCGATGAAGTCGGCGACGCGGTCGTGGGCCTCCTCGTAGCAAATCGAGGCCTCCTGGCTCAGATGGTGGATCCCGCGGTGGACGTTGGCGTTGGACTCGCGGTAGTAGTCGCTCATCGCGTCGACGACCGGATCGGGGGTCTGGGTCGTCGCCGCGTTGTCGAGATAGACGACCTGCTGGTCGTCGAACTTCCGCTGGAGGATCGGGAACTCCTCCCGGATCGCCTCGACGTCGAGCGACTCGAGGTTCTGTTGACTCATTGGTGACTAGGACGGACTACACACAAAACACTCCTTCGGTCCGGCCGTGGCTGGTATTTCCGGTATCGCTGCGATCCGGTCTGTATTGCCTGTTCGGACCGGACCGAGCGCTGGCTCGGACCCGAATTTCAGGGGTGACGTGCCGATCTGACAGTGCTGACGGAACGGGGAGGTGGAGTGGGGGAGGCGGGGTGGAGACGGGGTTGGGAGGTGAACGGCAGGGGGGAGTGGGGGGGTACCCTGGTGGGTGCCCTGCCGCAGTAATTGCTTGGAGTGCTTTCCGGAAATCGGTATCCCCAAACTATGTTGGTGTCGACGAGGAGATAATAGCGATGGGGTCTGCGTGTCAATTGTGTCAGCGACTCCTATCCCGTCCCGGCGGTTCGCTGAAGATCGACGGCTGTGTGTTCCGTAATAGGAGTTCCGTGTATCGCGCGAAGAGCCACGCGACGGCATTGAGCAGGTGCAAGACGACGAGTCCGACGAGGACGCCGACCGCCGAGACGGCCAGCGCCGCCGCCAGCGAGTCGACGTACAGCGAGAGCAATTCGCCGTCGGCGATCGAGAGCGTGATCGGGGAGATATCGATGGCCCAGCCGTCGTGTTGGTACGTGAACTCCGGAACGAACTCGATCGGATCGCCGATGTGGATGCCGACCGTCTCGTTCCGGTAATGAAGCGGTGCGGCGACCAGCGCGTACGTGAACGTGATTCCGAGGGTGAGGAAAACGAACGAGACGGTCCCGAGCACGAACTTGCTGAACAGGTAGCCAGTCCCTTTCCACGTCCCGCGATCGAAGACGAGCCGGCGCGCCCGCTCGCGGACGGTTGTGGCGGGTTCGGCCGTCGGAATCTCCGCATCGAGGAATCGTCCGGCGAGGAGTCGCTCGAGCGCGCTCAACTCGATCGAGGCGAACAGGACACAGAGCGCGCTCGGAAGTCCGATACACACCATGACGAGCACCAACGGGATCGCGACGATGGGGAGTGCACCCGGTTCCGTTCTGGCGATATCGACCAGCGCGAACGAGAGCCCGAGCGGTATCGCGAAGCCGGTGACGAGGACCGTGAAGTAGCCGATACCGAGGGGAAACGCGAGGAAGAGATACGCGACGTTGGCGTAGGTTTGCCTCCGAGTGGCGACGCCGAAGAACCAGCGACACCAGGTTCGAATGCGCTCGAGTGCGGTTCCGACCGTGGATCGTGGGGAAGACATGGGTGTGGCTCTCATCTCGAATCGGGTCTCTTGAACGAGCGAACGATCGCAAGCAGTCCAAGCAGGTGACAGACGGTGACGACGAGTAACACCGTCGCGTCGGTCGCGTCGGTGGTCCAGTCGATCAGGTGTGCGAGCACGAACGGGATGGCGGTGAGGAAGGCGACCCCAACGGCCAGAAACAGCATCGGTTGACTGTCGTTGCGGGCGTAGCCCCGATACGCCGTCCACGTGACGACCGAGCCGAGCGCGGCGCTCGCCAGCCCGACGAAGAAAATCGTCGTCGTCTCGTCGAGGCCCAGCGCCGCCGTCTCGAGGAGAAGTGTGACGACGCGGTCGGCCTCGAGGAACGCAGCGCTGCTCGCGCTCATCGATCCCACCTCGGACGGTCGGCGTGCGTGGCGTCGAACGGAACGGTTCTCATCTGTGTCGTCGTTGGCGTACGCGGCGTAATCGGTGCCGTCGTACCCGGCGTAATCGGTGCCGTCGTACCCCCCGTGATCGGTGGACTCGACGTGTTCGGTTCGATCGATGCGATCGTGTCACGGTCGACCGTAGACGGTGTAGAGGATCGCGGTGAGTCCGACGATTTCGCTCGCGGTCGCGAGGACGGTCGTCGTCAGTGACGACGCGCCGAGCAGCGTCGGGAGCAGGAATCGGACGACCGTCGGCACCGCGGCCAGTAGCGCGATACCGAGCGCGAGCCAGAGCAGCGACGGCCGACGGGCGTCGCGATAGCCGTCGTAGGACCGCTTTGCGATCCAGCAGGCGATCACGAACGCGACCGCCTGTCCGACGAAGACGGCGATCGCGATCGTCACTGCACCGCCCTCGCCCTCGATCGTCTGAAGCACGGGTCCGAACATGGCGATTATAGATCCTCGAACAACCGGGTGAACCGGTCAGCCGGGTCTTCCTCGCGGCGGTACACGTCCAGCTCCATCGAGCCCTCGGCGATCTCGATCGCGACGCGCTCGAGTCGCGTGCTGTAGGTCTTGTAGTGGTGTCCATCGGGATCGAGCTCCTGGTATTCGTCGAGGTAGCCCGCCGCTGTGAGCCGATCGATCCGCCGGTAGATCGTCGGCGGCGACGCGTCACAGTGGTCGGTGAGGCGCTCGACGGACATCGGTTCCTCGCTGGCCGCGATGAGGATGCGGCGCGCGTACTCGTCGTCGAGCAACGCGAGCAGTTCTCGCTCCTCATCGTCGGTCATTCGACTGTTCGTACGAACGGATGATATAAAAGATCCCACAGTTTCTGACCGTGAAATCGTGATTGGTGCATTATGTACCGCCACCATGTAGTGGCCACCGAGATGACCGCGATCGAGACGTCAGGCTTGACGAAGGAGTACGGCGACCTCACCGCCGTCGACGACCTCGATCTCACCGTCGACGACGGCGAGGTCTTCGGCTTCCTGGGCCCGAACGGGGCGGGGAAGTCGACGACGATCAACATGCTACTGGATTTTGCACGCCCGACGGCGGGGTCGGCGACGGTGCTGGGCTACGACGCACAGACCGAGGCCGACGAGATCAGTCCCCGCGTGGGCGTCCTCCCCGAGGGGTTCGACATCTATCCGCGCCTCTCGGGTCGGCGCCACATCGAGTTCGCCAGCAAGACGAAAGCCGCCGGCGACGATCCGGACGAAATCCTCGAGCGGGTCGGCCTTTCGGCCGAGGACGCCCAACGATCGGCCGGCGACTACTCGAAGGGGATGCGCCAGCGGCTCGCGACCGGCATGGCGCTGGTCGGCGACCCCGACCTCCTGATCATGGACGAGCCCTCGAGCGGGCTCGACCCCCACGGGATCCGCGAGATGCAGGAACTCGTCCGCAGCGAGGCCGAACGGGGGACGACCGTTTTCTTCTCGAGCCACATCTTAGAGCACGTCGAAGCGGTCTGTGACCGAATCGGCGTGTTGAACGAAGGGGAACTCGTCGCCGTCGACACGATCGAAGGGCTCCGTGATGAGATCGGCGGCGGCGCGACGATGACGCTCGCGCTCTCGAGCCCCGCCGCCGAGTTGCGGGCGGTGGCCGCCGACGTTCGAGGCCTCACCGACGTCACCGCGTCCGGGCGCACCCTCGAGTGTACGATCACCGATCCGAGCGCGAAGGCCGGCGTCGTAACCGCGCTGGCCGACGCCGGCGCGACGATCGAGGATCTGCGGATCGAGGAGGTCTCGCTCGAGTCACTGTTCACGGCGCTGACGAACGGTTCAGGGAGCGAAACTGGGACTGACGCGCGCTCCGGGACGGGCGATGGGGCTG
Source organism: Natrinema sp. H-ect4 (assembly GCF_041894845.1). Taxonomy (NCBI): domain Archaea; kingdom Methanobacteriati; phylum Methanobacteriota; class Halobacteria; order Halobacteriales; family Natrialbaceae; genus Natrinema; species Natrinema sp. H-ect4. The sequence continues at coordinate 89,374 of NZ_JBHDYC010000007.1, forward strand.
CGCTCGAGACGGAGGTGCCACGATGAGCTCGCACGTTTCCACCGTCGCCCGCAAGGAGTTCGACGACGCCGGCCGGTCGAAACTTCTCTGGTCGCTGATCGGCCTGCTCGTCGGGCTCGTCGTCATCGGCTACGTCGCGATCTGGTACACGGTCGACGACGTCACTGCGGCCGAGGTGCTCAGCTTCCTCGGCACGCCGCTGCAGGTGATCCTCCCGGTCGCGGCGCTGATCGCCGGCTACATGGCCGTCGTCGGCGAGCGACGGTCGGGAAGCATCAAGCTCCTGCTGGGGCTGCCGCCGAACCGGACCGACGTCCTCTTCGGGAAACTGCTCGGTCGCACGGCCGTCGTCGGACTCGCCGTCGCGCTCGCGTTCCTCGTCTCGCTCGTCCTCGGCGCCGCCTTCTTCGGCTCGGTCCCGTTCGTCGACTGGCTGGGTTTCGCTGCTATTTCGCTGCTGTTCGGAATTACGTTCGTCGGTCTGGCTGTCGGCGTCTCCGCGGCCGTCTCCACGCGGGGCAAGTCGATGGCCATCGTCGTCGGACTCTACATGGTGTTCGTCGCGCTGTGGGAACTGCTCACCGCCGGGCCCTACCACCTCCTCTACGACGAGGGGCCGCCCGTCGAAGCCGAGACGTGGTATCTGGTGCTCGATCAGTTCAATCCGATCTTCGCGTACACGAACCTGGCCAACCAGGTCGTCGAGGGGTCGATCTTTCCCTTCCAGTTCCAGTACGGACTCCAGTCGATGGAGGCCTACGGAATGACGCCGGCCGAACGCTACCCTGGCGACGCGCCGTTCTATCTGCAGGAGTGGTTCGGCGTCGTCGTCCTGCTGTTCTGGCTGGCCGTCCCCGTCGCGATCGGCTACTACCGGTTCGAGCGAACCGATCTCTGAGACGGGCTGCTGTCCCCATGTCCCGGCGCACCCGTCTATCGGGTCGTGGGTGCGCCGGAACTGACAGAACGGAGTCCGTCCGAGTCGGCTGAAGAGAACGTGACACCCCCTGTTGCCAGCGTGAGCAGACGCTCGCAATGCTACGGACGTGCTACAACGGTCAAGCGGACCGTCCGTCGATTCAGGTCGATCTGTCCATCGAGGCCGGCACCGTCGGCAACAGTGGCGTACGCGAGGTGAACATGTACGCCGTCTTTCGCACCGCACCCTTCCCGTACTGGACGGCACTCTTGCGAATCGGTGTGCGCTTGCCGCGGATCTGGGTCCGCCCCTCGAGGATGGCTTCGATGAGTTCGTCGCCGTCGATATCCACCTTCGTCGTGGCCGCCGTGTCGGGTGTCACGATGACTTCGGTGAAGGCTTTACCCACGTTGGGGAGGTAGTGAGCGTCGCTGGCACCGATCTGTGGATAGTCCCGACGGCTGGCAAACGTGCGGGCCCGCCGGTTGCGGTAGCCCGTAAAGACCATCGAGTTGTAGGTCTCGATCGCGTCGGCGTCGTCGATGTGTCGTTTCCGGACGCCGTGGCGACTGCGCTGGAAGGGATGGGGGACGATCGCCACCCCGCCCAGGTCGCGGACAGTCTCGACGGTCTCCATGAACGGCTGCCCCGGATCGGGGCGTTTCTCGACGCCGATCGCCAGCAGGTGGCCGTGTCGCGTCGAAACTTCGACGCCGGGGATTCCAATCAGTCCGTACTCGGGCGCGAGGTCGGCGGCGCGCCGCGATTCATCGATCTCATCGTGGTCGGTGATGACCACCCCGTCGAGTCCGATATCCGCGGCGTGCTCCAGGATGAGTTCGATCGGTTCGTGCCCGTCGTAGGAGTCGTCGGAGTGGACGTGAAAGTCGATCGCGAACGGAATCTGCGTGGTCATAGAGGGTTCCAGAGTCAGGGTATCGGAGTCGCTACCACCAATAGCTTGTTGTCGCGCTTAAAGACTATGCTACCGGTCGCATCCGGATCGCAGTTCGCCGGTCGACACCGCTCAGAACGCAGTATACTGGGGTCAACGACGGTAATCGTGGAATACTTCGAGAGAACCGTCCCCAGTTACGGTCGTCCCGAGAGACGAACGCGATCGACCCTCTCGGCGACCATACATTCTCTCTCGGCGAGTACCGGCCACGGAATCGCCGTAATCGACATGTCGGTGCGTAGTGGTCTCCCAATAGCCGACTGCGGAAGAGGACGGCGAGACGAACGGTAGCTGACCCGAGGAACCGATACGTTGGTATACGCACTCACCCTGTCACGTCACAGGGGGGAACATGTACAGTTACGTGACGTTCTCGGTTCTGTTATCGGCGATCGTCGGCACGAGCGTTGCCGTCTGGTTGCTCGTCCGGAACGAGTCGGGTCGCCCGGCCTTCGCGTTCGGCCTGTTCATGCTCACGATGGCGGTCTGGTCGGCCACCCACGTCGGAGCGCTCATGTCGGAAACGGTGCACTGGCAACTGCGATTCACCCAACTATCGTACGTGAGCGTGGTCTTCGCGCCGATCACCTGGCTCGTATTCGCTCTTCGATACACCGACCGAAGCGAATGGGGTTCCGGACGACGCATCGCGTTACTGTCAGTCGTTCCCGTACTGACGCTCGGATTCGTCTTCACTGCACGGCATCACTCGCTGTTTTACAGTTCGATTTCGCTCATCGAGGTCGGCGGCCGGCCGTTCCTCGAGACGGAGCCCGGCCCCTGGCACGCCGTCAACGTCGCCTACTCGTATACGCTGTTACTGATCGGAACGGGGCTGCTAGTCGATGCGGCGCTCACGAACAACCGGCTCTACAGACGCCAATCAGCCGTCCTTCTGACATGTGCGCTCACACCGTGGCTCGTCAACGGTGCCTACCACATCGGTGTCAGGCCGGTCCCCGAAATCGATCCGACGCCGCTCGCGTTCACGCTCGTCGGGATCCCGCTCGCGGCCCTCGTCTTGCGGACGGACCTGACGACGTTCGTCCCGATCGCCCACGAGCGCGTGTTCCAAACGCTCGACGATCCCGTTCTCGTGATCAGCCCGGACGATCGGATCCTCGAGGCCAACGCCAGCGCACAATCGGTCCTCGGCGCGGATCGACCGCTCGAGGGAGTGGCTGCCGAAGCCGTCCTTCCCGCTGAACTCTCCGACGGTGAACCGTTTCACCTCCCCCTCGAGGCCACCATCTCGTGCTCGATACCGGTCGACGGCGAGACGCGGCGGTTCCTCGCGCAGTGTCGAGCCATCGCTCCGGAGCGAGCGGCCGACTCTCAAGGGGCCATCGTCTCGCTGACCGATATCACTGTACACCTGAACCAGCGGGACGCACTCGCCGCCAAGAACGACGCGCTCGAGACGCAGACGGCGAAACTGGAGCTGAAAAACGAACAGCTCGAACGGCTCGCGAGCGTCGTCTCCCACGATCTCGCGACCCCGCTAGCCACCGGCGAGAGCCTGTTGCAACTCGTTCGCGCGGACCTCGAGGGGACGGATCCGGAACTCGAACAGTTGCTCGACGAGCTCGAAACGGTCCACGACCGCCTCCGAGAGTTCTCGGCAGCGCTCCCCGAACTCGCCAGGGAGAGCACTGACGTCGAATCGCCCATCGAGTGCGACCTCGAGACCGTCGCCGAGGCCGCGTGGAACGTCGTGGACACCTACGATCTCACCCTCGTCGTCGAATCGACGCGCACGGTGAGAGCCGATCCGCGTCGGCTCCAGCAGGCGTTCGAAAACCTGTTTCAGAACTGTGTGGAGCACGGCTCCGCAAGCAGTCGATCTCAGGTCGACGACGGTATCGAACGCGGTTCGACGAGTAGTCAGCGCGGGGACGCAACGGGGAACGGCGTGACGACAGTCCGCGTCGGGACGCTCGAAGCGGACGACGCTCCCCGAGCGACCGAGAGACCGGACACCACGAGCCCGCTGCCCGATCGAGTCGGCTTCTACGTCGAGGACGACGGACCGGGGATTCCGTTCGAGCGGCGGGAGTACGTCCTCCGTTTCGGCGTCAGTACCGGCTCCGGTTCCGGATACGGACTCGCGATCGTCCGCACGATCGTCGAAGCCCACGGCTGGTCGCTCGCCGTTGTCGACTCATCGCAGGGCGGCGCGCGGTTCGAGGTGTTCGATGTCGAGTGAGCGATCCGACGCTGGTCGAGGAACTGCTCGTCGGCCCCATCGATAGGACGAGAACGAGTCGCTCGTACCCGACGGATCGGCGGCGCAGCGACTGCCCGTTGCGTTCGGTCGCGGTTACAGCCGCTCGGGCAATTCGATATAGCGATATAAGATATATATTACACGAGAACGGGTGGACGGGAGGATCGGTACAACACAGTTCGAAACACATCTAAGCGGCCGATTGACGCGTGATTCGTAACCGAATCCCAGTCGCGATCGGGCGTATCGATCGGTTGGGACGTCTCCCCAACGGGAATCAGTGACCGGGCTCCGGAACGGCCCGTTAAACGAAACGAGTGCCGTCCGGTGAGTGACGATTTCACGCTGAACCAGTTCGTCGTTTGAGCAGCAAGCGATCGGTCCTCCTCCCGGCGAGAGATTTACCGTAGTCGGATTCTCGACCAGTCCCAGGGTTTGGGTTCGAGAGCGCGGTCCCAGCGCTGATCGACTCGAGGGGGATGCCGTGCGGGTATCCATGCGGACCCATACGAGCAGTCAAAAACGGGGGTAATTGATCTCGGTCGGCACTATCGCAGGCTCGACCGAGAGTCTGCACACCACTATCATCGCGCCTACGCGTTCGACGCGAGGCACGGTCTGCAGTGACCCCACAATAGCGGTGAACAGCAGTTATGGTCCTAAATACGCTGATTCGGTACCGTCGTTCGGCCCCGCGCTGAGGTGACGCGATCCCGCGCAGTCGGGCTATAGTAGCCGCTGAAACGATTTACACACTGATCAGACAGCTGTCGGTCGAGCAGGCGTGCAATGACTTGCAGTGGCTACTATAGCAGAATCACCGTCGAGCGGTGCCGTATCACACGTTCCAACCGCTAGCGATCGACGATACTCGAGATTGACGCGGCCTGCTGGTTCGCCGTGTGGACAGCGAAACAGACGGTTCGTCTCCGAGTCGCCGACTCGGATCGAGGGTGAAACGGAGCACAGTCCGGTTTGGTCGATGGAACGCCGATGAACGATCACGGCGACGAGAAAGCGGCTAGCGACGGTAACCGATGAATCCATCCACACCGACCGCGATGGGAACGAATTCAGCAACTGGAAGACGCCTTCTTCGTGTAGTTCCGTCCTACATTTTAAAAGGTGAACGCCATAGTGCTATATCGAATCGAGAGTATTCGCTCAAACGGTAGTCCACAGTGGCGGACGAAGAAACGTCGAAACTCCGATGGGCTTATTATGTTTTAGGTTGGCCTAAAGAATGACGCGTCCGTCTGCGATACCGCGGAGACGATCCGTCCGGCGGCAACTGCTCGGCCGTCGAGCGTGTCGGTTCGCAAACAGTGATCCGCAGTCCACGACGGACCAGTGGAGGAACCCATGGTCGGAACGACACTCAGAGAAATTCGCCAGCACATCGAACGACTGGCCAGCGACGACGGAGCGTACTACGTCGTCTGTGCCCGCTCCGGCGAACGGCCCGTCCCGGTCGCCGGCCAGCGGTTCGCGACCCGCCCGGACGCAGCGGACGCCGCGCAAGCGACCGAACAGTATCGCGCCGCGCTCAGGCGGTACGATCCGCGGCTCCCGTTTTACGATCCGATCGTCTGTCAGGCTCGAGCGGCGGACGCGAACGAGAGTTCCACCGCGAACGGTGATCGGCGGCAATCGAACCGACGAGTCGCGAACGCGGGGGGACAGTCGCAGAACGGTCGAGCAAAGCGAGGCCGGGACGATTCCCCGCTGATCAGCTTCTGCCACGACGTCTCCGGTGCCGTCTTCGAGGCCCTTTCGGCCCGCGACCACGACGACGCCGAGCGCGCGATCATGGAGACGTATCTAGCCGCGGCCGAAGCGACGACCGACCGGGACACGCTCTGTCTGGTGTTGCTCGAGACGATGGCGTCGGAGCTCGAGTGTCACCTCGATGCGGTCGAACGAACGCGGGTACTGCAGGCGGCAGCGGCGAACCTCTCGCCGGTCGACTCGGCAGACGATCCGGTCGCGACGAGCCTCGAGTTTCTGGACTCGCTGTCGCTGATCCGGGCGTACGGCGTTACGCGCGACTCAAGCGACGCGACCGGCGACGCCTGGACCGTCTCCCTGCGGGGATACGCCATCGAGTGCGGCGAGCGGCGGTTTCCGACGCTGCCGATCGGGATCGATATCCTACGTCGGACGGCAACACCGACCGCCGAACTCGGCGTGACGAACGTCACCGCACTCGGCGACGGCGACTGGCAGTTCGTCCTGACGAACGGCGAGGCGGCGACGGGTGGACTCGTCTGTACGCGAGGTGACCCGTGACGGGATCGACGGCCGTCCACCGGGCGCTCGAGTGCGTCGACGAGGAACGAGACGCGGTCCGTGACCGCGGAACGGCGTTCGAAACGTTCGCACAGCGCGTTCGAGCTGTTCCAGCGGAGCAGCTCGGATCGGTCCAGCCCCAGCAGACGGCAACCGCGTTATCGACGACGGTGACGCAAGCGCCCCCGCCGCAGGGATCGACCCCGTCGACGCCGATCAGTCGCTGTGTTACCGTCCGCGAGGCGTTCGCCGAAACGGTCCGCCCGCACAGCGTCGCCGACCTCGAAGCCGACGAATCGCTCGTCGAAACGGTCGCGGCGGAGTTGACCGAAGATATCGCCGTTGCACTCGTGGCGGAAAGCGACTGGACGCCGGCGCTCAAATCTGCCGTCCGCGAGGCGATTTCGACCAGACAACGCGAGATCGAGTCGTTGCAGGAACTCCTCCAGCGCGAGCGCTCCGCGCTCGAGGCGGCGATCGAGGAGATCGACGAGATCGTCGACTGGCTGCGGGAAACAGCCGACGAATCGCTCCTGCAGTGTGACTTCGATGCGTTGCAGGCGAAACACGAGCGACTCGAGGAGTACCGGGACCGACTCGAGGCGCGCATCGACCGGCGGCAAGCACAGTTTAGCGAGTCGACAAATCGCTACGGGCCGGGCGGAACTCGGTACCGATCGGTAGTCACATCGGTTTATTCGGATCTCTCCGTTCGGTATCCGCTGCTGTCGACCGTAACGCGACTGTACGGCATCTGCGAGGGGTGTCAGCGGACGGTGCGCTCGCAGCTGACACGGCGTGTTTAGGCGCGGGAACTGCGAGGTGTCACGGCGACGCTGACGACCGAGAGAGCCCGTCCGGGATGAGACCGGCGAGGGAGACGCGCTCGAGCACCTGTCCGACCGCGACCGCATCGTCGGCCGCCGTGACGGTTTCGTGGATACTGCGCATGCACTCGAGCAGGCCGTCGACGGCGGCCTCACGGGTCGAGACGCGGCCGATCGATCGGCAGATCGTGCGATCGGTGAGAAAGTACCGGTAGCGAAGCTCCCAGCACCGGCAGAGGCCGAGTCCCGGATGGGATCCATCGGCGAGGGTGCAATCCGCGATCAGTTCGATCGGTGGCCGGCTGTGCCGGTAGACGAACTGATCGTCACAGAGTTCCGCCAGACCCCACCTCGGTGGCAACGCCTCGGGAGGAATAGGGTCCTGGTCAGTGACCATAGTCTCGGAGTCGCCGAGAACGGGGGTGTCCGTTCCGCTTGCGCAAGCCGGCTCCTATATAGGGCTCCCCTACAGTGTAAGCTGATTGGTATACGGACCTATTGCTGGATTCCGACGGGTCGACGACGGCTCGAGTTGTCGCCTCTCTCATGAACCGATTCGAGCAGCGCAGTGAGCCGGGGACGACCCCAGGGCGACGAACCGCCTTCGGAGGGGATGATCGTCCGACTTTTGTCGTCACCTCCCCTCGGTTCGGATATGGCCGATTTCGATCCCGAGAAGTTCGAGGACAAGTACGCCAACTACTTCCCCGAACTTCAGCAGGCGTACAAGAACGCATTCAACCGGATGAACGACCGCTACGACTCCCAGCTCGTCCACGCGATCGACCAACAGGTGTTGAACGAGAGCGAACCGTTCTATGAAGGGGACGGCGAGTTCCGTATCGAACTCCCTGACGATCCTCACGGACGACTCTCCGACGTGCTCGTCGAGGAGGAGCGCTTTGAAACCGTGCTCGAGGCCCACGTCGAAGAGATCGAAACCGAACTACAGCGCGTCTTTGGCCTCGTCTGACGGAGGTACAGCCGTCACCGACGCCGGCAGCCGAACATGAAGGACGGAAGGTTTAGGGGGGCTGATACCCAAGGAGTTTCTATGAGCACCGAGACCCAGAACGACGGGGACGACCTCGAGGACCGCGTGACGAACTTCCTGCGACGGAACTTCCCGCAGATCCAGATGCACGGCGGCAGCGCAGCGATTCAGGATATCGATCGCGAGAGCGGCGAAGTCAGCATCGCCCTCGGTGGCGCTTGCAGTGGCTGCGGAATCTCGCCGATGACGATTCAGGCGATCAAGAGCCGGATGGTCAAGGAGATCCCCGAGATCGAGAAAGTCAACGCCTCCACCGGTATGGACGGGGGCGAAGAGGAGATGGGCGGCATGAGTCCGTCCTTCCCCGGCGAGACCGTCGACGACGACGGCGAGGTCGACGAAGGGCCGGAAGCACCGTTCTAACCCGTCTGCCCGCGCGGATTCGAACTGGTATTTTGCTATTTTCAACGGCGAGAGCTACCGGACGGTCTCGGAATCGCGGTCGATGGCTCGTTCGCACGCCGGCCGACGCCGACTTCCGCGGCGATCGGTGCGTGCAACCGATGACGGCTCACCGAAGGTCGCGCCCGCCTTCCCACGTTCGAACCAGCGTCGTGAGCGTCCGGTTCATCGGCACCTCGAGCCCGGCCTGAGCAGCGCAATCGACGACGTAGCCGTTGATCGCATCGATTTCGGTGCGCCGCTCGCTCAGGATATCCTGGCGCATCGAAGACGTGTTCGCAGCCGTATCGGTCGCGACGGACTCGAGTGCAGCCAGTGCCGAGCGGTTCGACAGGTCGGCATCGCGAGAGCGGGCGACCCGCGCCGTCTCGCGAGCGGCCGCCCGGGCGAGGTCGTCGGCCGGCGCCTCGAGGATGGCTCCGTTGTCGACGTCCGCCAGCGCCGTGACGGCATTGATCCCGGCGTTGACCGCGAGCTTTTCCCACAGACGACGGGGCATGTCCTCAGCGACAGTCGTCTCGAGGCCGGCCGCGACGAAGGCCTCGCCGACCCGGTCCGCGAGTGCCGAGGACTCGCCGGCTCGAGCGCCCAGAACGACGTCGCCCCGGCCCGTGCACTCGACGACGCCCGGCTCCCGAAGGATCGCGCCGTAGGTTGCCGTCCCGGCGAGTACAGGGGCCTCGAGTCGCGCCGTGAGCGTCGCTTCGTTTCCCATGCCGTTTTGCAGCGAGAGTATCGCGTCGAAAGCGCCCGTCGCGAGCGTTTCGGCGGCTGATGCGGTGTCGAAGGATTTGACAGTCACCACGGCGAGGTCGGCCTCGAGGCCGGCCCCGTCGGTCGTCGCAACGGGGAAAACACGGGAGGGACCGCCGTTGATCGCGCCCTCGAGTCGCAGTCCCGACTCGCGGACGGCGCGAGCGTGGTCCTCGCGCGCGACGAGGGTCACGTCATGTTCGCGCGCGAGCAGTCCGCCGACGAGGCTGCCGAGGCTGCCGGCCCCGAAGACGACAATATCCATGACTCGAGGTGGAACGAGCGGGGTGAAAACGGTTATCGTCCGATGGTCGGTCTGGGCTCGCAGTTCCAGAAGCCGCGCTCAGTCCTCCGTCCAGTAGGACAGGTCCTTGCGGTCGGCACCGCAGTTCGGACACTCGTCGGGCACGTCGCGGTCGAGCCGTCCCAGTTCGCCACACTCCCAGCAGCGCCACTGAGTTCGGCCTCACTGAATGTCTGGCCCGAGTGAACGTGTTCGACGCTCAGTCCCTCGATTCCCTCTCGAAGCGTGATGGAGACTCCGTTCTCGTCGAGCCCGCGAATTCGACCGATTTCCGTCCCATCATCGGCGTAGACCGTCGTTCCGAACCCCAGTCGTGCTCGGTCTTCCGCCATGCTAAATACCCACACGGACATGCACTGTGAGCAGTGATAAATCTCTATATGCAATATAGAATGAGATGGGGCGACTACAATCGCCTCATCGACGCTCCCGACGATTCAGTCCTCGGTCCAGTACATCAGGTCCTCGCGTTCGGTGCCGCAGTTCGGACACTCGTCGGGGAGCCCGCCCTCGATATCGCCCATCTCACCACACTCCATGCAGCGCCACATGAGTTCCGCCTCGCCGAACGACTGTCCCGACCGGGCGTGTCCGACGCTCATTGCCTCGGCACCCTCGCGGGTGGTGACGAAGAAGCCGCTCCGTTCGAAGCCCCGAATGTGGCCGATTTCGTTGCCGTCCTCGTCGTAGACCGTCTGCCCGAAGTCGAGTTCCCGTACCTCCTCGAGGGCCTCCTCGTCGCCTTCCTTCGTTGGTGTCTCGCCAGTTTCGACCATAAACGATGCTTGCCGGCGACGGCGATAAAGTCACAGCGCGCATTGTGCGAGCGGCCGCTCGAGGAAGTGAAACGGACGATATCGGGACGCCGAGATCACAGCTGATCATGTGAGTTGTATCCACGGTAATAGAAAACAATATACACTGTGCGAATAGAGACACGGAGTATGATAGTTTGTCTCACATCTGATTCTCGTGACGGTGGCGTTGCCGTCGGCTCACACGACCTCGAGTCGCGCAGATCGAGGAAAACGTCGGGCACGATCGCATTACTCGACGACGGAAGCCCCGGACGGCCAGTCGCTCCGAATCCGCTGCGGTCGGCGGACGCACCCATCAGGTGCAATCCGGTCCCTCATACGGTCGCAGGCCCTGAAACGGATACCGTGATCCGAACATGAGCGGGACCGGCGTCGCGACGATCGGTGACTGTCGGATCGCCTACCGGCGCGCGGGGACGAGCGGCCCGCCCGTCGTCCTCTGCCACGGCGCAGGGATCGACGATGCAACCGTCTCGTGGCGACACGCGATCGACGCCCTCGCGGACGATTACCGCGTCTACGCGCTCGACTGGCCGGAGTACGGGAACAGTTCCGGGGACGTCGAGCACACCGTCGAAACGTACGTCGATATCCTCGAGGGCTTCCTCGAGACGCTCCCCTTCGAGCGCGTCTCGCTCGCCGGGATCTCGATGGGCGGCGGCGTCGCGCTCGGCTACGCGCTCGACAACCCCGACCGCGTCGAGCGCCTCGCGCTCGTCGATAGCTACGGGCTCGGTGGCCGACTCTCCAGCGCCCTCCAGTGGAAGTTCCTCTCGCAGATCCCTGGGATGACCGAGTTCGGGAAAATCGCCGCCAGTACGAGTACGCGAAGCGTTCGCAGAGTTCTCGCTTCGCTCGTCGCGGACGCCGACGCACTACCCGAGCCCTTCGTCGACGACGTCAGGCAGAAACTGATGGAACCAGGCTCGATACAGGCGTTTACTGCGTTCCAGAACAACGAACTCTCCTTCAGCGGCCGCGTCGCGACGAACTTCGTCGATGACCTCGAGTCGCTGTCAGTGCCAACGCTGCTCGTCCACGGTGAGGATGATCCGCTGGTCCCCCTCGAGTGGTCGGAACGAGCGGCGAAGCTGATTCCGGACGCCGAACTCGACGTGATCGAGGACTGCGGTCACTGGACGCCGCGAGAGCGACCCGATCGGTTCAACGAGCGCCTTCGAGACTGGCTGCCGGACCCACAGCGGGTGTCGACCCCGCAGTACACCAAGGCGGGAATGCCCGGCGTCACTCGTGTCAGCAGCGATTAAGGCCGTCTCTTCTCCACTTTTCATTCACTATCTGGCCGGGAGTACGGCTCGAGCAACGCGAGAGCCGTACGACCCTACGGAAGAGCAAGCTCTTCCGAGCATCGCGGAAGCGAAGCTTCCGCTCAACGGGGGAGGGCAGGCCGTCGCCCAGACACCGACCGCGAGCGAAGCCGTGCGCGGCGCGTAGCGCCGCGAGAAGTCGAACGGCCGGAGGCCGTGAGATCGGCCGAGCGAGCGGGCCGACGACTGACCCGAAACGAAGTGAAGGGGAAGGAGGAGTGCTTTTGATGGAGCTTTTGCCGAGGGACGCCGCGACGGCGTTCGCCGTCGCGGCAGACCGCAGGGCAAAAGGTCCTACATGAAATCCTCGATCCCGCTCTGCTTATTTTTGTCATTCTCGAAGACGCTCTCGAGGGCCTTCTCGAGCACCTCGAGGCGCTGTTTCGTGTAGGGCCGGCAGTCGTACTCGTCGGCGACCTGGATGGCCGTCTGCATGTACTTGTTCACCGAGCCCTTGTGGACGGTGAGGTTGACGCGGCCGCCACACTCCCGGCAGTCGCCGGTCAGGGGCATCCGGCGGAACTTCTCGCCGCAGTCGAGACAGCGAGTTTCCTGCCGGGAGAACGCGCGCAGGTTGCCGATGAGGTCCGGCAGGAAGTGGTACTCGATGACCCGCTCGGCGACGTCGGTTTCGTCGACGGCCGCGAGCTTGCGCGAGAGCTCGAGTTGGGCGTCCATCTTGTCCATCATCGAGCCCAGCGTCTTGTACGCCGAGAGGTCGGGACCCATCGCGATGTTGGTGGTGTCGTGAGTGTGGTCGAAGCCGGTGTACTCCGTGTCAGTACCCAGCGTGTCCTCGGCGATCTCGACGTCGACGTCCTCCGGGTCTGCCTGCTCGAGTGTGGCGAGATAGAAGTCTCGAGGGTACTGCCTGACGACGTCCATGTTGTGGGCCTCGTCGTCGATCTCGGAAGGATCGATCCTCGAGGACATGACGAGAGGTGCGTCCATCTTCCCGCCGCGCTGGTCGGGGAGGAAGGATTTGCTAAAGTTAAGCAGACCGTCAAGTAGCAGCATTACGCAATCTTCGTCGCCATCGCACTGACCGACAAAGATGTCGTTTGCGACGAGCGTATTCGTCCCTTCAACAGTGAGACAATACGTGTGCTCGATATCACTCTCAACGATTTCGACGGAAACGACTTCATCGAGCCATATCTCACCGCCGTCAGCAAAGAGACGCTGTGAACGGTGTTCCGTCGTCTCGAGCACGCTATCTAACGTCTGTTGTTTCCGATCCAGATGGAACCCGATCCGCTCGGCGAACCGCACAGCGTTCTCGGAAGATATCTTCAGGACCTGCGACTCGAATTCAGGAACGTCTTCCTTGTCACTATAAAACTCAGCGACTGCTCCAGTGGACGGGCGGCGTGTTTCGCGATACGTTTTCGTAGCGATCCCGAATCGTTTCAGCGCCGCGACGAGGTCAGTTGCGAGGTCATCGCTTACTGTGTGTGCACGGATATTGATTCGCTCGCTAGATGTGCTTCCGTCACCACTGAAATACGCTGCCAGAAACGCTCGCAGGTGTGAACGAGGACTATCGAGAATACAATTGGGGATCCGTTTCTCCTCTGCGATTGACCCGAGTTCGAGCACGTCCGCGAACAGCGTCGAAACGAGGCGACTCGAGACTGTCACTTTCCACTCGTTTTCTTCGAATGCGTCGATCGACAAACGGTCACTGAACGTCTGGATAATCTCGTCCCGAGGTGCCTCATCGGGAATACAGATCGTCATCTGATAGAACGAGCCATCTTCCCGACGAGTGAATCCTTCAGCAGTGTAGTATCCGAGCACTGTCGCGACGGATTCGTCGATTTCGAAGTGTCGTTGGACGGTCGCGGTATCCCGTTTCATACCGAGTGTCACATCGTCCGGAATGCGTTCGAGGAGTTCCGCATCGTTGAATAGCGAACGGAGTGGGCCGACCGGGACACTGTCACGATGTACCCAGTTATAGACTGTCGATTGAGAGAGGTCCAGTCGCTCCGCGACTGGTTTGAGGTACGCTTGCTCTGGGGTTGCATCGTCGAGTAGTTCCTTAATCTGGTCGGGGCCGAGTCCTCGAATGGCGAGTGATTCGTTCGGGACTGCGTCTGCATCGATGAACGCTTCCAACAGGTCGATCGATTTCGTCGTGCCGTCGAATTCGATCGATTTCGGGGCAGGGAGCTCATCGCCAACTGAAACCGTACGGGCATCTACTGACTCTAACCCCGATGGAGTCCATCGGCGGAACGTATGATCAGGAGTTACCTGTAGCGTTCGACCGCTTCGTGTTTCGACCCGGACGAGATGGTCAGGTGCAGGGTGCTTCGACAGTGCCTCTACAGGCCGTTCAGTGGGCGTTCCATCGGCAGTGACTGAGGGAACAGTGAGCCCTTCAACATCTTGGACGAGTGTTCCGATATCGTCTTCGTCGGGATCCGTCAGTCGCTGTTCGACGAGCGTATCGATCGAGTCATGATGCCACTCGTCTGATTCGTCCTGATACCAGAGCTTCGTCTCTGGATGGAAACAATTCCGCCGTTTCGCGGCGTGAAAGTACGGATGAGCGTATCCGACGGCAGCGCTCGTGAATCCTATCACCCTCCCGACAGTTGCCGCGGAGGTGTGGGGTGCCATCCCGAAGACGAGTTCCCCCACGAGGTCCTGGCGGTCCTCGAACTCGTAGTAGGGCTCGAGGCCGTAGTACTGCTCGAGCAGGTCGTCGATGAAGTCGGCGGTCTGCAACATATGCTCGGCTGCGCCGTCCGAGAGGACGATGTCCTGTACGCGGAGTTCGACCAGCTGGTCCTCGTGGGTAAGCGGTTCGCCGTGGATGTCCTCCTCGTAGTCCAGCGCCTGTAGCTGGCCGACGTCGACGTCGAGTTCGCTCGCGCGGACAGACGTCACCGGCAGGTCGGTCATGTCGTAGCGGACGGTGCCGTCCTTGAACGTGGAGACGTCGTGTTTCGCGCGCAAAATCCCCTTCTCGATCGGTTCGGGGACCTTGGTCTGCGAGGAGAGCCCCTTGACGCCTTTGAGGATCTCGAAGGCGTTCTCGCGCTCGCCAACCGACTCGAGGGCGTCGCGGTACTCCTCGTGGATGTCTATCTCGCGGGTATCCACACAGGTCGCCTGGCGCTCGCAGCGGGGACACTCGACACGGCCAGCCTCGTCGGGGTCGACCTGAACGTCGCAGTCGTAACAGCGGTAGTCCGGCGTCGTGCGGGTGTTACAGTCCGGACAGCGGTTCTTGAACGTCTCCGTCCCACAGGACTCACAGCGCTGGCGACCGATCTGGACGTCGACGACGCCGGGGGTGTCCGACATCGTCTCGGCGTGTTTGGCGGCGTCGGCGACGTTGCGCTGCGTGCCGCCGGCCTCGCCGATCGGGAACAGGGTGTGGACCGCCGGACTCAGATCGCGGCTCTCGGATTTCTCCGGCCGACCCATCCGGTTGCCGATCCGGGTCGGGGCCCGCTCGCGGACACGGAAGGGAGCGACTTCGTTGACCGCCTCGATGGCGTTGTCACCCTCGGTCTCGTGGCCCCACGTTCGCGCCCGCTCCGAGAGGTCGTCGTCGGACCACGTTCGCTCGAGGTCGACGGTCGGCTCCTGCGCGTCGGTCCCGGATTCGGACTCGAGTGCGGATCCGTCGGCGACCGCCCGTCGCGGCTCACAGCCCAGCGTGCGGACGAACGGCCGCCAGCCGTCGATCTCGAGGCGGTCCTCGTCCGGGCGCTGGCGGTGCTCGATGACGATCGTCTCGAGCGCTTCCCGGACGGACTCCGTGTACTCGAGAACGAGCACGCTGTCGTCACCGTCGGCGTCGCCCTCGATCCGTCCGTCCGCGACGGCCGCGGCGAGCGTCCGGAAGGCGTCGACCGAGATGTCGTGCCAGAGGAGGGTGTACTCGGGATGAAGCGGCGCGTCGTACTCGACGGCCCACTCCAGCGCTTCCTCGGCGTCGGGGAACTCGAGGTCGATTCGGGGGTCGTCCTCGAGGGCCTGTACGTCCGCGCCGGCGGCTGCGAGGTCCTGGATCCACCACTCGTAGGTGTAGGAAGCGGGGGCGAGCGGGTGGTTGTTCTCGACGAACTCGCCGTAGTTGACCAGATACTCGCCGAGATCGAGGATCGCCTCGACGCCGTTTCTGATCTCGAGTGCGTCCTCGGGGTCGTCGATCCGCCGGACGTCGCCGTTGGCGAGTTTGACCGTCGGCCCCTCCAGCGAGTCGACGGGGACGACGCCGGCGGCCTTCCCGGGACGTTCGGTCTTGATCTGGGTTCCCGTCGCGAGGAAGTCGTCGACGAGGTGCATCGCGGCGGGGTGGACACCAGCGGTTGCGAAGCCGTGGTTGCGCGCCCGGCCGTATCGGAGGCGAAAACCGCCCTTCGCACACGGATGGGAGAAGACGGGCCGACCGGCGATCAGGTCCCGGAGGAACTTCTCGGAGGTCTCGACGCGCGGCGGCCCCTCGGCATCGTCGCCGGGAGCGTCGCCGCCGTCGTCCGGTTCGTTCGCGTCGGTCTCGGCCGACTCCTCGTCGGCGCCCTCGTCGGCCTCGCCCGATTCGTCGTCCGCGGCGTCGGATTCCTCACCGTCATCCTCGTAGTAATTGCCGTCGATGAGGTCCTGCAGCCACGGCCAGTCGACCTCCTCGAGATTGCGGGTGTAGCGCTGGATCTTCGGCGCCTTCAGCGCGATTCCCTCGGCGAGGACGAGACACATCCCGCCGCGGGCGCTGTTGGTGTCGACCCGCTCTAAGTCGCGAAAGCCCGAGACCTCCTCGTCGCCGGTGGCCTCCCCGTCGAGCATGATCGGGAGGTTCTTCGCGATGAATTTGGCCTCCGAGTCCTTCGGGGTGTACTGCAGTCCCGTCTCCTTGTCGTAGAGGCCCAGCTCCTCGGCGTAGCGTTCGACCTCCTCCTGGCGGGCGTCGTACTGTTCGATGCCCACGAGTGCGCGCGTGTAGTCGGCGACGAGCACCGAGAGGGCCTGTGCCGTTCCGCCCGCGGAGCGAATCGGACCGGCGTAGTAGACGTTGACGAACTCCGTCCCGTCGTCGTTGGTGAGAATCTCGACCCTGTCGATCCCCTCGATGGGTGCGGCGACGACACCCTCCGTCAGGAGCGCGACCGCGGTGCGGACCGCCCCCTCGATCTTGCCGGCGTTCGTCTCGTAGTCGCCGACACGTCCCTCGGCGAAGTCCTCTGCGAGTTCGAGGGCGGCCTCCTCGCGGCTCATCTGGCCCTCGAGTTCGCGGACCCGCTCGGCGACGCCGTCGATCCCGAGGATGTTCTCGACGCGGTCGGCCATGTCCTTGGCAACCGGTATCTCGACTTCGGGTTTCGGATCACCGCCCCGTTCCTTGGCTCGCTCGGCGACATCGATGGCATCCTCGAGCTGGTCCTCGAGCCCCTGGAAGTACTGTTCGTCTTCGGTGCGCATCTTAGAGCCAGAGGTCGAGTTCGGTGGTGTCGTCGTACTCGCGCTCGAGGGGCTCTGCGAAGACGCGCATGTGGACCTCGCCGGCCCAGACGGTCGCCTCGTTCAGGTGGCCGGCGTAGGCGGTTCCCTCGTCGTCCGAGAGGACCGCGTGGGTGTGCGCGAAGCGTTCCCACTGGCGAGACTCCGTCTCGCTGTCCTCCGAGTGTGACTCGGAAACCTCGAGCCGGGAGACGTTCCCGACGCAGCTGGCGACCTCGAGCGGCTCGTCGAACGCGATCGGGTCGTACTCGCACTCCGACTGATCGTAAAACCAGAGCTCGGCGTCCTGGACCGCGCCGAGCGCGGTAAACCAGGCAGCGTCGGCGTCGACCGCGTCCGCGAGCGACTCGATCTCGGCCCGCCAGTCGGCACCCGTCTCGAGGCGGGCGACGTACTCGTCCGTGGTCTCGACGGCGCGATAGTTCATACGCAACTACTGTGACGGCCGGGAGAAAAAACGCACCGGTCGCGCCCGGCCACACCCGAGGCCGTTACTCACAGGTACGGGATAGTATAAATTAATCGAGTGGTGGGGAGCCGTATAGAATGGAGAATTATATAGATTATGTGTCTGGAAAGAATCGGCAGTGATGGACACTACAGAGCAATAATGTACAGGTATCGTAGTCTATAGAACTGGTATCGTATGTATTATTTCCAGTAACAACCGATTTGGACGCATTAGACTGATGATACTAAAATGGGTGGGTTGGTACCATTCAGCAAGATGGTGCAAGACCAGACCGGCCTCACGCGACGGCGGCTCCTCGCTTCGGGTGCCGCCGTCTCCGCGGCAACGATCGCAGGGTGCATCGGTGGTGGTGGTAGCGGTGGTGGGGACCAGTTCCACTTCACGCAAGAGCAATCGCGCGAAGAGCAGTTCGATCCCGTCGTCTCGAACGACGCGTACAGCTTTCAGGTGATTCAGCTCGTCTTCGACGGGCTCTACGAGTACAACGAGGGCCTCGAGTTGCAGCCGAAACTCGCAACGGGCGAACCGACCGTCGAGCGCGACGGGACGCGATACATCTTCGAGATCGAGGAGGCGGCCGAGTTCCACAACGGCGACGACGTGACGGCGTCGGACGTCGCCCACTCCTTTAGCGCCCCGGTCGAAGAGGAGACGGAGAACGCCTCGGAGTACGACATGATCGAGAGCACCGAGGTCATCGACGACTACCAGCTGCAGGTCGACCTCGGGGAGGACCCCTACGGGCCGTTCGAACTTGCGACGATGGGCGTGACGGTGGTGCCCGAGAGCGTCCGGACCGACGACCGCGACGCGTTCAACAGCGATCCGGTCGGCTCCGGACCGTTCACCTTCGCGGAACTGCAGGAGAACGAGTACGTCGAGATCGAGCGGTGGGACGACTACTGGGACGACCTCGAGCCGAACCTCGAGCAGATCCGCTTCGAGGCCCACGAGGACCCGGCGGGTCGCGTCTCCGACATTCGGTCGGCGAACACGGACGTCATCGCGGGCATCCCCAACGACGACTGGGATGTCCTCGAGAACGAGGACGGCGTGAATCTGCACTCGGCGGAGAGTCCGACGTTCATGTATATGGCCTTTAACTGCAACGAGGGGCCGACAACCACCCCCGAGGTGCGACGGGCCATCGCCCACTCGTTCTCGATGCAGGACTTCATCGAGTCCAACGGCGCGAACGTGACCTCCCCGATGTACAGCCCGATTCCGCCGGTCGTCAACGAAATCTGGGAGTTCCCTGAAGACGAGTATCAGGAGCTGTTGCCGTCGTACGATCCCGATCAGGCCCAGTCGCTGCTCGACGAGCACGCGCCCGATGACTTCACGCCGACGATCATCACGCCGGAGGGGATCCGGGCCCAACTCGCCGAGCGAATCGCTACTCGGCTGGACGAGATCGGCTACGGGGCCGACGTGCAGGTGCTTGACTTCGCGACGCTCGTCGACACGTACACCAGCGGGAACGCAGACGACTACCAGATGTACCTGCTGGGCTGGACCGGCGGCCCCGACCCCGATTACTACCTCTACCCGCTCTTCCACGAGAGTCAGGCGGGGACGAATCAGGGCCACTACTACGGGGGCAGCGACGGTTTCCACGACGCGATCGCCGAGGGGCGCAACTCGGCCGATCAGGAGGCGCGCTACGACCTCTACGAGCCCGTCATCCGGGAAATCGTCGAACAGCTTCCCGCGCTGCCCGCGTTCACGCAGGACAACACGATGGCCTCTCGCGACTACGTTCAGGACCTTCAGGCCCACCCGGAGGTGACGAGAAACCCGACCCTCGTCGCGGACTACACGAACGTGTCGATGGAGTGAGCCGGCGGACGGCGATAGCTGGGTCGGCGGGGAACGAATCCCCGCCGGTTCAGTGGCAGCGGCATCGAATCGGGACAGATCGACGAGCGAACGGACTGGCTCGCTGACCAATGAAGCTACTCAAGTACACCATACACAGGCTCTTGCAGGCGATTCCCGTCCTGATCGGGATCTCCGTCATCACGTTCCTGCTCGCGAATCTCGGCCCGGGCGATCCGGTCAGCCTCATGCTACAGGGGCAAGAACACAGCGAGGAACTGATCAGAACGATCGAACGGCGATACGGGCTCGACAGACCGCTACACGAACGGTACGTGACGTACATGGCCGGCCTCCTGCGGGGCGATCTCGGCCAGAGCATCCACTACCAGCGACCGGTCGCCGCGCTGATGATGGAACGAGTCGGACCGACGCTCCTGTTGGTCCTCTCGGCGTACGCGTTCGCGCTGGTGACGGCGATTCCGCTCGGCATCGTGGCCGCCAACCGACGCAACGAACCCAGCGATCACGCCTCGCGGATCGCCGCGCTCGTCGGCGTCAGCACCCCCTCGTTCTGGATCGGGATCGTCCTGATCCTCGTCTTCGCGGTCCAGCTGGGGTGGCTCCCCTCGAGCGGGCTCTACTACCCCTGGCGACCGCCCAGTGCCTATCCGGGGATCGACGGTCACCTCGAGCTGTACTACGAGTCGGCGAGACACCTGCTGTTGCCGATGATCGCGCTGGGAACGTTGCAGATGGCGACGATCATGCGCGTCGAACGCACGCAGATGATCGAGTCGCTGCAGGGCGAGTACGTCAAACTGGCTCGCGCGTACGGCGTGCCCAAGCGGACGATCCTGCGAAAGCACGCTTTCCAGGTCGCCCAGCTCCCGATCATCACGATCGTCGGCCTCAATCTGTCGACGGCACTCGGCGGCGCGGTACTGGTCGAGACGGTGTTCAACATCAACGGCATGGGACGACTGTTCATCAACGCGATCTCGACGAACGACTACCAGCTCGTGATGGGAATTACGATGCTGCTCGGCTTCCTGTTCGTGCTCGGCGTCATCATCACCGACATCTCGTACGCGTACGTCGATCCGCGAGTTACCTACGGTGAGAGAGAGTAACCATGGCAGTCAGTGAATCACAGTACGAGAGCGGCCGGGAACCGGCGTCGGAAGACGAGGAGTCGGTCGAGGCCCGCGTCGGCTGGCGCTATACCGTGGCGCGAATCAAACGGGACACGACGGCCCGCTGGGGACTGTACATCGTGACGGTCGTGCTGTTCGTCGCGGTGTACGCCGTGGTGGACAGCAACCTCTCGCGGCTCACCTTCGGGGTCGCGTCGGATTACACGTTCGCACAGCTGCTGCCCATCTTCGACCACCCCACGCACATCCCGCCGCCGGGCGAGGGGACACAGCACATGCCGCCGTACTTCCCGCTGGCCGAGCAGTCGTGGAACCCGCTTCCGGCGGGCGGCACCATCGAGCACCCGCTGGGGACCGACCACACCGGCCGGGACTACTTCACCAGAATCGTCTACGGGACGCAGGTGTCGGTGTTCGTCGGGCTCGTCTCGACGTTCATCGGGCTGACTGGCGGGACGATCATCGGTGCCGTCGCCGGCTACTACGGCGGCCGGGTCGACGACATCCTGATGCGGCTGGTCGAGACGGTGTACGCGATCCCGCCGCTGATCCTCATCATCGTCTTCACCGTCTTCGTCGGCGGTGCGAACATCTGGTATGCCGTACTCGGCGTCGGAATCGCGTTCATTCCCGTCTTCGCCCGAATCATCCGGAGCCGGGTGTTGAGCATCCGCGAAATGGACTACATCGAAGCGGCTCGAGCGGCGGGCGTGAAGGATCGCAACATCATCATGCGACACGTCGTCCCGAACAGCTTCGCGCCGGTGTTAGTGTACGCGACGCTCCAGATCGGCGTGACGATACTCATCGTCGCCGGCCTCTCCTTTCTGGGGTACGGCGCACAGCCGCCGACCCCCGACTGGGGGCAGATGCTCAACATCTCGCACGGCTACATGCACTCGAACGTCTGGCTCTCGATCTGGCCCGGCATCGCGATCATGATCACCATCATGGGCTTCAACTTGTTCGGTGACGGCCTGCAGGACGCCCTCGACCCCAGAATCGAAGACTAACAATGAGCACGGAACCACTCCTTCGCGTCGAGAATCTCACGACGCAGTTCTTTACGGAAACCGGTACAGTACGCGCCGTCGACGGTATCTCCTTCGAGATCCGCGAGGGCGAAATCGTCGGCCTCGTCGGAGAAAGCGGCGCCGGCAAATCGGTCGCCTCGATGAGCCTCTTGCGGCTCGTCGAAAACCCCGGCGAGATCGTCGGCGGCGAAATCACCTACAAGGGCGAGACCATCGTGGGCTTCGAAGAGGGGCCCGATGGGGAGCGTCGAGAGCGCGACGACATGCTCTCGAACGAGGAGATCCGGACCCGAATCCGGGGCAACGAGATCGCGGTGATCTTCCAGGATCCGATGGAGTCGCTCAACCCCGTCTTCACCGTCGGCGGCCAACTGCGGGAGTTCATCGAACTCAACCGCGGGCTCTCCGAAGGCGAGGCGAAAACGGTGGCGATCGACATGCTCCGGGAGGTCGGCATCCCCGATCCCGAGCAGCGGTACGAGGAGTACCCCCACCAGTTCTCCGGGGGGATGCGCCAGCGCGTGCTGATCGCGATGGCGTTGGCCTGCGAACCGAGCCTCATCATCGCCGACGAGCCGACGACGGCCCTAGATGTCACCGTCGAGGGACAGATCATCGACCTCGTCGACGAGCTTCAGACGAAGTACGGGACGAGCTTCCTCTGGGTCACCCACGATCTCGGCGTCGTCGCCGAGATCTGCGACCGGGTAAACGTCATGTACCTCGGCGAGATCGTCGAGCAAGCGCCGGTTGACGAGCTATTCTACGACACGAAACACCCATACACCGATGCCCTGTTGAACTCGATTCCCCGGCCCGATCGAACCGTCGACGAGCTCGAGGCGATCGAGGGAGTGATGCCGGAAGCGATCGACCCGCCGTCGGGCTGTCGGTTCCATCCGCGCTGTCCCGACGCGCGGGCGGTGTGCAAGCGAGTTCATCCCGACGCGAAGCGAGTCGCCGACGCCGACGGCGAACCGCATCGGGCGGCCTGCGTGAAACACGACGTCTTCGACGTCGGCTACGACGAGAGCCCGCCGCTCGAGGGGGCGGCGGGGACCGATCGGGCGGCGGCCGAAAACGTCGACGAGCCGGAATCGATCGCACCGAATCCGGCCAGCGACGAGAGCGGAGGTGAGGGCCATGAGTAGCGGCATTCGAATGGACGAGGAGAGCGGCTACGAAGGAGAGGAGACGCTGCTCGAACTTGAGGGCGTCTCGAAGTACTTCGCACAGGAGTCGGGGCTGCTCGCGGGCGTGCAGTTCGATCCGAGCCAGTTTCCGCCGATCAGCGTCGACCGGGAGACCGTCGAGGCGGTCGACGACGTTTCCCTCGAGATCCAGCCCGGCGAGACGCTCGGGCTCGTCGGTGAGTCCGGCTGCGGCAAGAGCACGCTCGGGCGGACGGTCCTGCGCCTGCTCGAGCCCACGGAGGGAGACATCTACTTCAAGGGGGAGAACCTGGCCGACCTCGGCGGCGAGGACCTCCGGCGGACGCGTTCGGATATGCAGATGATCTTCCAGGATCCCCAGTCCTCGCTCGATCCGCGGATGAAGGTCGGCCAGATCATCGAGGAGCCGATGAGGGCCCACGACATGTTGGACGACGAGGGGCGAGAAGCGCGGGCGAAGGACCTCCTCGAGAAGGTGGGGCTCGATCCGCGCCACTACAACCGGTTTCCCCACGCGTTCTCCGGCGGGCAGCGCCAGCGCATCAATCTCGCGCGAGCGCTGTCGGTCGATCCCGATTTCGTCGTCTGCGACGAACCCGTCTCGTCGCTGGACGTTTCGATCCAGGCGCAGGTGCTGAACACGATGGAAGAACTCCAGGAGGAGTTCGGCCTTACCTACCTCTTCATCGCCCACGATCTCTCGGTGATCCGTCACATCTCCGACCGGGTGGCGGTGATGTATCTCGGACACATCGTCGAGTTAGCGGAGAAAGAAGAACTGTTCGAGAACCCCCAGCATCCCTACACCCGCGCGTTGCTCGAGTCGATTCCCGTCCCTGACCCGCGGGAAAACGGTGCGCGCGGCGTGCTCGAGGGTGAAGTCCCGAGTCCGGTCGATCCGCCCTCGGGCTGCCGGTTCCGCACGCGCTGTCCGCGCCTGATCGCGCCCGACGAGTACGACTGGACCGGCGAGGAGTGGGAACGGACGCGGGCGTTCATGCGGGCGGTCAAACGACGGACGTTCGAACCGATGCCCGCCGTCGAGATACGGACCGAGTTCTTCGACGGCAACCTGCCGCGAGGCGAGGCGGGATCGATCGTCGAAGAAGCGATCGACCTCGTCGCGGCCGATCGTGGGGCAGACGACGGGGACGACGATGAAACGGACCGCTGGGAGGCGGCGACGGAGCTGCTGCTCGAGTCCTTCGCCGAGCGGAGCGTCTGCGCCCGCGAGCGCCCGGCGTACGAACTCGAGGCCGAGCACGGCGACGGGGAGCATCTGGCGGCCTGTCACCTGCATCGGTGACGGGCGGGACCCGCTCGAGATTCGTCCCTCCGAACGGTTCTATCGGTTGTTCGTGGGCGAGTCTCGAGACGCGACGCAACTGTGTGAGACGTTCACTAATCGCTCGATAGCCAATCATCCAACACGGTCGATCATCGCAATAATGTTTAAAGGGTTGCCGGCATTATTAACTCATGTATGAGTAAAGTACTCGCCATTCTGGCAACGCACACGAAAGCCGGCGCAAAGGTACAGCGAACGATCGAACACTCGCCCTCGTTCTCGGGCGTCCAGACGAGCGAGAACGGCCGTCCCGAAACGCAGGTTTCGCCGGGCGGGTTCCTGACGGGGTAGTCCCGATACCCCGGAAGTGATCTCTCGCTATGGATACCCGTGCGCGGACCCGGCACCGAAACGATCGGGAGTTTCTTTCGAAACCGACGACGTTGCGGGCGGTCACCCGACTCAGTCGAACACCGACGACGGATGCTCGACATAGAGATCCTGTTCTGTCACCCGCCGGTAGAGTTCGTAGAGCGTCTCAACCGCCGTCTCGTCGGGGTCGAATCGAACGTGTGGAGCGGCGTAATAGCCGCGACAGCTGACGAGGAAGAAGTACAGCGTCCGGTGATGATCGGGCGTCGCGTCGACGACACCCAGCGATCGACCGCCCAGATCGTCCGAAAAGTCGTTGAGCATCGCCGCGATATCGTCCTGCAACTGCTCGTCCGGGCGATACTGCGGCAGTCCAAACGTTCGTTGCATGTACGTCGTCGCCGCCTCGAGAACCGAGTTCGAGTCCCAGCCGGTCGGATCGACGCTCTGGAAGGTTTCGTACAGCGCGAGTGTTCGTGAGAGTTCTTCCCGGGTAACCGCGATCGGCATGACCGGCTCGCCGCGCGGGAGCGAGTAGTCGGGAAACGTGTGCGAATCGGGGGCCGGAAGCTGCGCGAACACCTGCTCGAGCGACATGTGCGAACGTATGGCACAGGTAGTCAAACTGTTACCGGTGTGCGACTGGCCACGCGGAATACCGGCGGAGGTTATTGGTCCCCGTTGGCGGCCCGCTCGAGGAGCGGTTGGAGTCGACGGCAGCGTTCGTCGCCGTTGTCGGCGTACTCGACACGCGGGGGACTCTCGGCGTAGCGCTCCCGGTCGAGATAGCCGGCGTCGACCAGCTCGTCGAGTCGGCTCGAGAGCGTCGAACTGCTCGCGTCGTCGAACACGTCCCGGCGGCGACGAACGCCGACCCGGCGCTCGAGGATGCCTATACTTCGATCTGTCCAGTAGTTACTGCGTTTCCGACTCGGAGCGCGTACGAACAGTGGGCGGCCCAGACGGCGGTCGCAACCGCTGGTATGCCGATATCGGCCGCAACGGGGGTCGCGACCAGTCTCGCCGACGACTACTCCCATTTCCCTCCCCAGTTATCGCCAGGCCGGCAGCGTCGGTGCGTCGTCCGCCTGCATGGAAAGCCAGGCACCGTCCGCGGAGATATCCGCGATAACGTACTCGTCGCTCGCGGCCGTCGAATCGATCGAACCGACGATGGTATCGTCGGACGTCATGGCGTGGGGGTTCGTCGCCATGTTAGTGAGTGACAACCACTGACATATAAACTCATCGGATCGAACTGTCCGTTCTCGATACCGATCAGAAATCGGACGAGTTCTCCGGTCTCTGAAACACTGGGTTTATACTCATTTTCGCCGTACCGTGGAGATATGAACGTAGCCGACGCGATGACGCCCCGCGAGGACGTGGTAACTGTCGACCTGCCGGGGACCCGAACTGACGTGCTCGAGTACCTGCAAGAACGATCGTTCTCGTCCGTGCCGGTCGTCGAAGAGACCGACGACGGGCTCAAGTACCGGGGTCTGATCTCGCGGGAGACGCTGATCGAACGGCCGGACGAGGACCAGTTGGTCATCCTGATGAACGAGGACGTGCCAACGACGACTGCCGAGACGAGTCTCGCGGACGTCGCGCGAACGATGGTGGAAGCTGGCGCGCGCCGCGTCCCGGTCGTCGACGGACAGTTCGAGGGGATCGTCACGGTGACAGACGTCATTCACGCGATCGCAACGGGCGATCAGGCGACCGACGGCACCGTCGAGTCCCACGCCAGCGAGAACGTAAACACGACCTACGAGGGCGCGCCCCTCCCCGTCGCCGAGCGGGAACTCTCGTACGCGAACGTCCCCTACACGATCGCACTGGACGACGAGGGCCGGATGAACGGCGTCCTCACGGAAGTCGACATCATCGACGTCGCCCGGATCGTCGAGGGCGAGGAGGAGACGGGCGACAACTTCGGCGATCAGGACGACGACTGGTCCTGGGAGGGGATCAAGGCCGTCGGCAGCCGCTATCTCCCCACGCGGGATATCGAGATTCCGACGGGGCCGGTCCGAGGGTTCATGAGCGACGACATCGTGACGGTCTCGGGCCAGACGACGATTCAGGAGGCTGCACAGCGGATGATCAGCAACGATATCGAACAGATTCCGATGGTCTCGGGCGAGGACCTCGCCGGCATCGTCTGCGACGTCGATCTTCTGGAGGCGCTATATGAGTGAGCACGAAAGCGCCGAGGAACCGACGAGCGAGAAACTGGTCGAACTGGCCAAACGGCGGGGCTACTTCTTCCAGTCCTCCGGCGCGTACGGCGGCGTCGGCGGCTTCTACACCTTCGGCCCGCAGGGCGCGGCGCTGAAGGGCAACGTCGAGAACGCCTGGCGCGACCGCTTCGCGCTCGCGGAAGGCAACATGGAGATCGACGCGCCGACGATCATGCCCGAACCCGTCTTCGAGGCCTCGGGCCATCTGGATGGCTTCGACGACATGCTCGTCGAATGCCCCGAGTGCGGCGAGAGCCACCGCGCGGATCACGTCGTCGAGGACAACACGGAGTACGAGGACGCCGAGAGCCTCCCCATCCCCGAAGTCGAGGACGTCATCGCCGAGTACGAACTCGTCTGCCCGAACTGCGGTGCGGGGCTGGCCGGTCAGGCCGTCGACTCGTTCAATCTGATGTTCGCGACGAACATCGGTCCCGGCGACTCCGATCCAGGCTATCTGCGCCCCGAGACGGCGCAAGGGATCTTCGTCGAGTTCCCGCGGCTCAAGGAGTACGCGCGCAACCAGCTTCCCTTCGGCGTGACCCAGATCGGCCGTGCCTACCGCAACGAGATCAGCCCTCGCCGCTCGATCATCCGCACGCGGGAGTTCACACAGGCCGAACTCGAGTACTTCATCGACCCCGAGGCCGACGAACCGGACCTCTCGAGCGTCGAAGACGTCGAAGTGACCCTCTACCCGGCCAGCGAGCAGAACGAAGACGGCGGGAAGGCGTTCGAGACGACGATCGGCGAGGCGGTCGAGGAGGGCATCATCACCGACCAGTGGGTCGCGTACTTCCTCGGCGTCGCGAAGCCGTGGTACGAATCGATCGGCGTCGACATGGACCGGTTTCGGTTCCGTCAGCACCTCGCGGGCGAGCGGGCTCACTACGCCAGCGACTGCTGGGACGCCGAAAGCGAAATCGATGGCAACTGGATCGAGATGGCCGGCTTCGCCCACCGCGGCAACTACGACCTCTCGAAGCACGCCGAACACTCCGGTGACCGATTCACGATCTTCCGGCAGTATGACGAACCCAAGACCGTCGAGCGTGCCACGGTCGATCCCGATATGAGCTATCTGGGACCGGAGTTCGGCGGCGATGCACAGGCCGTCGTCGGCAAACTCGAGGACCTGGCGGCCCGTGACCGCTCCGCGTTCGACGGCGACACGGTCGAGATTGACCTCGAGGGCGAGACCCACGAGATTCCCGTCGGGAAGACCGGCTTCTCGGTCGAAGAGCAGACCGAAGCGGGCGAGCACGTCACCCCCCACGTCGTCGAACCCTCCTTCGGCGTCGACCGGACGGTTTACACCGTCCTCCACCACGCCTATCGCGAGGACGAGGTCGCCGACGAGGAGCGCACCTTCCTCGAGCTCGAGCCGGAAGTCGCACCCACGTTCGTCGGCGTCTTCCCGCTCCAGAGTGACGACGAACTCGAGGCCGAAGCCGAAGCGATCGCCGAAGCCCTGCGCGAGGCGGGGCTGTCGGTCACCTACGACGACTCGGGGAACATCGGGCGGCGCTACCGCCGGCAGGATGAGGTCGGCACGCCGTTTTGCGTGACGGTCGACTACGAGAGTATTGAGCAGGAAGACGGCGGCGTGACGGTCCGCGAGCGCGACTCGACCGAGCAGAAGCGGCTCCCGATCGACGAGTTGCCCGAGACGCTGTCGGCGATCCGCGCCGGCGACCTCGAGTTCGACGAATTGTAGGGGATACATCACCAGTATTGGCGATACGCGAGACTATTCTCCGTGAGCGAACGAAGTGAGCGAGCGGGCCGACGACCGATGTGGAGAGCGCGGCGCTCCGCGCCGCGCATGGCGAACGGCGCAAGCCGTAAACCGGGCCCCGAAGGGGCCGAAACGGAGGGAGGAGTGCTTTTGATCAACCTTTTACCGAGGGACGCCACGCTGGTGGCGTCGCCACCAGCGGGGCCGACCGTCGTTCGAGACGGCGAAGCCGTCTCGTGATCACGAGAGAGCGAAGCTCTCTCGAACGACAGCGTAAAAGGTTGGAATTGATCGACGGACTGAAGGTCACCTCCCCCGAGGCACGAAGTGATGGCTGACGAACTGAAGCGGCGACTCGTCCACGCCAGTGGCTCTGGGTTGGTCGCCCTCTACTTGCTCGCCGACTATCTCGAGGCCGGGCTTACGTGGCCCCGATTCAAGGTTCTCATGGTCGCCATCGCGACCGGCGCGCTCGTCCTCGAGTTCCTGCGGCTTCGGATCGGACTCGACTGGCGACTCTACGACGTACTGACTCGCGAGTACGAGCAGGACAATCCCGCCGGCTACGCCCTGTACATGATCAGCATGGCTATCGTCGTCGTGATCTTCCAGCAGGATATCGCCCTCCCCGCGATGTTGATGCTCTCGCTCGGCGATCCGATCAGCGGGGCCGTCTCGGACAACACCCTCCAGCGGGTCAAGCCGCCGAAGGTGCTCATCACGATGTTCCTCGTCTCGACGGTTATCGCGATCCCGTTCCTCCCGATCGGCGTGGCGCTGGTCGCCGCCCTGGGCGCGACCCTCGCCGACGGCGTCACCCTCGAGATCCGCACCTACATCATCGACGACAACCTGACGATACCGATCTACGCCGCCTGTCTGGCGTGGGTGGCCCTCGAGTTCGTGCCGTTGTGACCGCGCGAGCTGCCGACGGCGACGACAGCGGCAGTGACCGGTTCCGATATCGGCAAGGTCGTACCGTTCTGGGTCGCTCAAGACCGTCACCGACGAATGGGTGAATCAATACGTGTCTCCCCCGGAAACAAGGAATCGGCTGTCGTCCGTGCGGTCCTTCCTGACGGACGGCCGCGGCGATATTCTGGTCGCCGTCGCCGCCGGCTGGTTCCTCTCGATCGGCGTCCGACTGGCCTACCCCGTCCTGTTGCCCTATCTACGAGAATCGTACGGGCTCGACCTGACCACGGCCGGGCTCCTGTTGACCGCGCTCTGGCTCTGTTACGCGCTGGGGCAGCTCCCAAGCGGTCTGCTCGCCGACCGGTTCGGTGAGGGAAACGTCCTCGTCGCGAGTACCCTGCTCTCGGCGGTGACGCTCGGGCTCGTCGCCGTCGCCGGCTCCGCGCCGGTGGTATACCTCGCGACCGGGGCGTTTGGCTTCGGAACGGCGCTGTACGGCGTCGCCCGTTTCACGACGCTCTCGGACGTCTACCCCGACAACGACGGCACTGCGATCGGCGTGACGATGGCGGCGGGACAGGTCGGAAACACGCTCTTGCCGCTCGCGGCCGGCGGGATCGCCTCGGCGTTCGCCTGGCAGTACGGCTTCGGCCTCGCCGTCCCCGCCTTCGCACTCGTGGCGGTCGGCCTCTGGTTCGTCGTTCCCGCACGCACCTCCGGCGCGACCAGCGCCGTCGACAGCGTCTCCCTCGAGACGGTCCGGTACGTCCTCTCGGAGCTGCGCCGACCCGAGATCGTTACCGTGACCGCGATCCAGATCCTGACCTACTGCGTCTGGCAGGCGTTTACGGGCTTCTATCCGACCTATCTGATCCAGATCAAGGGCGTTTCCCAGGGCGTCGCCACCGGGCTCTTCAGCGCGTTCTTCGCGATGGGGATCCTCGTCCAGCCGCTGACGGGCCAGCTGTACGACCGGTTCGGGATCCGGAAATCGCTCCCGCCCGTACTGGGCGTCGTCGTGGTCTCGCTGGTCGCGCTGCCCGTCCTCGAGGGGTTCTGGCCGATCGTCGTCGGCACGGTCTTCCTCTCGAGCATTCTGGGCTACGGGACGATCACGCTGCCGTACATGACCTCGGCGTTCCCGTCGGATATGCAGGGGACCGGCCTCGGATTCCTGCGGACCGTCTACATGACGATCGGCGCGGTGAGCCCGGTCGCGTTCGGCGCGCTCGCCGATCGGGGCTACTTCGACGAGGCGTATCTTGCGCTGGCCGGGCTGGTCGTCGTTGCGGTGGGGTTGACGTGGTGGCTCCCGCCGCTTGCGGAGGAGTGACCGCCTAATCCGTCGATCGAGCCGCGACGACAGCGTGTTGAATCTCGTATAAAATCGACGCCGATAGCGTCGGTGATCCTCGCAACGTCGAAGCCGGAGTCAAACCGACGAGTCGTTCGTCGATCCGGATAACCAGTTCACCGTATCTCGTGATCGTAGCGTTGCGTTTCAGAATCTAAAGCTGATCGAACGATGATCTGGTCAATTATCTCGTGGATACCACCACCATTGTAACCATCATAATTATAGTTGTACGGATTTAACTAATATGATAACGATGAGAAGATTTATATTTTAATCAGATAATAATATGGTGGATGGAAGACAATACTAGTCGAGATGGAATCCATCGTCGTAATGTCCTCCGAACTACCAGTGCAACGATTGGCAGCGGCCTGATCCTCGGTGCGACTGGAACTGCCAGTGCGAAGGAGAGCGGTTCTGACCGGAGCAACGGTGACGAGTTCAATTGCAGTGGAGAAGACATCAGCAGAAAGCGGGTCGAAACTGAAGATAATGCTACAGTGGTTATCATCGAAGTATCTGGAAAGAAATACCTATTCAGAGAAGCCGAGAAATATAGGCATTCGAACGGCCCGTCCACGCAATCAACGTACGAAGCCACGAAGAGTGGCCATCCGCTGGAGTTCGGGGAGATCGATACGGCGGTCACCGCGAGCAACATCAGCACTACCGGCGGAATAGAAGCACAAGGGCCTGACTTCACGCCGGAGAACTTCATCGAGGATTACGATGTCGATACCAAGAAAATCTCCGACTCCTGTGGAGACATTGCGTTCAATAACCACAGCGCGGTCGAATTCCACCTCCAGGGTGGAGGTGCGTTCAGCAGTATCGGGGTCTCAGGCCTTTCAGCCCTGGTCTGCTACGTGGCTGGTGCTGCCGGTTCCATCCCCACGGGTGGATGGAGCGGAGCGGCCGCCGCAGTCGGCTGTGGAGGGTTCGCTGCTGCGGTGGACCAACTTATCGACCTCGAAATGATTCCAAACAAGGCTTCCATGACAGTGTCGTACTGGGACAAAGACGAAGAGTATCCTTTCGGCGTGAACACCAGCCCAACGATAATGATGGGGGTCGCGGGCGGCTACTACAAGGATTGGGACGAGATGGGAGCTAGCAAGGAGTTTGATTATAACGTTCACCTACCAGTCTAAGGAACACATCACCAGAAGATTTTTCATCCAGAATGGTGGAAACTAACCATGGGTAGCAGGGATGTAACTCGTCGCGATAGATGGCGATATTCTGTCATTTTCGTATTATTAACGGTAGTGTCGGGCGTCGTCTGTTTTGTGCAGGGATTCTCTATAAGTTGGGTAGTCATTCTCGTCAGCATCGGGATGGGAGGAGTATTGAGTACTGCTCTTGGTGTCGTGAAGGGGCGTCCGCTGTTCGAGCTTCCGTTGGCGCTAGTGTGGGTGGCTGCACTAACAATTGCCTTTATGGAAGAGTCGCTACGACCCGGTGCCGTCGCCTTACACGCATCCGGGGCTATACTCACATTGTACGAGGTATATAAGTAGTCAGAGAAACAGAAGTACTACTCAGTTCTCCTGCCGAAATGGATAGCAGCCCGATGGACACATGATCGTTCTCGAACGATACGACGTACTAACGGGTGCGGTAGATCCTCGAGGCCTTCGTTTCGTTCAGTCGTCGATAAGTGTGTGTCGAAGAATCGATCGGCGGCTCGATAGAGACGCTTCCGGAGCCACCAGTCGGTGGCACAGTATCGTTCTCGGTCCGAGCATGACCCTGGGGTTCAGACAGTTCCAGCGACAGGGACGATCGTATCGTAGAACGTTGTGCACACACCACTGAGGAAGCCAATCACAATGCAATACACGGGAGTTACACTTCCACCGTGCTTTCTCAACGCTTAACCGCGGCCGCGTCGAACCGCCGGCAATGGCAGCACAGGACGAGGAACCGCCCTCGATCGAGCATCCGCTGCTCGAGCCCGAGTTCCTCGAGCGCCGACTCTATCAGCTGAAACTCGCGGGCACGGCCGCAAACTACCACACGCTCGTCTGTCTCCCGACGGGACTCGGGAAGACGACGGTCAGCCTGCTCGTGACGGCGCGGCGACTCGAGGAGGTCGGCGGCAAGTCGCTGATGCTCGCGCCGACGAAACCACTCGTCCAGCAACACGCGGATTTTTACCGGGAAGCGCTCCAGATACCGGCTGAGGAAATCGTCGTCTTCACCGGCGACGTGAGTCCGGACGACCGCGCGGCGATGTGGGAGGAAGCGACGGTCGTGATGGCGACCCCGCAGGTGATCGAGAACGACCTCGTCGGGAGTCGAATTTCGCTCGCGGACGTGACCCACATCACGTTCGACGAGTGCCACCGCGCGACCGGCGACTACGCGTACAACTACATCGCCGAGCGCTACCACCCCGACGCGAAGCAACCACTCGTTACCGGGATGTCGGCCTCGCCCGGCGGCGACGAGGAGGCCATCCTTGAGGTCTGTGAGAACCTCGGGCTGGACGAAGTCGAGGTGATGACGGAAGAGGACGCCGACGTCGAGGAGTTCACCCACGACACCGACGTCGAGTGGGAACGCATCGACCTCCCCGAGGAGGTCCTCGAGATTCGGGACGCGCTGAACGAGGTCATCAAAGAGCGCCTCGAGAAGCTCAAAGAGCTGGGCGTCGCGAGTTCGACCCAGCCCGACCAGTCCCAGAAGGACCTGAATCGGATGCGAGCGGAGTTACAGGAACTGATCAACAACGACCAGTCGGAGGGGTTCGAGGGGATGTCGATCCACGCCGAGGTGATGAAGCTCCGGCAGGCAGTCACCCTCGTGGAGACACAGAGCGTCGAGGCCCTCTGTCGGTATTTCGATCGCCAGCGCAATCAGGCTCGGTCGTCGGGCGCGTCGAAGGCGAGCCAGCGAATGGTCTCGGACCCGCGAGTCCGCGAGGCCATGCGGAAGGCCGAGAGTTTCGACGAGATCCACCCCAAGTATAGCAAGACTCGCATGCTGCTCGCCGAGACGCTGGGGCTCGAGGGCGGCGAGCGCGTGATCGTCTTCACCGAGTCCCGCGACACGGCGGAGGCGCTCACCGAGTTCCTGTGCGAGAGCTTCGACGCGAAGCGGTTCGTCGGACAGGGCGACCGCGAGGGCTCCGACGGGATGACCCAGAACCAACAACAGGAAGTACTGGACGAGTTCCGGGCGGGCGAGTTCGAGGTGCTCGTTTCCACCTCGGTCGCTGAGGAGGGGCTGGACGTCCCGGAGGTCGACCTCGTACTCTTCTACGAACCCGTCCCAACCGCGATCCGGTCGATTCAGCGGAAGGGGCGGACCGGTCGCCAGTCCGAGGGGCGCGTCGTCGTCCTCATGGCCGAGGACACCCGCGACGAGGCCTACTTCTGGATCTCCCGGCGCCGCGAGAAGGAGATGGAGTCGGAACTCCGCGACCTCAAGGGGATGGCCGACGACCTCGCGGACGAACTCGACGACTCCCAGCAATCGCTGGCCGATTTCGAGGCCGCCGACGAGAGCGAAGCGGAAGTGAACGACAGCGTCGCTGACCCCGACGCAGTCGGTGGGTCTTCCAGCGGAAGCGAGGGGGTTGCGGGGCAGCCCGGATTGCAGGAATTCGGGCCCGAGAACTCGGAAGCGAGTAGCGATGACGATGACGGAGACGACGCCGACGGCGAGGTCGAAACCCACGAACCGCACGCCGAGGGCGAGACAGTTGCCGTCGTCGCCGACCAGCGCGAGATGGACGCGAACATCGCTCGCGACCTCTCGCGGCGCGAGGAGTACGAGATCAGCCTCGAGACGCTTTCCGTCGGCGACTATGTCCTGTCGGATCGCGCCGTCGTCGAGCGAAAGTCCGTCGCCGACTTCGTCGACTCGCTGGTCGGGGGTGACCGGTCAGTCTTCGAGCAGGTCGGCGCAATGGCTCGCCACTACTCGCGGCCGATCGTCGTCGTCGAAGGCGAGGGGCTATACGAACAACGGGACGTCCACCCGAACGCGATCAGGGGGGCGCTCTCGAGTCTCGCCGTCGACTTCGGTGCGAGCGTGTTGCGGACCGAAAGCGAAGACGATACGACCGAACTGCTGGCAGTGATCGCCGGCCGAGAACAGTCGACCGCCGACCGGGAGGTGTCGGTCCACGGCGAGAAAGGGACCAAGACCCTGAGCGAGCAACAGGAGTACGTCGTTGCCTCGATCGCCGAGATCGGTCCCGTCACCGCGCGCTCGCTACTCGAGGAGTTCGGTACGGTCGAAGGCGTGATGATCGCGACCGAAGACGAGTTGCAGGCGGCCGACGGCGTCGGACGGGTGACCGCCGAGCGGATTCGGGAGGTTATCGGCAGCGACTACACCGGCTGAGTCCGACTCGGCCCGCGGCTCAGTCGCTTGCTTCGGAGGTGATCCCGTCCTCGCTCTCGTCGCCGATGGGAGCGGGGCCCGGTCTCCCCTCCACGCGGGTGACGATCCAGTCGGCAATCCAGACGGCTCCGACGCCGAGGACGATGCCCGCGAGGACATCGATCAGCCAGTGGATCCCGAGGTACATCGTCGAGAAGACGACGCACGCGGTCACGAACGACGCGATCGGAACCCACCGCGGGTATTCGTTGCGCGACCGCCAGGCAAACACCAAGACGACAACTGCCAGCGACGTGTGCAGTGACGGGAAGACGTTCGTGTTCGACGACACTGCCGACGTCATCGTCTGAGCCTGCGGATAGAAGTCGTACATCAGCCCGGAGACGGACGACAGGTGGTTTCGCGGCCCGTACGCGATAAACAGCGTGTAGAAGATCGTCCCGATAAAGTAATTCAACAGGTATGCGATGAGGAGTTCCTTGAGGTGGCGCTGGGACGGCAACAGGAAGTAAAGAATCGGTGCGGTTACCAGCAGGAACGGGAACCCGAACATGTACATCGCCGAGAAGAACTCCAGCGTGGCCTCGGGGACGATATCCTGAAGAACGGCCACGAACTCCCCTTCGACGGCGTATATCTCCGCGGTGATGTCCCAGTCGAGAGCGTATGAGATCCGTTCACTCTGGCCGGTCGTTGCCCGCTTTGCCAGGAAGAACAGGGCCGCCGCGCCGAGATACGGCGCCGTCTCGAGGAATCGGTGATCGAGTTCAGCCGCCGTCCGACTGATAGCGGTCCGATCGAGGCAGGTCGCACAGGTTCCTATGAGTCCGATGCAAACGACGAGTACCGTGAGCGTGACGACGAATCCAAGTGCCATCGTTAGTTTCTCCCAAGTTCGTGGTTCGACGGGTGACTTCGGTCTGTGGGCCGGTAGCACGGAGGGCGGAGGGAAATAGCTACCTGAACCACGGCGCGCGCAATCGGCCGATCTGGCCCGTCGATGAGTGTCAGTAGAGTATACGTTTTTTACTAAATATATATCTATTGATGTAGAGATCCGTGTCCGGATCGACTCTCACGCCAGAACGGTACGCGACGACACCCCGGGAGGACCGACAAGTGAGCTTTGGTCGGTGGGACCACCAGTCGAGAGCCGTCAACGCAGAGCCAGCAGTACCGGCCAGCGTCATCAACGGAGGGTCGACAGCGTCTCGCCGGCCTCGCGTGCCGCCTCGAGACAGTCCCGGGCATACCGGGGGTCGTCGGCGGCGGCGGCCTCCGCGGCGAACTTCTCGAGCGTGCGGACGAGCGCGTCGCGTGCGGTCTCGAGGTCGCCCTCGACCGACGGCGGGGTTACTGTCGAGGGCGACCTCGACCCGCCGCTCGAATCGGACGTCTCGGATCGCGGCTGACGGACCCCCTCGTCGGTTCGTCGCCGGCCGGCAGCGGTCGGTTCCCCGTTGGCGTCGGCTGCACGGCCAGCCTCGGAGTCGGCAGCGTCGACCGTGTCCGCGGTCGTCGCATCGGCCCTCGCCGGACGGTCGCGACCGTCGTCGACCGGCTG
The DNA here is from genome assembly GCF_041894845.1 of Natrinema sp. H-ect4. Classification (NCBI taxonomy): domain Archaea; kingdom Methanobacteriati; phylum Methanobacteriota; class Halobacteria; order Halobacteriales; family Natrialbaceae; genus Natrinema; species Natrinema sp. H-ect4. The sequence goes on from NZ_JBHDYC010000007.1 coordinate 126,220, forward strand.
GTCCGTCGCAGACTGCCCTGCAGCGGATTGGTCCGTCGTAGACTGCCCTGCAGCGGGCTGTCCCGTCGCGGGCTGCTCCGCAGTCGACTGTTCCGTCGCGGGCTGTCCCGCCGTTGGCTGTTCGTCGGCCGGTTGCGCCTCGAGTCCCGTCCCCTCGACGGCGTCGGGATTGCCGTGACAGCTGGGGCAGAACGTGGTGCCCTCGTGCTGGAAAAGCGGGTCCCCGCAGGTGCCACAGTGAGCGTTTGTCATCGTCGCGCCCTTGAGCAGCAGATCGCTCATCCGCTGGGTCGCCTTGCGCTCTTCTTTGTCCTGCTCGTACTTCTCTCGAAGTTTCTCGCGCTCGGCTTCCTTGTCGAAGTCGCTCATGTCCGTCTAGACGTTTCGAAGCGTCGAAAAAGCTGCGACAGCCGACCGTCACCGATTCGCGACGGGTTCAGTCACCGCTCGAGGGCGGATTCGACCGCATCGACGGCCGCTTCCGGCGACTCGACCGTCTCGAAAGCCATCCCGAAATCCGAGACGTCGTGCGTCTCGAGGCCGATAACGGGGCGGTCGTAGATACCGGCGAAGCCGATCTCCGAAAGCGTGCCGACGCCGCCAGCGAGCGCGATTACTGCGTCGCCGTTCAGCGGGACGAGGGCGTTTCTGGCATGGCCAAGCCCGGTGGCGATCGGGTGATCGACGTAGTCGTTGGCGTGGCCGCGGCACTCGCCGGGAAGGATCCCGATCGTCGTGCCGTCCGCGGCGTTCGCGCCGCGACAGACCGCTTCCATCGTGCCGCCGCGGCCGCCACAGACCACCGTATGGCCGCGGGCAGCGAGTTCGTGTCCGACCGCTTCCGCCCGAGCCGCCTGTTCGTCCGTGATCGTTCCGCCGCCGATGACGCTGACGCGCATGGGTGCGTTCCGCGAGCGACGGGCATGATCGGTTCGGTCTCGAGGCGACCGTGGCTCGCGGGAACGCGACGGCGATCGGGAAATGTTCAGAGGACAGCACGGTGGTTCGCGCCGGCCTAGTCGGCTCGATCGTCGGTAACTGCGGGACGATCAGGCGCGACGACAGCCGTCGATATCTACAGCAGCAGCACTGTTCGAACGCCATCGTCCGACGGATTTAACGTGTGGGATGGGGAAGCAATACGTGGTATGACGAAAGTTAGCGTGGTCGGCGCGGCCGGGACGGTCGGGGCCGCCGCAGGCTACAACATCGCGCTTCGAGACGTTGCGGACGAGCTCGTCTTCGTCGACATTCCGGACAAGGAAGACGACACGATCGGACAGGCCGCGGACGCCAATCACGGCGCGGCCTACGACTCGAACACGACGATCCGACAGGGCGACTACGAGGACACTGCCGGCTCGGACGTCGTCGTCATCACGGCGGGCATCCCGCGACAGCCGGGCCAGACGCGGATCGACCTCGCAGGCGACAACGCGCCCATCATGGAGGATATCGGCTCCTCGCTGGCCGAACACAACGACGACTTCATCACCGTCACCACCTCCAACCCCGTCGACTTGCTCAATCGGCACCTCTACGAGACGGGCGAGCGCGCCCGCGAGAAGGTAATCGGCTTCGGCGGTCGGCTCGACTCCGCTCGGTTCCGGTATGTGATCTCTCAGCGCTTCGACGCGCCCGTCCAGAACGTCGAAGCGACGATCCTCGGCGAGCACGGCGACGCGCAGGTCCCCGTCTTCTCGAAGGTCCGCGTCGACGGCCGAGACCTCGAGTTCGACGAGGACGAGAAAGCGGAGCTGCTCGAGGAGCTCCAAGCCTCGGCGATGAACGTCATCGAGAAGAAGGGCGCAACCGAGTGGGGCCCGGCGACCGGCGTCGGCCACATGGTCGAGGCCATCCTGCGCGACACCGGCGAGGTGCTCCCCGGCAGCGTCGCGCTCGAGGGCGAGTACGGCCACGAGGACACCGCCTTCGGCGTCCCCGTCAAACTCGGCTCCGACGGCGTCGAGGAGATCGTCGAGTGGGACCTGACCGAGTACGAGCGCAACCAGCTCGGCGAGGCCGCCGAGAAGCTCTCGGAGCAGTACGATAAGATTTCGTAAGCGACGGTCGTTCCCGATCGACTTTTTTCGCGTCCGCTGCTCGAGCCGGCGTCATACGGGTTGCTGTCACTGTGTCCCGGTGCACCCGCATAGCTGGTCACGGATGCGCCTGGAGATGACTGACAGGAGTCCGGCTCAGGGAATTAGCTGCTCGCCGTCGTCGTCGTAGATCGTGATCGCGTCGACGGGGCAGGACCGGGCGGCGAACTTCGCGTCGAGTTCGGCGTCGTCGGGGACTTCGCGGACGAAGGTCCCGTCCTCGACCTCCTCGCTGTCCGTAAGGATCGCCTTCCCCCTCGATTTGTCCTTCTCGAAGGCGTCCCACTCGGCAACGCACTGGAACATCCCGATACAGGTGTCCTCGTCGAACTCGACTTTCATGGGCGAGGGTTGGGCCGATCCCCGTAAATCGTTAGCGGTCGTCTACCGTGAGAGACGTTATACGGGACCAATTGTCAGCGGTGATTTACTATCCTCGGCTCCCTTGATTCGGGTATGAGCCAGGACCGGACCGGCTCGTCGGCAGCCGAGGAACGACGGCAGAGTGGGGCGGATCCGCTCGGCCGAGCGATGCTCGCTCACCACCGCGACACCCCGGGACAGTTGACCTATCGCGATGGGACGGAGCGACGGGACGGTAACGTCGCCGAGTTCTACTTCTCGAGTCCCGAGTCGTGGGACCGGGAGACGATCGACGCGCTCGAGCGCCTCGCCGACGCCGAGCCGGTCCTCGACGTGGGGTGTGGCGCAGGGAACCACCTCCTGTGGTGGGCCGATCGGGGCGTCGACGCGGTCGGCGTTGACGCGAGTCCAAATGCGGTCTTGGCCGCCCGCGAACGCGGCCTCGAGGACGTTCTCGTCGGCGACATGTTCGATCTGCCGGTGCCGACGAACGCGTTCGGGGCCGTCCACGTCGTCGGCACGCAGCTCGGCCTCGGCCGCTCGCTGGCCGGCATCCGCGAACTGCTCGTCGAGTTCACCCGCGTCACCGACGACGGCGGAGTCGCAGTCGTCGACAACTACGATCCGACGCGACTGGACGAGGACTGCTTCGGCTACCGACCCGACCCTCGCGAGGGCGTCGCTCACCGGTGTTTCCACCTCGAGTTCGAACGCGAGACGGACGACGGCGAGCCGCGCCGGGAGATTGGGCGGACGCTCCAGTTCCTGCTGTGCTCGCCCGCTCGGCTTCGGGAGGGGGCGACCGGAACGCCGTGGGACGTTTGCGGCGTGTCTCGAGACGACGAGGGGGCGCACTACAGAGCGGTGCTCGAAAAGACCGGCTGACGAGGCGGTCGACGGGACCGTGACGAACGTGCGGTCGACAGTACTGCCGAGGGAACGCTTTTCCACTCAGTCGTGGAACGACGGGGTACGGGAGACGAAATGGTCGCACTGTCCGGTGCTGTCCTCGTCGGGACCGCGATCGTCACCTGCCTGTTCATGGCGTGGGTGCTAGGAGCCAACAGTAACTCGCCGCCGTTCGCACCCGCGATCGGCGCGAACGCCATCTCGACGATGCGGGCGGCGTTCGTCATCGGCCTGCTCGCGGCCGCGGGGGCGCTCATGCAGGGCGGCAGCATCTCCGAGACCATCGGTGGGGATCTAATCGATGGCGTCACGATCACGCCGCTTGCGGCCACCGCCGGTCTGCTGACGGCGGCGTCGTTCATGGCGATCGGGATCTACACGCGGTATCCGATCCCCGCGGCGTTCGCGACGACGGGCGCGATGGTCGGCGTCGGCCTCTCGCTTGGCGGCGACCCGGCGATGGCCACCTACCGACGACTCGGGATCTTCTGGGCGCTGGTGCCAATCATGTCCGGCGGGCTGGCGTACGCGACGGCGACGGTCCTGCGACGCGACGACGTTCCCGAGACGGTCGGGGTCCCACTGTTAGCCGGCGTCGTCGGCGCGATCGTCGCCAACGTCCGCCTCGGGGTGATCCCCGATCCGACGGCCGATCAGGGCACTCTCGCGAGTTTCGTCGCTCGGCAGTTTGGCGGCGGGCCGACGCTCGCCGCCGGGATCGATCTCGGCACCGTCCTCATAACGATCGGTGCCGGGGCCCTGGCGTTCTACTGGGTTCGCGAACGCGTCCGCGTCTCCGTCGAAAACGGCATCCGCTCGTTCCTGCTCGTCCTCGGCGGCATCGTCGCCTTCTCCTCGGGCGGCTCGCAGGTCGGACTCGCGACCGGCCCGCTCGAGAACCTCTTTCGAGCCGAACTCGGCCTGCCGGGAAGCCTCCTGCTCGCGATCGGCGCGGTCGGCATCCTCGCGGGGGCCTGGATGGGCGCGCCGCGGCTGTTACAGGCGACCTCCCGGGAGTACGCTCAGCTCGGCGTGCGGCGGTCGATTGCGGCACTCGTGCCGGGCTTCATCATCGCCCAACTAGCGATCGCGCTCGGGATCCCCATCTCGCTGAACAACATCATCCTCTCGGGAGTCATCGGCGGCGGGCTGGCCGGCGGCTCAGCCGGCGTCTCGCGGCGCAAGATCGGCGTCACGATAACCTTCTGGCTGGTCACGCTCGGGAGTTCGGTCGTCGTCGGCTACGGACTCTATCAACTATTCGCGTGGGTCATCGAGAGCTGAGTCTCTGACGGGGTCGGTGACTCGAGGATCCACTGAACCCCATCTTTTTTCGAGACGGGCGAGCGGATCCGATTCCTCGCTCGAGAGGAGCCATTGACGGTCGCTGCGCGGTGCTCACTGCACGGCGGCCGCTCGACACTGGGTCGCACGACAGCCGTGCGATCGGTTGAGAACAGTTTCAGTCGGGGCTAGAGCACCGTCACCGGTCGCGCGGTGCGTTCGACCACCGTGGCGGCGATGCCGCGGCCGAGAAACCGCCTGAGAAACCCCGTCGATCCGCTTTGGGAGCCGTAGATGACGACGTGGTCGATTCCCTCCTCGGATGCGTACTGCGGGACGACGGTGCCGGGCCGTCCCTCGGTCGTCTCGATCCGAACGCGGTCCACCACCGCGGGATCGGTGGAATCGGTGACCGACTCGAGCACCTCCTCAGCGCTGGCCCGTGCCGCCGTCGTTCGTTCCTCGCTTCGCTCGAGGACGCCGCCCTCGCTGAGCGGCGCGTCCAGCGGGGTTACGACCGCGAGCAACGTGATCTCGGCGTCGGGGAACGTCTCGAGGGCGTAGGTGAGTGCCTCGTCTTCCCGCGGCCGGCCGAGCGTCGGGACGAGAACGTGAGTAGCGTCGGCCATGGAGTCGTCTTCGGTCGCTGGTCCCATCGGTCTATCGCCGTCAAACAATCGCTCACTCCGTTGTGTGAATGGAGCAGTAGGTTCTGATGGGGGTCAGTGAGAGAAAGTGTCTTGCTATCGTGGCAACAGGGAATCGCCACGCCCTCCCCAGCCGATTCACTCGTTCGCTAACTCACTCGTTCATCCACTGGAAGACGCTATGCGTCTTCCACGCCGTCACTCGCTCTGCTCGCGACGACCACGCACAGTGTCGTCAGCCGCCCTCGCGTGGCTCACGATTCCCTCCGGTCACCGTTCGCTTTCCGAGGTGCTCACTGTGTTCGCACCTCGCTAGCGCTCGGTCGGCGGACAGCGCGCGCCACCGCACGTCGGTTGCTCAGTCCGAAGTTCGACGTAGTTCTCCAGATCGAACGCTCGAGAAGCCACTCACCACAGTCGGCGAGACGATACTTTAAACCGCGGGACGCGCCAAGGACGGGTAATGAATATCGAGGAGCTGACGGGGCTCCCGGCCGGTGCCGTCGACCACTTCCGGAGCGATGGCATCGAGGAGCTCTACCCGCCACAGGCCGAGGCGGTCGAGGCGGGCGCGACCGACGGCGAGAACCTCGTGGCCGCGGTTCCCACCGCCAGCGGGAAGACGATGATCGCCGCGCTCTCGATGCTGTCGGCGGTCGAGCGCGGCGGGAAGGCGCTGTACATCGTCCCACTGCGAGCACTCGCCAGCGAGAAAAAAGAGGAGTTCGAAGCCTACGAGCGATTCGGCGTGACAACGGGTGTGACGACCGGCAACTACGAGAGCACCAGCGACTGGCTCTCGACGAAGGACATCATCGTCGCCACCAGCGAGAAAGTCGACTCACTCGTGCGAAACGGCGCAGACTGGCTCTCGGATCTGACCTGCGTCGTCAGCGACGAGGTCCACCTCATCGACGACCGGAATCGGGGGCCGACACTCGAGGTTACCCTCGCGAAGCTCCGAAAGCTCAATCCGCGCATGCAGGTCGTCGCGCTCTCGGCGACGGTCGGCAACGCCGACGAAATCGCCGACTGGCTCGACGCCGCGCTCGTGGACACCGACTGGCGGCCGATCGACCTCCAGATGGGCGTCCACTACGGCAACGCGCTGAACTTCGACGACGGCTCGACTCGTGAGGTGCCGGTCGAGGGCTCGGAGAAACAGGAGGCCGCACTCGTCCGCGACATCCTGCGGGAGGGGGGCTCCTCGCTCGTGTTCGTCAACTCCCGCCGGAATGCCGAGGCCGCCGCGAGACGGCTGGGCGGCGTTTCGAAGCACGAACTGACCGGCGAGGAACGGGATGAGCTGGCCGAACTGGCCGACGACATCCGCGACGACAGCGACACCGAGACCAGCAAGGACCTGGCCGAGGCCGTCGAACGCGGCTCGGCGTTTCACCACGCCGGCCTCTCGAGCACCCAGCGGAGTATCGTCGAAGACGCCTTTCGCGACCGGCTCCTGAAGGTGATCTCGGCGACGCCGACGCTCGCAGCAGGGGTCAACACGCCCGCTCGGCGGGTTATCGTCCGCGACTGGCGACGCTTCGATCCCAGCGCCGGCGGGATGGCACCCCTGGACGTCCTCGAGGTCCACCAGATGATGGGGCGTGCGGGTCGGCCGGGGCTCGACCCCTACGGCGAGGCCGTGTTGCTCGCCAAGAGCCACGAGGAAAGCGAGGAGCTGTTCGACCGCTACGTCTGGGCCGATCCCGAACCGGTGCGCTCGAAGTTGGCCGCGGAGCCGGCCCTGCGGACGCACGTCCTCGCGACCATCGCCTCCGGCTTCGCCCGAACGCGGGGTGGACTCCTCGAGTTCCTCGAGGCCACTCTCTACGCCAGCCAGTCAACCGAAGCCGGCCGGCTCGAGACGGTGACCGACACGGTGCTGGCGTATCTCGAGTCGAACGACTTTATCGAACGTGACGGTGGCGGTACCTCGGGCGAGGATGACAACGACGACGCAGCTGGCGCGTTCACCTCCGCGGCCGACCTCGCCGAGGAGAGTGGTCGGGACGAGTCGCTCGAGGCCACCAGCCTTGGCCACACCGTCTCCCGGCTCTACCTGGATCCGATGAGCGCCGCGACGATCGTCCACGGGCTCGAGCGGGCGAACGAGCGCCCGACCGCGCTTGGACTCTACCAGCTCGTTTCGCGGACGCCGGACATGTACGAGCTCTACCTCCGATCGGGCGAGGACGAGAAGTTCGGCGAACTCTACTACGAGCGCGAGGCCGAACTGCTGGGTGACGCCCCCAGCGAATTCGAGGAGGAGCGCTTCGAGGACTGGCTCTCCGCGCTCAAGACGGGGAAACTGCTCGAGGACTGGGCCGCGGAGACCGACGAAGAGCAGTTGACCGACCGGTACAAGATCGGCCCGGGCGACCTCCGCGGGAAGGTCGACACCGCCGAGTGGCTGCTCGGTGCGGCCGAGTCGCTCGCCGCGGAGATCGACAGCGAGTGGACAGTCGCCGTCCGCGAGGCCCGTGCCCGCGTCGAACACGGCGTCGGCGAAGAATTACTCGAACTCGTCGGGGTCGGTGGCGTCGGCCGGAAGCGCGCTCGACGGCTCTACGACGCGGGAATCGAGGAGCCCGCGGACCTGCGGACCGCGGACAAAGGCGTCGTTCTCCGCGTACTCAAGGGGAAGAAGACGGCCGAGACCATCCTCGAGAACGCCGGCCGAGAGGATCCCTCGATGGACGGCATCGAGCCCGCCGAGTCGGGAGGTGGAGCGCCAATCGGCGACTCGAGTCGCGACGCGGACAGCGACGCGACGACGGCAGAGTCGACGGATCCGGACGACAGTCAGGCGAGCCTGGGTGATTTCTGATGGAGCTACTCGAGTGCCGACTCGCGATTGACGATCTGGACTCGTTTGTAACCGAAATCGGCGCGATCGGGGATCGCCACGGCGTGACGATCCAGGCGTTCGATTCGCGGTATATCGCCGATCGTCCCCACCTCGAGCGGGCCGTCAAGCTGGCCGACCGTGCCATCGAGCGCGGCGAGAACGTCGCCCGTGATCGCGCCGTCGAGATCCTGCTGTACGCCGCCGGCCGGCGACAGATCGATCGGGCGCTCGAGATGGGCGTCAGCGAAGGGGACAATCGGGCAGTCGTCCTCGTCGATGGCGACGCCGCCGACGCGGAAGCGGCCACGCTCGAGGCTCTCGAAGAACTGAACGCGTTCATCGAACGGGAGCCGACGCTCAAGTCGCGAGACGAGGAGACGCTCTGTGAGTTCTTCGGAATCACTGACGCCGAACGCGGGGCCACCGACGCGCCGCTGTCGGCGCTGGTTGGCGAACGTGTCGCCCTGCTCGAAGTCGAGAAGTGAACCGACGAAAGACGAGGCGGCAAAAGGCGAGGCGACGAAAGATGAGCCGGTGACCGGCCGTCAGACGGGAGTCGACGGGTGATAGTCGACGCCACGCTCTTGTGCGATCCGCTGGACGTCTAGCTATGGCCACCCTCGAGGACCCCATCGAGATCGGCGATCTCACGATCCCCAACCGGCTCTACCGCGCGCCGCTGCTCGAGTGTGCGGGCAACGGCCCCGATGCGGTCGAGGCGTTGATCGACGACCTCGAGCCCGCGGCGGCATCGGGCGTCGGACTCATCTGTCAGGGCGCGACGATCGTCCGCGGCGAGGGCGGCTGTGCCGCGCCGGGGATGACCCGCGTCCACGACGCTGAGTTCGTCGAGGGACTGTCGCGACTGACCGATCGGATCCACGACCACGGGAGCCGAATCTTCATCCAGCTCGAGCACGGCGGGCTCCGAAGTATGGAGACCTGGCACGCCGAGTATCGCCGGGAACATCCCGACCTCGAACAACTCGCCGTCTCGGAACCGCCGTGGCAGTTGCAGCTGCTCGATCGGCTGGGATTCCTCGAGTACGATCCGCACGTCCTCACGACTGGCGAGGTGTACGACCTCGCGGCGGATTTCGGCCGCGCGGCCGCTCGAGCCGTCGACGCCGGCTACGACGGGATTCACCTCGCCGGCGCGAACATGGGGATCGTCCAGCAGTTTTGCTCGCCCTTCTACAACCGACGGGACGACGAGTTCGGCGGCTCGCCCGAGGCCCGCCTCGAGTTTTTCGCACGCGTTCACGACGAGATCCGCGAACGAGCGGGGGACATCCCCCTGATAACGAAGGTGCCGGCCGAGACGCCCGCGCCGCCGTCGCCGCTCGTTCGGCGGAAACTCTCGCTCGCAGACGGGGTCGAAATCGCCCGCCGACTCGAGCGGATCGGCTATGACGCGGTCGTCCCGGTCCAGACATCGGTCGTCTGGGACATGAGCATCGTCCGCGGGGAGTACCCCGAGCGGGCGTGGGCCAACGAGGCGCTTCGCGAGGAGTACGACGCGGCCTTCGGCGGGTCAGGACGACGGCGACTCGTCGCCCTGGCGAACCGCGTGCAGTCGCTCCAGTACGATTTCGAACCCGCGTGGAACGAGGACTTCTGTCGACGCGTGCGCGAGCAACTGTCGATTCCCGTGCTCGCAGAGGGCGGGATCCGCGAGCGGGGCGAGATTGATCGGTTGCTCGGCTCGATCGAGCAGAGCGGAGCAGAAGGCACAGACGCCAACGACGCAACACCCGCCTGTGACATGGTCGGCATGGCACGCCCCTTCTACGCCGAACCTCGGTTAGGGGCGCGGCTGCTCGAGGGCGAATCGGAAGCAGAAGACGAAGCGCACGTTCTCTGTAAGAGCTGCAACAATTGTACGGTACCGCAGGTGACCGGCGCACCGGGGATCTGCCGGACGCCCGATGTCGTTCGGAAGCGGGGCGAACTCGAGCAGGAAGGTGCCTACGAGCGAAACGAGGCGTAGCGACTCAGATCGTGACGGTCTCGCTCGTCAGTTCCTCGAGCGTTCCCTCGGTCGTGTAGTTCGGCGCTTCGACTCTAAACCGGGAATCAGTCGAGCCCGCGTAGTAGAGCTGTAGCGTATACGAGCCGTCGTCCTCAATCGGTGCCAATTCGCGTCGGTCCTCGGTAACTTGTTCGAGGGAGACCATCTGATCGGCGTATCGGGAGTCGGTCGTACCGCTAATTTCGTATCGCTGGCGCTGAGCTTGGACGTTGGAACCGGCAACCGGATACTCGTTGTTCACCCAGCCGTCGAGTCCTTCATCGATCGCGTACGTGTCTTCGTACCCCGCATCGATCAGCGCGGCGGCGCGCTGGGAGGAGAGATGGTGCGGGCAGCGACAGTAGGTAACGATCTGCGTGTCAGTCGACCACTCTTCGACGGGGTCATTAGCGGTCCCGTTCGGTGCAGGCGAAAAGACGGCATCCGCGATCCGGAGTGCTTCGTACTGGGCGCGCCCACGCGAGTCGACGATCCGTGCCTCGTCGTCTTCGTACCACTCGTATACGTCCTTAACCGGTGCGAGCGGAACATCGATACCATTGACAGTGTTCGTCGCATACCCATCACCGCCACCGAGACAACCAGCCACTCCGCCGATTGCTGCTGTCCCGCCAACAGCGAGGAACGTCCGTCGATTCATACTGGATGGATAGCGAGGACAGAGAGATATGGCTTCTGGTGACGTAGCAGTTACCGCGAGACCCCTTCGTTTCAACTGGAGATCAAGGGACGGGTGTATGAACGTGCTCGAGTTGAAACGGCAGAGAAGTAGTCCATGCTGGATTCGAACCAGCGTCCCGAGCCCCAGAAGCTCGGAGGATTGGCCGCTACCCTAATGGACTTGACATGAATTCGTCGGCTCGATTACCGACGACGTACCAGTTTGTAATTCGCGTTCGTATTAGAGTGTTACGAACTCGAGTGCGAATCGGATCGTCGGAGAATTTCAAACTGAGGGGGCTTCCCGATTGGTATTATAGAGCCACTGAAACGATTCACACACTGATCGGACAGCTGTCGTTCGATCAGACGTGCAATGACTTTCAGTGGCTACTATAGCTCATCGGAGGCTCGTAATGCTCCGTTCGATGGCAGTTGGCACAGAGGACACAACACCGGTCAATTTCGGTCTGAATCCGTTCTTTCGATTGCCCATTCGCGACGAGTTTTGAAACAGTAGCCTGCTTTTCGTCACCGGAATGATGGAAATCTAGACAGGCAGGATCCGACTCTGCGCATCGATCGCATCCGACGTCACGCTTCTGATCGTGGACCCATCGCCGGCGTTCCTGTTTCGGTAGCGTATAATGAAGTTTCCGGTGGCAATTAGCACACAATACGTCACACTTCTCGATTTCGTCACGAAGCGCGTCTTTGCCGTAGCCAAAGGTAATCATCCGTCCGACCGCCATTTGTTTCGCTGTTTCGTCGATATGATGAAAGTCCAGACACGCGACAGTATCGACGCCACACTGAGAGCAGCCGCGTTCTCGTTTTTGATCATTGACCCAAGAACGGAGTCGAGAGCGACGGTGTAAGGTCCGCTCCCTATTCCACTCGGTATTACGGTAGTGCCATCCCTGATCGACGGAAAGTTCCTCCCACGACATTCCTGCAGGCAAATCGACATCATCAGGTTTTGAACCGACTCGAGGCCCTCTCGAATACGAGGTTTCTAACCCGGCTAGCTCTTTCGCGTCGTTCCAGCCTCCACACGTCCGAATAATCGTCGCAGAAGCCGGCGTCAACCCCAACTCCTCGTATTGCGCCTTCGTCGGCGACTCACCGAGCTGTTCTGCGGCCCGCTGCAGCGCCTCGAGACACTCCTCCTCCGTCGTCACACTACCGTTCGCCGCCCGTTCGTATATGAAATCTCACGTCCGATCCGACTCGGTGCCGGCGAAGACGGGTGCTCGAGCGCGAACCGACATCCCTTTTCCCTTCTCTCGCGCACGCTCGAGTATGTACGTCGGACGATTCGTCGTCGTCGGTCCCGAAGTCGGCGCGTACCGCGTCTCGTCGCGGTCGTTCCCGAACCGAGAGATAACTGCTCGAGACGAGGCGCTCACCGTCGGTCCCACCGAGGACGCCCCGGAAACGGACAACCCGTACGTCTCGTACAACTGTCTTCGGGTAGTCGAGACGCCGACGGGCGAGACGGCCGCCTTCGGCAACGGTTCGCACGTCGATCCGATCGCGGAGAAACTCGAGGTGGGCTATCCCGCCCGCGACGCGCTGGCGGAGAGCCTGCTGGCGCTGGACTACGAGAAGGACGACTACGACACGCCTCGAATCGCGGCGACGATCGGTAGCGACGGCGAGGCGCTGATCGGGACGGTTCGAAAAGACGCGCTGCTCGTCGAGACCGTCGACGAGCCGACGCTGGTTGCGACCTACGAGAAGAATAGCCCTGAACCGATCGATCTCGAGGCGGGGAACGCCGAGGCGGCCGCGAGCGAGGTCTACAGCCTCGAGTTCGAACACGCGGTCTGTGCGGCCGGTGTGGCTCGGACCGAAGACGGGTTCGAGACGGCGATCGAGAACGGCGACTGATTGACGCGGAACTGCTCGAGGGTCGATTTTGGTGGTTCAATAGACGTGTGAAGGGAGCAATGGGTTCTGCTGGGAATTGGGTGAGACGGAGCGTCCTGCTATCGTGGCAACAGGGAATGGCCACACCCTCCCTAGCCGATTCGCTCGTTCGCTCTGCTCACTCGCTCATCCCTCGCGCAATATCGTCGGCCGCCCTCGCTAGCACTCGGTCGGCCGACAGCGCGCGCCACCGCATACCGAGAGGTCGGTCTGGAGCGATACGTTGCTTCCCTCCATCGAACAGTTTCTGCGTCCCCTCCCGGTACGACCCGGGAACGACTCCCGGCCAACCTACAAACACCTCGCGACTGTTATGTCCGAGCATGAAGGTCGGACTCATCTCGGACGTCCACGGCAACCGGGTCGCACTGGAGGCCGTCCTCGAGGATATGCCTCCGGTCGACCACCTCCTCTGTGCCGGCGACGTGGTCGGCTACAATCCCTGGCCCGCCGACTGCGTCGACGAGTTGCGAGCGCGGGACGTGCCGACGGTGATGGGAAATCACGACGCCGCCGTCGCCGGGGATGCACCCTTTCGGTTCAACGGGATGGCCCGTGCAGGCGTCGAATACGCCAAACGGGAGCTGTCGGACGATCAGCTCGAGTGGCTCACCGATCTTCCGGACGAACGCCTCGCATGCGACGGGCGAGTGAAACTCGTCCACGGACATCCGGACGATCCCGACCGGTACACACGGTACACGTATCCGAGGGACTTCTCGCCGCGACTGCTCGGCGACGAGGATGTCCTGGTGCTCGGCCACACCCACGTGCAGGGCGTCGAACGGTTCGCGGAGGGAATCGTCGTCAATCCCGGCAGCGTCGGCCAGCCCCGCGACGGCGATCCGCGGGCGGGCTACGCGGTGCTCGATCTCGACGCGTTGACCGTCGAGACCCACCGCGTCGAGTACGACATCGATACGGTACAGGAGGCAGTCAACGAAGCCGGATTGCCCGATCGAATCGGAACGCGGCTGGCTCGCGGCGAGTGAGCCGGGAAGGGACGGAAACGAATCCTTTTACACTATCCCCACAGCTACGGTCGGATATGGTATTCACCGGCCCACCCGTGCGTACCGAGCGGAACCACCCTCGCGGCGCCGCGGGCCGGTGTTGTCGCTCACCCCGTCTAAGCGCAGTTCGACAGCGTCGTGTCGCGATCGCTCCGTCGGCTCTCGAGGTGAGCGATGTTCCGACGAATTCGTGAGGACGTTCGCGCGATGGCCACGCGCGACCCCGCCGCGACGGGCTACCTCGAGGTCCTGCTGTGTTATCCCGGGCTGCACGCCGTCTGGGCGCACCTACTGCTTCATCGGCTCTGGAACGCCGGTTTTCAACTCACTGCACGGCTGCTGTCCAACGTCGTCCGCCTGCTAACCGGCGTCGAACTCCACCCGGGTGCAGAGATCGGCCGGCGAGTCACGATCGATCACGGAATGGGCGTCGTCATCGGCGAGACCGCCGAGATCGGCGACGACGTTCACATGTACCACGGCGTCACGCTTGGTGGCGACACGAATGAACCGGTCAAGCGCCATCCGACGGTCGAGGAGGGCGCACAGCTCGGTGCCAACGCGACGCTCCTGGGGGACATCACGATCGGCGAGAACGCGGCCGTCGGCGCCGGCTCGGTCGTCACGAGCGACGTCGAGCCGGGCGCGACTGTCGTCGGCGTTCCCGCAGAGCGAGTCGACTAACGCGGACAAGCGGTGCAGCACCACAAAATACGTAGAACGGAGAGCTATGTCCCGCTACGGACCGATACACGCTGTGCAGTGACGAACACTGGCCCGCGGTGAACGGTATCAGAACGCTATCCGAGCGAGTCTCGCTGGCCGAGGTTCAGGGGCACCCAGCGGCGGCTCACACCAGCGGCGCGACCAGTTCCTCGCCGGCCTCGAGTAGTTCCTGGACCCGATCCTCGTCCGATGCCTCGGCGTAAACCCGCAGGACGGGTTCGGTCCCGCTGGGGCGGATCAACAGCCACGAGCCGTCGGCGAGTTGCAGTTTGAAGCCGTCGGCGGTGTTGACCCCCTCGACCGCCGTCCCCGCCACGTCGTCGGGAATCTCGGCCTCGAGGTCGGAGAGCACTCGCGCCTTCTCGTCGTCGGGACAGGCGACGCTGATCTTGTCCTGAACGACGGTCCCGTGTTCGGAGAGCAGCCGATCGACCCGCTCGTCCAACGGTTCCGCGGCGTGCATCGCACTCGCAAGCAGCGCCATGAGGACGCCATCCTTCTCGCGGACGTGCCCGCGGACGGTGAACCCGCCGGACTCCTCGCCCCCGACGAGGGCGTCGTGTTCGCCCATCGCCTCGGCGACCCACTTGAAGCCGACCGGGACCTCGTGGACGGTCTCGCCGTGGGCCTCCGCGACCTGGTCGATCAGGTAGGTCGTCGAGACGGTCCGGACGACCGAGCCCGACTCCGTCTCGAGCAGGTAGTCGTAGAGCGCGGCGAAAAACAGGTTCTCGTCGAGATAGCCGCGTTCGGGCGTGACAACGGCGATACGGTCGGCGTCGCCGTCGTTGGCGATCCCGAGGTCGACATCGCTTTCGTCGTCCGTCACGGCCGCGATCAGGTACCCAAGGTTCTCTGCGGCGGGTTCGGGCGAGCCACCGCCGAACTCGGGGTCGCGCTCGCAACGAGAGCGCTCGAGGGAGGCCCCGGCGCGCTCGAGCAGGGCGTCAGTCGTGTCGCGACCGCTGCCGTGCATCGCGTCGTAGGCGACGGTCAGCTCCGAGAGATCAGTGGTACCAGTGATCGACTCGACCAGCTCGAGGGCGGCGTCGGCGTGGGGTTCGGCGAAGTCGACCTCGCGTGCCGTCCCGTGTTCGTCATCGGGAAGCGCCTCGGGCTCAGCGAGTCGCTCCGCGATGGCGTCGGTGACGGCGGGCAGGGCCGGCGCGCCGTCCTCGGGAATGAACTTGACGCCGTTGTACTCCGGCGGATTGTGCGAGGCCGTAATGACCAACCCACCCGCAAGGTCGCGGTCGACGATCGCGTAGGCGACGAGCGGCGTCGGCCGATCCCGGTCGGCGAGCAACACGTCGAACCCGTTCGCACACAGCACTCGCGACAGCTCCTCGGCGAACCCGCGCGAGGTTTCTCGGGCGTCGTACCCGATCGCGACCGGCCCCGCTATCCCCTCGTCGGTTAGATAGGTGGCGACCGCCTGCCCCACCATCCGAACCCGCGGGGCCGTGAACTCCTCGAGCGTCGCCCGCCAGCCGTCGGTGCCGAAACTGATCGTCTCCATGGTGCGGTGGTCGACAGCCGGTGCGAAAAAAGCGACGGCACGGGTCGGCGAGTGTGACTCGCGATGACCGAAATCGAACGAGGGGACGGGTCAGGCGTCGACGTCGGCGAGGCGCTGTTCGAAGAGCCGTTCGCCGGTCTCCTCGCAGGTGACCGCGACGACCTCGTGTGACGTACAGCAGGATTCGACGACCTCCTCGCCCATCCGCACGTCGCCGCCGGACGGACAGGTCTCGAGGAACATCCGGAGGCCGTTGAGCACTTCGCCTCTCGTCTCGGGGGGGTAGGTAGCCCAGTCGGGAACCCACGGCTCGAGGGCGCGGCTCGCCGCGATATCGGCCAGCAAGGCGGCCCGCGAGGGCCAGCGACCCGCGGCACCGGACTGAGAGAGCAGCGACCAGGACTCGCCCCGTTCGCTGAGTTCGAACTCGTCGGGATCGGCGTCGAATCCGAACGCGTCGACGGCCGCCGCGGCGTCGATGCCCGACTCGTCGAGGGCGTCGATCTCGTCGAACCAATCCGCCTCGAAGTCGGCGGTGAGACAGAGGTCGTCCCGATCGTCACAGGGCTCGAGGATATCGTGCTCGAGGAACAGCGTCTCGAGATCGACGGGGGTCGGTTCCTCCTCGGGTGCAGTCGATTCGCCGGCGGTGGCGCCAGCGTCGTCGGTGTCGAGTGCCTCGGCCTCGTCGAAACTGGTCACGTCCCCGGTGTCGGCCGCAGGGTCGACGCCTCCGAGACCGCTGGCTACGTCCGGTTCGGGTTCCTTGCCGAACCAGCGCAGGACTTCGGGCGGGAGATATCGCTTGGTGAGTGCCGGCGTTCCGGGGACGAGATATCCCCGAAGGTAGATCAATGCCACCGAAATGCCGACGGCGAGGAGACCGCCGAGGCGGGATTTCCGCGCGATGACGGAGCCGAGTACCGCCGCGATGACCAGATTCAGGACGGTGCACGGTTCGCATCGGTTCTCACCGGTGTATTCGGGCTGTCTGAGATCGTCGACGACATCGATTTGCATCTCGAGAGAACGATTATTCTCTCGACACATCTATTTTTCGGATAGTGTGTTCGAGATAATAGGGGAGACGGGGATGCGCTCACGGCTTCGGGAGCACCAAAGCGTTGCCCGGCGACTGGAAGAGCAACGAACCGCTGGCTACCGACCGCGAGCGCGGCCGGTTCTCACTCGAGGCCGACGAGCCGTTCCTTCGCCGCGCGGCGCAGTTGCTTGATCTCGTACTCGCGGGACATCGCGGCCGACTTCGAGTCGAACCGCTCGTGGTATATGAGCTCAACCGGCGTTCGTCCGCGAGTGTACTTCGCTCCCTCGCCGGCATCGTGTTCGGCGACGCGGCGCTCGAGGTCGGTCGTGTAGCCGGTGTAGAGCGATCCGTCGGCACACTCGAGTACGTAGACGACGTGATCGGCCATCGCTCGTGGCCAGGCGGGGGAGCGTAAAAAGCGTCCGGTCCGGTGGGGGCGCGTGGTCGTTGCTCGTGTGGTCTCGATCGCGATGGTCAGGTGCCGCGAGCGCGCTCTTTCGCGGCTTCCGCGATTCCGGCGTTGGCCGAACAGCTAACACACGCGTGGATCTCGCCGTGTTCGTCGGCGAAGACGCGTGCGAACCGTTCGGAAACGTGCGCGCCGCAGTGGTCACACTTGGGCATTGGTCACACCGGCCGAAGCCGGTACTCGAACGTACCGGGTGAACGGTTAAATATCCTTCCCCATACACTGTGTGAGTTTTCGATAGTAGAAACTATTTTTCCGTAACTAGGTGTGCATGTTAGTCACGAGCGGCATCGATCGCCCGTGCAATCAGGGTCGCCTGAGCCCCGGCGACGAACCCCGCGTCGATGTTGACGACCGACAGCACGGTACACGACTGGAGCATCCCGGCGAGTGCCGCCTCGCCGTCCCCGGCGTGACCGTAGCCGCTCGAGACCGGAACGCCGATGACCGGGGTGTCGACGAGGCCGGCGACGACGGTCGGGAGCGCCCCCTCCCGGCCGGCGGCGACGACCAATACGTCCGCCTCGCGGAATCGATCGAGCTGGTCGAGCGTCCGGGTAAGCGCTGCGACGCCGATATCGTCGACCCGGTCGACCGTCGCACCGGCGTCCAGACAGACGAGTTCCGCCTCGTCGGCGACCGGTCCATCGACAGTCCCACCGGTCGCGATCCCGACCGTCGCGTCGAGCGACGGCGGGTCGTACGCCGGCGTCGTTACTCGGACCGCCCCGCTTCGCCGGTCGATCGTCGCCGCCGGAGCTGTCTCGTCGAGGTGGGCCTCGAGTCGCTCGAACTGTTCGTCGGAGACGCGCGTGAGCAGCGCCCGCCCCGTCGTCTCGAGCGCGGTTTCGGCCAGTGCAACGATCTGTGTGGTGGTCTTCCCCGTTGCGAAAATCGCCTCCGGGACCCCGCGACGCCGGTCGCGGGCCGCATCGAATCGGCCCGCCTCGCCGATGACGTACCCTCTGAGTTCGGCTTCGGCTGCCGCCGGCGACAGCGAGCCGTCGGCGACGGCCTCGAGCAGTTCGCGCATACTCGCCCTCCGCGACCGACGTACTCGAATCCGTCGGCCCGGTCTCGAGACGGAACGGGACCGGCGGTTCCCCAGTCGCTGAACGTGCGCGCGAGCCCCGGAGGACCGCGCGCGAGCCGGATCCACCGGTTCGAGAGCGGCGAAAACCGGGTCCGCCACTCATCGAACATATACTTTCCGGTGGATCGGGTCGTCGAAACGGGCGAATCAACCGCTGCAACCCCCGTATTTCCGTCGCTAAGCAGAATCCTTATATGGGGTAATGCGAAACGAATACATCGTATGGCAGACCTTATCGTCAAAGCCGCCGTTAAGGAAGCGCTCGATGACAAAAACGTCGCCTCGGATTTCTACGACGCACTCGACGAGGAAGTCTCGGAACTGCTCGACGACGCCGCCCGCCGCGCAGAGGCAAACGACCGGAAGACGGTCCAGCCCCGCGACCTGTAAGGCACGCTATCTGAGCGATTTTTTGCGGACGCAAACCGACGTAGCGTAGCCGCCGAACCGATCGCCGGGTCGGTCTCCGTTCGGTTACCTTCGGCTCGCCGGCTCGAGTTTTTTGCCCCCCGACGTGGTACGAGCGGGACATGCTACGGAGACTCCTGATCGCCTTCGGACTCGTCGAGATCGTCATGCCGGAGCCAATCATCGAAATTTGCGAGCGGATCGGCCTGCGAAACCCCGCTGCGACCCAGCGGCGACCGCTGGCACTGACGGGCGCTCGGCTCGAGGGACTGCTCATCGTCTGGCTGCTCGTCCGCGGGCGCGAGGGATCCATCCTGGTCACCGCGGGACTTGGACTCGCCGGGCTGGCGCTCGTGCTCGTCCCGCGACCGATCATCACACTCAGCCAGCACTTCGTCTACGTCAATACCGACGACCTCGAGGTACGGCCCTGGATGGAGCCCGCGGCGCGCCTGCTTGGCGTCCTCTATCTGACCGTCACGCTGCTCTCCCGGAGCACGGGCAAGGGGACGACGAGCGACGAGACGCACGCCGAATCGGACCAGTCGTCGCCCCGGCTCCGCCTCCGCTCGAAGTAACGGCTGAATCATCGATACAGCGAACCACGAAACGAACACTGGCGATCGGGTTCGGCCTGCTCGAGGTGATCGCGCCCGACCTGCTCATCGATTTCGGCAAGCGACTCGCGTTCGGGACCCCCGATCGGGGCAGAGTACGACCGTGGACGATCCCGATCGCGCGACTCGAGGGGCTGGCGTTCGTCCGGCTACTCCATCGTGACGATGTGTACCGGCAGCCCTCGGGACGGGGATCGTCATCGGCGGCTGCCTCATGGCGTTGCTCCCGCGAACGGCCGTCGAATGGGGTCTCGGAACGGCGTACGAGAACCCCGACCTCGAGCTGAGGGGCTGGGTGATACCCGCGACTCGCCTGCTCGGGGCCGTCTACCAGATCGCCGGGCTGTTCTCGCAGGCGGGCGACGCGCCACGCGACTATCCGGAGACGACGGAGTGAGAACTGTTCAGTAGCGACCGCGTCAGTAGCGCCGCACCTCGACGCCTCCCTCGGTGCCGACGTAGGTCGCGTCGGCCAGTCCGACGAACAGGCCGTGTTCCACGACGCCCGGAATCCCCGAGAGTCGCGTCGCCAGCGCGTCGGGGTCGTCGATCGGGCCGAACGCGCAGTCGAGTACCAGATTCCCGTTGTCGGTCACGACCGGGCCGTCCTTTCGCTCGGCGTCCCGAAGCGTCGGCTCGCCGTCCAGTTCCCGAATCCGCTCGGCGACGACCGTGTGGGCGTCGGGGTGGACTTCGAGTGGGACCGGCCGCTCGAGGTGATCGGTCAGCTTAGACGGATCTGCGACGACGAGGAACCGGTCCGCCGCCGTATCGACGAGTTTCTCGCGCGCGTGAGCCGCGCCGCCGCCCTTGATGAGCGCGCCGTGGGCCATCGCGTCGGGGTCGTCGACCACCTGATCCGCGCCGTCGATCGCGAGGTCGACGCCGTCGACCGCGTCGAGTTCCGTCAATGGTATTCCGACCTCGAGGGCCAGTTCGCGGGACTGGAAGGAAGTCGGGATCCCGCGGATCTCGAGGCCGTTCTCGACGGCGCGGCCGAGTGCCCGGATCGCGTGGGCGGTCGTCGAGCCGGTGCCAAGCCCAACGACGGATCCGGCTTCGACGTCCTCGACCGCACGTTCGCCGGCCCGTCGTTTCGCTGCGGTGGAGCCACCCTCCGTCTTCATGGCTATGCAAGCGAGCGGCGACGGGAAAAACGTTGTAACTCGGCGGCGTCGATCAGAGGTCGACGCGGTCGAACCGCCAGAGACCGAATCCGAGCGGGACGAGCGCCCAGATGGCGAGGAGGACGAAGCCGAACCACGGCTCGGCGACGACCGGGAGACTCCCGTCGGTCAGCCCTGCGGTCTCGTACGTGCTGGCTACCGTGAACTGATTGTCACTGAGCACGGCAGCGATCGCGGAGCCGTAGGCGGCGTCGGGCGTCAACGAGTTCATGACGAGGAACCAGTCGGGAAGCGTGTCGGGGAGGAACTCGCCCTCGACGACGTAGAGCAGTGCCTGTGAGAGGAAGCTCCAGAGGAACCAGAACAGCACGACCAGTCCGAACGCACCGATCGCTGCTTTGGTCGTCGACCGCGTCATCGAGGAGAGACCGACGCCGATACAGACGTAGACGAACCCGAACAGCACCGTCACCAGCGTGAAGGTGACGTAGTCGACGATCGAGACCTCACCGATGAAGGCGACGAGTCCGATCAGGCCGACGCCGAAACCGATCAGGATCGAGACGGCTACCACCGCCGTTCGACCGAGCACCTTCCCCAAGACGACGTCACGGCGACGGTGTGGCAGTCCGAGGAGGAACTTCAGGCTCCCGCTCTCTCGCTCGCCAGCGATCGCGCCGTAGCCGACGACCAGAGCGATAACGGGTACGAGAAAGCTCGCCGGCGTCTGCAACGCGAGGATCAGATCGACCGTCGTCTCGCCGCCGCCCGAGTCGAACAGCTCCGATACCCGCGACGCGAGGAACGCGCCGCCAACGGTGAACAGGGAGAAGACGGCGATGAGACCGAGCAGCACGCGGGATCGCATGGCGTCGCGGAAATCCTTCTTCGCGACGACGATCGAACTCACTGTACCACCCCCGTACTACCGGCCGAATCGGACGTGTAGGCCATGAACAGATCCTCGAGCGAGGACTCGTCGGTTTCGAAGTCCTCGACGGTCACGCCGTACTCCTCGATGGTGTGCAACACGGTCGTCTTCGCCCGGTCTTCGCAGGCGACGACGATGGTTCGGCCCTCGGGCGTCACCGACGAGACGCCGTCGACCGATTCGACCGCCTCGAGCGCGGCCGAGGAGTCGTCCGGGACGCGGTCGAGGATCACGCGAAGTCGGGTCTCGTTCGGCATGGCGTCGCGAAGCCCGTCGACGGTGTCTTCGGCGATCAGATCGCCGTCCCGGAGGATGCCGACGCGGTCGCAGACCGCTTCGACCTGACCGAGGACGTGCGAGGAGAAGAAGACGGTCGCACCGCGGGCGTTCTCCTCGCGGATGATCTCGCGCATCTAGCGAGCGCCGTTCGGATCGAGTCCGGTCGAGGGCTCGTCGAGGATCAGCAGGTCGGGGTCGCCGACCAGCGCCGTCGCGAGCATGAGTCGCTGGGCCATCCCCTTCGAGTAGCCGCCGGCCTTCCGGTCGGCATCGTCGCTCGACAGTCCGACTCGCTCGATGAGTTCGTCGGGGTCGTCGTCGGCTCGTTTCGATTCGATCGC
Source organism: Natrinema sp. H-ect4 (assembly GCF_041894845.1). NCBI lineage: Archaea > Methanobacteriati > Methanobacteriota > Halobacteria > Halobacteriales > Natrialbaceae > Natrinema > Natrinema sp. H-ect4. The sequence goes on from NZ_JBHDYC010000007.1 coordinate 148,568, forward strand.
GAACTCGACGTGCTGACGGCCGGTTAGCCGGTCGTACAGTTCGGCCCCTTCGGGGAGGATGCCGGTCCGCTCGCGGATCTCGAGGCTGTCCGACTGGGCGTCCAGATCGAAGACGCGTACCTCGCCTTCGGTCGGCCGAATGAAATCGAGGACGAGGTTGATCGTCGTCGACTTTCCCGCGCCGTTCGGGCCGAGGAAGCCGTAGATCTCGCCGCGTTCGACGGTGAGATCCAGTCCCTCGAGGGCCGTTTCGGTACCGTACCGCTTCGTCACATCAGAGATGTCGATGGAGGGCACTGTTTAAGTATCGTAGTTTTTCGAAGTACAAATAGGTTGCCTCATCAGCCCGGGAAGCGGCGACACGAGGGGGGGACGGACGGCACCTGCACCCTCGGCCTTCGGTGAACGGCGATGGGACGGACGACCGGCCGTACTCGCTATTGGTATCGCGGCGACCCGTCGTGCTGTCAATGAAAAGACCTTTATTTAGTGTTTATTGTATATCACGTGTAGAGTGATACGATGAACGAAAACACTCCACGTCCCGTCGGTCGAGCGAGTATCGACCGACACCGATGGTCCCGCATCCAAACGATCGACCGCTCGAGGCGGGTGAGATGATGCTGGAGCGTGCCCTCCTCCCATTACAGACCGACGCAGGCGATCTGATGATGTACTATCTCATCGGGGTGTTGGTCCTTCTCCTCATCACGATCGGCGTCGCCTACTGGGTTTACAAGGACGCCTCGAAACGCGAGAACAACGAACTCTTGTGGACGATCGGCGTTGCCGGACTCCTCTTGCTCTTTCCACCGCTGGGGATTATCGCCCTCATCATCTACGTCGTTATCCGCAGTGACGTGACGAGTGGGGAACCGTCACAGGACGGAGCTGTCAGTAGCGAGTGGTAGGGAAGTCGCCCGCAACCTGCGGTCAGTGACCGCTTTCGGCCGCCGTTGCGCCGAACCTTTTTTGGACCGTCCGTGGTCGAACGCGCATGGCGACTTCGGGCACGGCCGTCTCCCTCTCGAACGTCCGCAAGACATATCGGATCGGTGAACCGGTTCACGCGCTCGACGGTGTCTCCCTCGAGGTGCCACAGGGATCCTACACCGCGATCATGGGACCGAGTGGGTCCGGGAAATCGACGCTAATGAACCTCGTCGGCTGTCTCGATACGCCGACCGAGGGCACGGTCGTCGTGGGGGGTCGCGAGGTCGAGACGCTCAGCGACCGCGAACGGACCCGACTTCGGGGGACCGAGGTCGGCTTCGTCTTCCAGACGTTCAACCTGATGCCGCGGCTGAATGCCGTCGAGAACGTGGCGTTACCGCAGTTGTTCCAGAATGTCGGCCGGTCCGAGCGCCGCGAGCGTGCGCGCGACCTGCTCGAGCGCGTCGGCCTGGCCGACCGGGCGGATCACCTGCCGAACGAACTATCGGGCGGCCAGCGCCAGCGGGTGGCGCTCGCCCGGGCACTGGTCAACGACCCGGCGATCGTGCTGGCCGACGAGCCGTCGGGGAACCTCGATACCGACACCGAGTCCGATATTCTGGACCTCTTCGACGAGTTCCACGGCGGCGGGACGACGATGCTCGTCGTTACCCACGAGCGCCACGTCGCCGAGCGGGCCGACCGGATCATCCACCTGCTCGACGGGAAAATCGAGCGGATCGAGGACCTCAAGGAAAGCGGCGAGTCGCGGGCGGGACCGACGACTGACCGCGGATCGGGACGCGAGGGAAGGCGAAACGGCGGAGGCGACGCCGAATGAACCCGCTCGAGAGCCTCCGTCTCGCGTGGCGGTCGATCCGCGGCCATCGGCTCCGCTCGGCGCTGACGACGCTGGGGATCGTGATCGGCATCGCTGCGGTGATCACGTTCGTCACGCTGGGTGCGAGCCTGCAGGCCGGCGTGATCGGTGACATCAGTCCCGACGATCAGCGCAACGTCTACGGCTGGGCCGCCGAACCCGATACCGAGGGCGGCCCGCTAGCGGGTGCCCAGCCAGTCTTCACGCCGGACGATCTCGCGGCGGTCGAGGACCTCGAGTCGGTCGAGGCGGCCTACGGCTACGCGACGATTCAGACGCAGGCGATCTCGAACGGCGAGGAGCAGGTCGCACAGGGTAACGGGTTGATCGCGTCGGGGCCGTCGTACATCCGCGAGGAGCGGCTGGTCGAGGGCAGGCAGTTCGAAATGGGGGAGCGCGAAGCGGTGATCAACCCCGCGGCGGCGGGCCAGTTCGAGGAGAACGTCAGCGTCGGCGACGAACTGACCGTGACGATACTGGGCGGCCAAGAGACGACCCTCGAAGTGGTCGGCATCACCGATACCAGCGAGGGACTGAGCCCGTTCGAGGGGTTCGAGTCCTCGCCGCGAGTCTACGTACCGACGGATCCCTACTACGCCGAACAGGCAGTCGGACTGGGATTCGGGGGTGACGATGAGAGCAACGGCGACGGCGGAGCCGAGAGCGACGGCAACGAGAGCGGTGGAAACGAGAGTGTCACCAACGAAAGCGCTGGTAACGGAAACGGCGGCGATGGGGATGACACGAGCAGCGACGCTCGCTTTCTGGCGATCATCGTGGAGGCCGAATCGGCCGACCAGTCCGACATCGACGCCGCCCGCGAGAGCGCGACCGACTACCTCGAGAGCGACGCCTCCGACGCGAGCGAGTTCCTGGGCGACGACCTCGAGGTGCAGTTGCAAACGAGTACGGAGCTGCTGGGCCAGCTTCAGGATGTGCTAGATCTCCTGCGGAACTTCATCGTCGGCATCGCAGCCATCTCCCTGCTCGTCGGGTCGATCGGGATCGCGAACATCATGCTCGTCAGCGTCACCGAGCGGACCCGCGAGATCGGGATCATGAAAGCCGTCGGCGCGCAGAACCGCGACGTGCTCGGGCTGTTCCTGACCGAATCGGTGATTCTGGGCGTGATCGGCGCGATCCTGGGAACGGGGCTGGGGCTCGTCGGCGGCTATCTCGGGGCGCAGTACGTCGATCTCCCGCTGGTCTACCCCCTCGAGTACGTCGCGATCGCCATCGCCGTGGGGATACTCGTCGGGGTTCTCGCAGGGCTGTATCCGGCCTGGCGGGCCGCGCGGACGGATCCGATCGACGCGCTGAGGTACGAATGAGGAGCTGAGGCTCTCGATCGAGAGATATCCCCCTGCCACATGTCTCACACCGGACTGTACGATCCCCACGTCGTACGATCAGCGCTCTCGCTCGGAGCCGCGGTCGCGATCCACGTCCGCGTATCGATCGTCCTCGCGTCGGCTCGAGTCGCCGCCCTCGAGCGCGGAGTCGGATTCGCGGCTGAACTCGCGGTCTCGGGTCGACGTCGAACCGGACGTTCGGGACCTGTCCACCGAGTTTGTCTCGAATCCGACCGTTTCACGGGTTCGGCGGTGGCTGTCGGGATACTCCCGCGCGAGGTACGCCCCCAGATACCCACCGAGCAGCGACAGGCCGACGGTGTAGAGGAGGATGAAGGCTCCGACGCCGAGGATCACGAGCGCGAACAGGGCGACCCCTTCGACGGGGACGCCACCGGCGAGTCCGAGACTGAGGAAGCCGAAGAGGAGGAACCCGATCCCTGCGATGGGGAGGAACGCGATCGCTCCGGCCAGCGCGCCCGCGACCGCGCCCGCTCGTTCGTCCGGTCCCTCGAGGAATCCCGCGACGGCCCCGCCGAGGACGGGCGAGAAGGGGATAAACGAGAGGACGACGCCGATGATAGCGCCGATACCCGCGTTGACGATCGTTCGGCTCCGAACCATACCGAAACCAAAGGGTAGCAGAGAGAAAAGTGTCGGTGGTCAAACGGTGTCTGCCGTCGGTGCGCTCGAGCGGTCGGTTCGAACGGTACGGGGGTCAGGCGGTCTGCTGTAATGTGTCCCGGTTCACCCGAATTCGGAATTACAAGTGCGCCGAGACTGCCGTCCAGTCGTCCGTATCAGTCGTCAGCGATCCGTGAACTCGAGTCCTCGAAGGTCGTCTCCGTCTCCCCGAGATCGGTCGGCGGCTCCTCGCGGTTGTCTTCGATGAGTTCGGTGAACGTGGCGTCGCTGTTGACCTCGTCGGCGAGCAGATCGACGGCTTCCACGAAGACGGCAACGATCAGCGGACCGACGACGACGCCGATCGCGCCGAGGGTGAAGAGCCCGCCAGTGAAGCCGACGAAGTAGAGGCTGCCGGAAAAGCCGGCCGACCGTCTGGCGAGTCGCGGGCGGACGGCGACGTCGGGGAGCCAGGCGATGAGACCGAGGCCGAGTACGCCGATCAGCGTCGCCGCGACGAGGTCGCCGACGGCGACGTGATACAGCGTGATCGGAACGACGAGCATGCTCGGACCGATGATCGGAACGAACTGCAAGACCGCGGCGGCGATCGCCAGCGTCATCGCCGCCTCGTAGCCCAGCGCCCAGAACAACGGGTATGCGACGGCGAGTGTCGCGAGCGACGTCGCCAGCTGCAGGACGTAGATGGCGTACAGCGTCTCGCGGGCTCGTCGGGCGAGCGCGTAGACGATATCCCGATAGTCGTGTGGAACCGGTGCGATGGCGGCCCGGCCCGCCTCACTGCCCTTGAGTAGCAGTCCGAACAGAAGCACAACGAATAGCGCGAACTTTATCGCGAGCACCGGCAGTTCCAGCGCGAACGAGGTCGCGGCCCCGCTGAGGAAGTCGAGGACGGAGGACTGTACTTGACCGGCTTCGATCGTATACGTCATCCCGAAGACGGACACCGACGGCTCCCGCGGCAGCGACGCGACGAGGTCGACGACCTGCTCGAGTCGAACGTAGAGCGCGATGACCAACGGCGAGAAAACGGCGACCGCGGTTACGAAGCCGATCAGGGTCGCCGCGAGCGCGCCGGTCCACTCGGTGAGCCCGCGTCTGACGAGCCAGCCCTGGACCGGCATGAGGACGTACGCGACGGTGAGGGCGAAGAGGATGGTTCCGAGTACCTCGAGCAGAATGGCAGCGGTTACGACGCCGAGCGCGACGACGACTCCTGCGAGGACGTACGGACGGCGTCTGTCCGCGCTCTCGTTCCCGAACGTGGTCCCTGACACAGACGTGAGTCTCACCCGACGAACAAAGTCTTTCGGCTCGAGCGATGGTGCTCGAACGGATCGACGTCGATCATGGGTCTTAAGACCACCTAGTGCAACCACCGGGTAATGAAACGGCGAACATTCGTCGGCGCAGTCGGTGGGAGTGCGATCACCGGCGTCGCCGGCTGCTTGACTCGCGACGGGGAGAGCGGCGATCCCGCCACCGACGGCGATCCCGAACCGGACAATCCGGACCTCACGGGAGAGCTCCGAATCGCGACCTACGAGTCGATGGTCGACGGCAAGAATCCGGCCGGGACGTGGCTCAAGGAAGCGTTTGAAGAGGAATACCCCGACGCCACACTGGAGTGGACCGTTCCGAACAACGCTATCAATGACTACATCGATCGCGAGCGGCAAAACGCCGAGATCGATGCCGACGTCTATCTCGGAGTCAATATCGACGACCTCGTCCGAATCGACGACACCCTCGACGAGGGCGGGCTCCTCCGGGAACTCAACGTCGACCGGATCGACAACGCCGGGCGGATCCGCGACGGACTCGACATGGGCGACCCCCACGGCCGAGTGCTCGCCTACGACACGGGGTACATCTGCCTCGTTTACGACGAAACCGTCGTTGACGAACCCCAGACGCTCGACGATCTGACCGAACCGGCCTACGAGGATGCGCTGCTCGCCCAGAACGCCCAGCGTTCCGATCCGGGGAAGGCGTTCCTGCTGTGGACGATCGACGCCTACGGCGAGGACGGCTATCTCGATTACTGGCGCGACCTCGAGGACAACGGCGTTCGCATTCTCGATGACTGGAGCGAATCCTATTCCGGGGCGTACATGAACGGAGAACGGCCGATGGTCGTCTCCTACTCGACCGATCAGGTGTTCGCCGCCGACGCGGGCAACGACATGAGCCGGCACCAGATCGCGTTCCCGAACGGTCAGGGGTACGCCAACCCCGAGGGGATGGGGATCTTCGAGGGAGCGAGCGAACTCGATCTTGCCTACGAATTCCTCGATTTTGCCCTCTCGAGCGAGGCCCAGGCAGTCATCGCCCAGCGCAACGTCCAGTTCCCGGCCGTCGAATCGGAGCACGTCGACCTCGACGAGGAGTTCGACCAGTACGCACACGTGCCGCCGGAGGCAGTGACGATCGGCTACGACGACCTCCGGGGCACCCTCGACGGCTGGGTCGAAAACTGGGCGCGCGAATTCGCCAGCCAGTAGGCCCGTGTCCCGATCGGGAGGACCCAGCCGTTTCGGCCGACGTTGGCATCGACCAGCCGCCGCTCGTCGCTGGCTCGAGCGCCGCGCGCTCGCCCTGACGGCGCTCGCGACGGCCGTCATCCTCGTCGTCATGCTCTACCTGCCGGTCGGCGTCGTCTTCGTCAACGCCGTCTTCGACGACGGCGTGGCGACCCTCGCGTTCTTCCGCGCGGTCCTCACCGACCCGTTCTATTTCGGGGTGCTCGCGGACGTTTTCGCAGAGCCGCTGGCGGCGAGAACGCACCTCGAGTCGCTCGTCGGCTGGCTCGCGGCCGTCTCGATCTCGGTCTCGCTCGAGTACCCGCTCCCCGGAATTCCGCTGCCGGTACCGTGGCCGAGTCTCGAGTTCCCGGCGTTTCGCAAGGGGTTGTTCGGCTTTACGGCCTATCAGGCCGCGCTGTCGACGATCGCGAGCCTCGCGCTGGGACTGCCCGCCGCATCCGTCCTCGCGAACTACGAGTTTCGGGGCCGGCGAACGCTGCGCTCGTTGACGATCCTCCCCTTCGTCCTACCGGGGATCATGGTCGCCGTCGGCTTCTACGCGATGTTCGGGCAAGCGGGGACGCTCAACCAGCTTCTCGCAGTCGCCGGACTCGGGCCGTACCCATTCATCGAGTGGAACCCGCTCGCCATCGTGATCGTCGCTCACGCGTTCTACAACGCGCCGCTGGTGGCCCGCGTCACCGTCGCCGCCTGGGAGTCCGTCGACGTCCGGACAGTCGAAACCGCCCGCAGTCTCGGGGCGAGCCCTCGCCGGGCGTTTCGCGACGTGGTCGTCCCACAGCTCCTGCCGGCCGTCCTGACTGGCGCGCTGTTGACCTTCATCTTCACGTTCATGACCTTCCCCATCGTCCTCGCGCTGGGCGGTCTCCAGCTCGCGACCGTCGAGGTCTGGATCTACGATCGAGTCCGGCAACTCGCCTACGCCGAGGCCGCGACGCTCGCGATCCTCGAGACGGTGCTCTCGCTCGCGCTGACCTACGCCTACCTCCGATACGAGTCCGCCCAGTCCGGGCTGGCTCGAGAAGCCACTGCGCCCTCTCGAACCCCACTCTTTCCGGATCTCCGAACGGCGCTCTCGCCGCGCAGACTGGCGATCATCGGGTATGGACTCGTCACCGTCGTCGTCTTCGTCGGCCCGATGGCGAGCCTCGTCGTCGGCAGCGTGACTGACGGAAGCGGGTTCACGCTGCGTAACTACGCGTTCTTGCTCGAGCGCCAACTCGAGGGAGCCGACTACCAGACGCTGCCGTGGCTCGCGATCCGAAACTCGCTGCTGTTCGGGGTCGCGACGCTGGTCGTCGCCGTGCCGATGGGCGTGGTCGTCTCGGTAGTGACGGTCCGTGCGGGGCGGGGCGGGGCGATCGTCGACACCCTGGCGATGCTCCCGCTGGCGGTCAGCGGCGTCGTCTTCGGAATCGGCCTGCTACAGGGCCTCGTCTTCGGCATTCCGCTGCCCGGCGGCTGGCGATTCCAGGTGACGGGCGCGGTCGCGATCGTCGCCGCTCACGCCGTCGCAGCCTACCCCTTCGTCACGCGCAACGTCTCGCCGCTCCTGTCGAACCTCGATCCGGCGATGGTCGAATCCGCTCGAGCGCTCGGTGCCTCCCGATATCGTGCGCTTCGGGACGTCGAACTCCCGCTGGTGGCCAGCGGCATCGTCGCTGGAGCCGCCTTCGCCTTCGCTATCTCGATCGGGGAGTTCTCTTCGACGGTGATTTTGGCCAGCGGCAGCGAGGCGTACACCATGCCCGTCGCCGTCGAGCGCTACCTCGGCCGCCGCTCCGGGCCCGCGATCGCCATGGGAACGGTGCTGTTGGGCGTCACGGCCGCGAGCTTCGTCGTCGTCGACCGCGTCGGCGGGAGGTTCGAGCGATGACCGGCCTCCGCCTCGAGAACGTATCGAAGGTCTACGGTGCGGACGAAGCCGGAACCGTTGCGCTCGAGGGCGTCGATCTGACGGTTCGCGACGGGGAGTTCTTCACCCTCGTCGGCCCCTCCGGGTGCGGAAAGACGACCACGCTGCGAACGATCGCCGGATTCGAGGAGCCGACCGAGGGAGCCGTCCGCTTCAACGAGCGCGAGATGGCGGGCGTCCCGCCCGAACGACGGGATGTCGGCGTCGTCTTCCAGAGCTACGCGCTGTTTCCACACATGAACGTCGCCGAAAACGTCGGCTATGGCCTCCAGTTTCGTGAGCCGCCCGACGGACTGTCGGTCGACGAACGCGTCGCCGAACTACTCAATCTGGTCGATCTCGAGGGGATGGGTGACCGAAGCCCCGACCAACTGTCCGGGGGCCAGCAACAGCGGGTGGCACTGGCTCGAGCGCTCGCGCCGGCTCCGGATCTGCTCGTGCTCGACGAGCCGATGAGCGCGCTCGACGCCCAGCTCCGGGAATCGCTGCGCAGACAGGTCAAACGGATTCAGTCCGAACTCGAAATCACGACCGTCTACGTCACCCACGATCAGGCGGAGGCGCTGGCGATCTCGGATCGGGTCGCGGTCATGAACGGCGGCCGCGTCGAGCAGGTCGGTCGCCCACAGGAGATCTATCGGGAGCCAGCGACGCGGTTCGTCGCGGAGTTCGTCGGCGACAACAACGTCTTCGACGGCGAGGTTCGGAGCCGCGAGGGCGAGTACGCGCGGGTCGACATCGACGGCGAGCGATTCACGCTGCCCGCGCCCGACGGAACCGATCGGTTCACCTTCTGCGTGCGGCCGGGTGCGCTCTCGCAGTCCGTGGAGCGAAACCGGCTGACGGTGAGCGTCGAGACCAGCGAATTTCTCGGCGAAACCGTCCGCGTCAACGGTCGGTGGAACGGTGGGCGGATCGTCCTCCGACTTCCCGCGGTTCCCGACCGCGACGAACTGACGGTCGGATTCGACCCCGACGACGCACACGTCGTCGATTCGCACTGAGAGCCGTCGTCGGTCGTTTCGGCCGTTCCGGAAAATCGTCTCGGCCGACCCGGAACACGCAAGCGGCCCTCTTTCACGACAGTCGTGGAACCACCCCGCATGAGGGTTACTCGACAGCTCCGGATCGACCTCGAGCGGAGCGAGGTAGCAGTCGGGACTGAGATTACCGTCCGCGTCCGCGATAATCGACGACACGCCGTCGAGGGGGCCGTCGTTTCGATCGACACGAAATCGGTGCGGACGGACGAGCGGGGGCTGTGTCGACTGGGGTTCGACTCGCCCGGATTCTGGAAGCTCACCGCGGCGAAATCGCCGAGCGAGCGCGTGGCGTACAAGCCAGCCTCGGCGCTCGTTCGAGTGGTACCGAACGCGGCGGCACTCCGTCCGTATCGCCCCGCAAGCTCTCGATAGCGGTCATCGACTATCGATTCTCTCGACGACGGCGACGCGTCGCACAGCGTTATCCGACTCGCCACCGTGTAAGATAGCATGGCAGACTCAAAAGACAGCCGAGACAAGCAGGCGGACGACGAGGAGAATCGCCAGCGCGAACGGGAACTAGACGAAGCACTCGAGCGCGGTGACGAGGACGAACCGACGGACGAGACGACGGACGAGGACGAAGCTGAACTGGACGACGCCGAACTAGACGACGAAGAGTCGACCGAGGAGAGCAGCGAAACGGACGAGTAGGGGCCCCCTACGAGAGTCCCCAGAAGAACGCGATTCCGAAGACGGTCACGACGGAGAGTAACAACTGCAGCGGTGCGCCGACCCGGACGAAGTCCATGAACTTGTAGCCGCCCGGCCCGTAGACGAAGAGGTTCGTCTGATAGCCGACGGGCGTGAGGAACGCGGTCGAGGCCGCGAACGTCACCGCGAGGACGAACGCGAACGGATTCGCACCGATCTGGGTCGCAGTCTCGACGGCCACCGGGAGCATCAACACGACGCTCGCGTTGTTGGAGATGACGCCCGTAATGAGGCCCGTCGCGAGATAGAACACCCACAACACGCCGATGGCTGGGAGGTAGGCACCGGTCGAGGCGACGAGGGTTCCCAGGAGATCCGCCCCGCCGGTCTGCTCCAGGGCGATCCCGAGCGGGATGATGCCGGCCAAGAGGAAGATCACGTCCCACTCGACGGCGTCGTAGATCTCTGTCGGCTTGAGGACGCCCGTCGCGACCATCGCGACGACCCCCGCGAGCGCGGTCACGAGGATCGGCAGGGAAAAAGCGGCGAGCCCCTCGAACGCGCCGACGCCGGTCCCGGCGGCGAGCGCAGCGCCGACCGATCCCCACGGAACGGCGACGAAGCCGACGACGCCCGCCATGATCGCCGCCGCGTGGGGGATCTTCTCGGTCCGGTAATCGGGTTCCTCGGGTTCGTGTGCCACGATGAAGTCGTCGTTCTGCGAGAGGCGGTCGATGCTGTCCGGTGCCGCCTGAACTAACAGCGTGTCGCCCACGCGGATCCGGCGTTCGTCCATGTCGCTCCGAACCGTCTCGCCCCGGCTGCGGAAGGCGAGTACGGTCGCGTCGTAGCGCTGGCGAAACGTCGAACTCTCGAGCGACTCGCCGACGAGGAACGAGCCCCGGGGGACGACGATCTCGACGAGGGTCCGGTCGGGGACCGCCTCGGGCTCTAAGTCGTCGGCGGTCTCGGGGCTGCCGGCGAGCGTCAGCGTCCCACGATCGACGAGTTGCTGAACGGTCGGTCGGTTGGCCCGTAGCCGGAGCATATCACCCGATCGGAGCGTCTTCTGGCCGATCGGTTCGATGAACTCCTCGTCGTCGCGGACGACCTGCAGGATGTCGGCGTCGAACTCGACGTGGTCGATGGCGTCGGCGACGGTCGTCCCGATCAGCGGCGAGTCTTCATCGACGACGACTTCGGTCAGGTACTCCTCGATGGCGTAGTCCTGGACGTAGTCCTCCTCGACGGGGACGCGCTCGGGGAGCAGACGGTGACCGACAGTGAGGAGATAGATGCTGCCGACGAGCAGGACGATGATCCCGAGTTTGGTGAACTCGAACATCGAGAACGGCTGCCCGAGCAGCCGCTCGGAAACGTCGCTTGCGAGGATGTTCGTCGAGGTGCCGATGAGCGTGAGCATCCCGCCGAACATCGAGGCGTATGAGAGGGGGATCAGGAGTTTCGAGGGCGATGTTTTTCCCTTGTGGGCGATATCGGAGATGACGGGAACGAGGATGGCGACGACCGGCGTGTTGTTGATGAAGCCGGAGATCGGGCCGCTGACGCCGATCGTCGCCAGCAGCTGTTTGTTGAGGTCGTCGCCCGCGAACGCGGACATCTTCCGCCCGAGTATCTGGACGACCCCCGTCTGGCTGATGCCCGAACTGAGAATGAGCATCGCCAGCACGGTGATCGTCGCCGAATTCGAAAAGCCCGAGGTCCCCTCGGCCGTCGAAATTTCGGTGAAGTTCACGACGCCGTCGGCTCCCAGAACCATCAGTAACACCATAATCAGAATGGCGGTCACGTCGACCGGGAGCAGTTCAGTGACGAACAACACGAGCGCGAGGCCGATGATCCCGAAGACGACCAGCATCTCGGGCGTCACTGTCAGCGAACTCGAGTCGGCAGCCAGTGGGGCAATGCCAGTCTCGAGTGGAAGCAGTCCGGACACAGTTGACGGTCCCACTTCTCTGGCGCTGGCGCTTGAAGGCCCCGATTCGGGGCGAGCTCGCTCGAGGCCCCTACTGACGGCCGATCGACGTGATCACTCGCTACTGCGATGCGAGCCGCGACCGAAATCGCTCGAGGCCGACGTCGAGCATGTCAGGACTGACGGGCTGGAACTCGTCGTCATCGGGCAGATAGGGTCTGACAGAGTCCCAGCTATCGCGGGCGTAGCGCTCGTCGAGCAGGACGCGAACGCCGACGTCTTCGGGGCTGCGGATGACGCGGCCGATGGCCTGCCTGGCCTTCCGAACGGCGGGAATCGTCAGCGCGTAGGTGAAGCCCACACCGGACGCTGACGCGCCCGGCTTGCCCCCCGACTGTCGGTCGGAGACGCCGCCGAACTCGTCGTCGTAGGCCCGACGGACGGCCGTCGTCCGCGGGCTCGAAGTGTTGACGATCGGAACGCCACAGACGACCGCCGCGGCGAGGCGGTCGCCGCTGTAGTCGACGCCCTCGGTCAGCGTCCCCCGCAGGCTCGTGACGAGCACCTTCCCCTCGCCCGCGAAGAACTCGTCTTTGAGCGACTGCGTGGTCTCGTCGTCGCTCGCGGCGTCGAGCAGAACCGGCTTTTCGACTCGATCCTCGAGGACGCCGGCGGCCCACTCGGCCTCGGCGTAACTGGGCATCCCGACGAGGACGTTACCGGAGAGCTGCGCGACTTTCGCGATTGCGTTGGCGTAGGATCGCCGGGTCGGATTGGTTTCTCCCGGACTGCCGCGATTATCGTAGGTGTATTTCGGTGCGGCGACCGCGAAGCTCTCGCGGTTTTCGGCGGGGAAGTGGAGTCCGTACCGCCGCTCGACGACCGGACGATCTTCCTCGCGTGCGAGGTACTGAAGTCCCGTGACTTCGGTGAAGGCATCCATCGGCTCGAGGGTTGCGCTCATCAGGATCCCGCCGCCGAACATGGCGAGACGGTCGCCAATGGCGTCGCTGGGGACGCAGTTGTGCAGAGCCAGCCGGGCGTTGTAGGCCCGCCGCCACGAGTCAGCGGGTTCGGTGTCGTCCCACGTGCGCTCGAGTTCGATCTCCCGGAAGTAATCGGTGTGGCCCTGTCGATACCACTCGCCGAGGACTCGGCCGACGGCGGGTGCGGCGCGGGTTCGATCCTCGTCCTCAGCCTCATTCAGGATCCGCGCGACGACTGCACCGACGGACTCGGCGCGGACCCAGTCGGCGTCGCCGTACCCCGCGTCCGCCCCCCACTCGCTGAGTTCGTCCTCGGCCGGCACGGCCGGGTCACGGAGGGGAATCTCCTCGTCGGGGAGATCGTTCAGGTCAGACTGCCAGCCCCGGTGGTTCCGGTCGAGGTGGGCGGTAACCCGGCGGTCGAGTTCCTCGCGGAGATCCCGGACGAACTCGAGTGTTCGATTGAGCTCCTCATAAGAGACGTCGCTGTCGTTGAGTTCCGCGCGAACGAGGTCTGCGTCGGCGGTCTTGGAGCCGCCTTCGGCCTGCCTCCCTTCGCGCTCGAACTTGATCGGCTGGATGACCCGCGAGAGTTCGGTTTCGGCGTCCCGGAGCGTGCTGTCGGCGACGCCCTCGCTGACCAGATCGCGGACGCGCGGTTCCAGCATGTGGGCCTCGTCGCAGACGACGTACGTCGACTCGTCGAGTAACGCGCCGGTAAAGGAGCCGACGGTTCGGGGGTCGAACGCGTGGTAGTAGTTGCCGATGACGACCTCGACCTCGCCGAGGGCGGCCCCCATCACGGAGTGGGGACAGGTACCGTGTTTCACCGAGCGGGCGACCAACTCCTCCGGGGTGACCATCCCGACATCGGTGAAGTCGTACGGAACCGCCTCCGCGGCCGATCCGTTCTCCTCGTCGTCCGGCAGATCCTCGAGGTACTGCGCGTAGAACGGGCAGTACTCGGTTTCTGCGCCCACGGGCCCGCCATCGCCGTACTCGGGGAGTGCCGGCGGGTACGATGTCGGTTCGCCCGCGGTCTCGAGAAACGTGTTCTTGGACTGGTTACCGCTGTCTGCCAGTCCGATCTGCTGGCTTCGGGCGCGAGCGGCCAGATTCTGTGCGGTCGTATCGCCGCCCTCGCCGGTGAGATCGCGGGTGCGGTCCCGCAGGGTCTCACAGCGGTCGTAGACGTTGCCGTCGTCGAACCCCGCCGCCTTCTCGCGGTTGTACGGACAGACGTCGGCTTTCCCGACCAGCGTGAGTCCGGAAACCGGGTCCCAGTCGGCCGGCAGGTTCTCGTTGATCGTCTCGAGGTCGTCCTCGAACTGGCGCAGTTGCTGTTTGACGCTCGTAAGCACGAACACGCGTTCGTAATCGGTGTCCGGGTCGCGGACGAGGTCGATCCCCGCGGTGAGCGCGATCATCGTCTTCCCGGTCCCACAGGCACCTTCGATGACGGAATAGCCGCCATCCTGTCCGGTCTCGATGGCCGCCTCGATACCGTCGACCTGGGGCTCGTAGGGGTGGGGGTGGCCGAACACCGTCCGCCAATTCGTCATTCTTGCCGTACTCATCGTCGGTCGTCCATAGCGTTGACGGAGTGGATTGGCCGCGCGATGGTATATGAATGTCAGGTGAATAAAAGCGGACGGCCGAGCGGAACGTAACGCCTTCCAGTCCCGCCCGCCTAGATCGGCCATGAGCGACACCGACTCCATCGACGTCGACCACTACCGGGACGAACTCGAGTCGAAACGCGCCGAGAAAGACGAGTTCTTCGCCGACCATCCACAGTCGCCGATCCCGCCGGAGGAGCGAGACGAGTTCGACGGGCTCGACTACTTCAATCCTGACCCGGCCTACCGCGTGAGCGCGACTGCAACTGCTCACGACGATCCGGAGGTCGTGTCGATGGAGACCACCGCGGGCCGCGAGATGCGCTACCTCCGCGTTGTCACGCTCGAGTTCGAACTCGACCGCGAGGACGAGGACTTAGAAGACGGCACGTTCGAACTCGCGGCCTACCAACAGGAGAGTCCGAACGAGGAGCCTCTGTTCGTGCCGTTCCGGGACAAGACGACCGGCCAGCAGACCTACGACGGCGGTCGATACATGGAACTCGAGTCCGAACGGGACCTGACGACCGGCGACGAGATTATCGTGGATTTCAACCTCGCGTACTCGCCGTTTTGCGCCTACAGCGAGACGTTCGACTGCCCGCTCCCGCCCGAGGAAAACTGGCTCGAAATCACGATTCCGGCGGGCGAACGGGACGAGTAGCTCGCGCGTCGTCGCAGTCTCTCCCACCCCACCTCTCGACTCGGTAGTCACGCACGGGTCGAATTCGGTAGCCCTCAAGTGCTCGCTATAGCAGTCAGTACAGCTCTCAACCCCACCACGGGTACGTTTCGACTCGAGCCACCGGGCGTGTTGGGGGCTGTCGCGGAGGAATGGGCGTCTCGAGTGGAAATTGGGGGGTTCAGCCGCCGATGCGGGACGTATCCGACGAACCGATGGGGAAGAAGAAAAGGGAGAGGATCCGCGTCGGACAGTTGCCTCGCGCCAGATATTCGCGCGCACCTATCCGGCGTTCAGGGAGCGACGCCGACGGTCAGCAGCGTCCCGAACTCGCGGTAGCGCTCGACCATGTCCTCGCGAGTATCCCAATCCTCGAGCGGAAACTCGCTCTCGTCGGGGATCGTGATCTCGCGGTCGGGAATAGTATCCTGTTCGGCGACGGATAGCCCCGCATCGCGAAACGCCTCGCGGTACTGCTCGCGATCCCAGCGCGTCATCTCGATCGTGATGAACTCCTGCCACTCGTGGGAGTGGACGTTCTCTTCGTAGTAGTTGACCGCACAGTAGACGGTGCCACCGGGTCGGAGGACGCGCGCGATCTCCTCGAGGGTCTGATGCGGGTCCGCCGCGTAGTAGAACGACTCCATACTCCAGACGTGGTCGATCGAGTCGTCGGCGAAGGGGAGCGCGTCGAAGTCACCCACGACGTAGCCGACGTCCTCGTCGTCCGTATAGCCGGCCGCATTGCGGGCCATCTCCGGTGCGCCGTCGAGGCCGTAGACCCGACCGGCGTCTTTGGTGTCTCGGAGTGCTCGGCCGGCGTACCCGCTTCCGCAGCCGAGATCGAGAATCGTATCGCCGGACTCGACGGGCATCCGTGCGAGGGCGTGCTTGGCGGTGTGCCAGTGGCGATCCTCCATCCCCCTGTCTCGGCCGCTCGTTGCCCACTCGTCGAACTCCTCGCGGACGGTCATATGCGGCCGATGGGAGGCGCACGAATAAACTCGTTCGCATGGACACTGGTCGTTCACATGGCCACTGTCGTTTGCATGGACACTGGTCGTTCGCATGGCCACTGTCGTTTGCATGGACACTGGTCGTTCGCATGGCCACTGTCGTTTGCATGGACACTGGTCGTTCGCATGCCACTGTCGTTTGCATGGACACCGGTAGTCTCCGGTTGCAGTTCTGACTTCGATAACTCCCTTCGTAGCGCTCGGTTGTTTCGTAGCGCTCGTTTCGCAGTAACTCCCGGCGACACCGGCATCGTTCTCACCGCCACGAGAATCACCGACAGTTTCTTTTAGGTGGGCCTAAATTATAGAATTGAAGGGTCGTCAGTGACCGAAATCCGTGGGCATCCGGATTTCGAGTTCGACGCTCGGTGAGTCGTTCTGTCCCACCTCGCCAGTTTTCGAGACCCTTCCGCCGTTTTCGGACGTGTCTCTGCCGTGGAAGATACATCCGCAATCTTAAGGGAGTGCCGAAAGTTGTTCACGTCAATATGGATTATGCGCTCGAAATAGACGGGACCCCGGAAACGATTCCGGGCGGGACCGGCGTACTCCTCTTGCATCCGAGTACCGGCGAAACGGACCGTATCGACACTGATTTCCTCAAGATCGACACCGACAACTTCCTCGTCGTCTCCACGCGAACCACCGCCCGCGAGGTCAGGCAGAAACTCGAGTATTACGACGTCGACGAAGAATGCGCCGAGATCCTCGACACGCTCAGCATCGAACGCGGCTACTCGCGGCGCTCAAGCGACACCGTCCACTACGTCGCCGCCCCCGACGACATCGACGGCATCGTCGAGCACATCGACGGCTTTCTCGACGGCCACGACGGAAAGCTCCGCATCAGTTTCGACTCCGTCACCGAACTCGCCTACTACGCCGGCGACGACCAGGCCCTCGAGGCGGTCGAACGAATCCTCGAACTACTCGCGGAACACGATGCCGTCGGCCTCTTCCACCTCTCGGAGGATCCCCACGACGAGGCGCTCGTCGATCAGTTCCGCGGGCTGTTTGACGGCGTCATCGACCTCGATGAAGACGGCAGCGTCGACACCGAATTTTAAGTAGCGACCGACAACACGCACCGCCGTTTTTGTCGGCAACTTTCGTTCCCGATTCACCGTGTCAGTTTTCGTTCACCGACGCTTCTTCAGGTGAATCTACGCTCGAAACAACGGGCGTGGGCTTTCGACTCGCATGACTGGAAGCGATCAGTCCTCGAGCGAGTCGAACGTCTTCTCGGCCCACTGGATCGCGTACGCCGGCCCGTGATCCAGATAGGCGTCAGTGTCGAGCGCGGCGAAGGGAGCCGGCAGTTCGATCGCGTGCTTGATCGCCGCACACGCGAGTTCGGTCGCGTCCGCGAAGTCCGTGTCACCGCGGGCGACCGCACGCGACAGCCCTGAAACGCGGTCCTCGAGTCGCATTCCCGCGTCCTGCCAGGCGTCGGCGAGTTCGGAATGGTCGTCGTGCCAGTCCGCGAAGACCTCACGAGTCTGCAGACCGACCCAGCCGTCGTACAGCGCCGCAGCGACCTGATAGGTGTCGTTCGGGTCGAGTGGTACGGCTTGATCGAGGTCGCGATACGACTCCTCGAAGAAGCCGATGAAGTGCTCGGGGACTCCGAGATCGAGTTGGACGAGTGCCTCGGCGATCAGAAAGTCGACGAACGCGTCGGGTGAGCCCTCGACCCGCGGTTTGACGATGGCGATCGACGGCTCAGTCTGACGGGTCCAGGCGACGCTGCCGTCGCCCGGCATCCCGATCGTGAGATCCGAACTCGCGTATCGAGCGAGCAGCGTCGGCGCGTCGTCAGGGAGCCAGTCAGCCGGATAGCTCGCGGGCTCGAGGGCATCGACAAGCAGACCGAGATCCTCGGCGTGCGCCGGCGGTAGCGTCTCGAAGTCACGCTCGCAGTCGAGGACTCGAACGTCGGGCGCGCGCTCCTTGCGGACGGCCTCGACCCGTTCCGAAAGTGGACGCGCCTCGAACATCAGGCGAGTGCGGTCTGGAAAACGAGCAGGATCGACAGCAGTGCCGATACGGCGACCGTCGTGAGAACGACCTTGGTTGCGGTGCTCATACTCGAGGCGTCGGTTCCGTATCGCTTAAATCCATCTGTCTCGGCTCGCTACTCCTCGCTTCGAACGCTCCTCTTCGCTTCGAACGCTTTCTGTACCGCCAGTCGCTTCGAGCGCGCAATTGGCTCGAGGGAGTTCGGCGAGCGATAACCGCCGTGCCGACACCCCCTGCTTCTCGTGGAACACCCATCGTTTCTCGTCGAGTCGACGGCTCGACAGAAACTGCTACGAATTCGAGGGTGTCCGGAGAATCAGCTCTCAGGCTGTCGGTCGTCGTATCGTTTGAGACCAACATTTCGAGTGGACACAGATTTGTCGAGAGGATAGCTTTTATTGGAGAATATAATGGTTCTGCAGTAGAAATGATCCGGTGTCATTTCGAGGGTGGTTCATTGCCGAACGCATGATTTTCGACGATTCGATCAGCTATGCTGGCGTTCGACTCACTCAATCATCGCTGTCGTCTCCCTCGCGCCACGAATCCGGAACATCGATGACGTACCGGCCGTCCTCCTGCAGGGAGATGATGTACTCGTCGCGATTGTAGAGTTCCATCAGGTTGAGTTCGTACTGACCCGGGCGAACGATCTTGATGCTCTCGAACTGTTCGTTGAGTTCTTCCCGGAGATCTTCGATCGACGGACGATCCCCGCTGGGTTCGCTGACGACGCGGCCATGTTCCGGCGGGGCGTCGGTTCCGGTCGTCGAGGCGTCACCTGCGCCGCCACCAGCAACGTCGCGCTCAGTCTCGGCCGGATCGAATCCGTCGGAATGAGCGGGAAGGTCGTCCGGGCGAACGACCTCACTGCGGGCGTCGGCCTGCGCCGAGTTCTCGTCGTCGATCGTCGTGGTTGGACCGTCGGGTCGCTCGCTCGAGTGCTCGACATTGACGGACTCCTCGTCCGGTGGCTCGCTCGATGCGCCGGATCGGTCCTCGGGTCGCCGCGCCGTCTCCGGCCAGTCGGCGAACTCTCCCTCCGCCGAGGCGTCCGGTTCGGTGGTGTCGGGTCGCCCGCTCGAGGGCCAGGATTTGTCCGACTTCGAGGATGGATCCGAATCACCGGGTGGAGACTCTGATGAAGTCTCGGGTGGAGACTCCGATGGAGTCTCGGATGGAGAGTGGACGCCTGAACCGGCGTCCACTCTCGGCGACGGCTCCGCGGGGTCCGAAGCGTCCGAGGAGCCACCGGGCATCCAATCGCGAACCGTCTCCGCGGCGCGCGTCGTGACGCTCTCAGATTCGGTGGACGGGTCCGTCGTGCCGGGACTGTCGGCCGAATCGGCGACACCGGCGGATTCGACACCGGTGACGGGCTCGGCCGATCCAGCGGTGGCGTCCCCGTCGAACGATTCAGCTGCGGCCGCGGTAGTCGGTGCGAACTGGAACTTGTTCCCACCGCAATCGGGACAGCCCGACAGCATCTCCTTGGAGCCGTCATCGAACGTCCGGCCGCAGTTCGTACACTGGTGTGGCATTAGTTACGGGACACGAGCGCGCTGATGAGCGTTTCGTCCTTGTGGAGCGTCTCGATCTGGTTCGCCGGTCCGATCACCGTCAGCTTCGCCTCCGGCTCGTCGTTACCCATGATCCGGCCGAGTAACGACGAGTCGCGGGTCTCGGACTTCGGATAGGTCTCGATCTCGATCCCGTTGAACTCGTCGGGACTGATCTCGGCCATCGTCACCTCGATGAGTCGGCTCTCCTCGTCGGGCGTCAACCCCTCCTCGAGGATGACGATGTTGCCGTCGTGGACGCCGTCCAAGATCATTCTGATCTTCTCCATCGTCGCCATGCCGTCCATGCGCTCGCCGCTCATCAGGTCGATCTGTACGCCGTCGGCCGGCTCCGAATCGTCTGCGTTGGTTGCTTTCGGCATCGATATCACCCGAAGTACTCCGCGATCTTCCCGTACACTTCGTCCATGTTCTCTCCTTCCTTCGCGGAGAGGGGAACGGTCGTGTGCTGCGGAAAGGCGTCCTCGATCCGCTTGACGCTCGATTCCTCGAGGTCGGTCTTGTTCGCGAAGATGAGCACCGGGAGATCACGGGATTCGACGATACCGATCAGCATCGTATTGACCTGCGTGATCGGATCCTCCGCACTATCCAGGACGTAGATAACGCCGTCGACGTCCTCACGCAGCCAGTGCATCGCCTCGGCGACGCCCTCCGTCGCTTCGCGGGAGCGACGAATGGCGTCGTCTTCGTTCATCTCGTCGGTGAACTCCTCGTAATCGACCTTCGTCGTCACGCCGGGCGTGTCGACGATATCGATGGTCACCGTCTTGCCGTCCCGTTCGATCTCGACGTTTTCCTTCCGACGTGCACGACGCGTCTCGTGAGGGACGTGACTCTCCGTACCGACTGCGTCACCGGTCCAGTCACGCGCGATACGGTTTGCGAGCGTTGTTTTGCCAGCGTTGGGCGGACCGTAGATACCGATTCGTTTGGGCTCCTGTTCCGAAAACAGGCGATCCGCAGCCCGAGAGATACTATCTTTGAGTTCTGTGAATAGTCCCATCTGTGGGGGCCTCCAGCACCGCGGGGTGCATCTGCGCGTACTACTGAGCGAACTCACTTAAGCCTACGTCAGACGTGTTGACAATTCGGTCGAGCGGAGTGTCAGAATACGGGATGAAACGAAAACTCGAGTTGCGAGTGGATCTGAATTACTCGAGTTACGAAGGGACGACGCGATTGTTTCTGAACCAAGCGGAGTTTCTGAATTGAGCGGAGTAGTGATCCGAAATCTGCGGTTGGAGATGATGAAAATTGGAGATGATGAAACGGGAAATAGCGGATCTGACTGGGAACTAGATTGGCATGAGATAACATGCCACAATAATCTTGTGGTGGGATAACACAACACAACTAACGATTCGAGCCCCCCACCCCTTCGTTTCGAGTGGAGACGAACGAAGGCACGGCTCAACGATCGGCGGAGTTGTCGGTCTAATACCCCCCTTCTTCGACTCGAGACGAATCGTTGAGGCCAGAGACGGCCGAATCGACCAATCAAGAGGGTTCTAGTAACAAATACTGTAATCTAGTAGTCCCTGTAGTTCTAGAAAAAGATTCTAGTTGGTTCTAGCAATACAAACAAACAGCCTAGTAATATGGTTTTGTCTGCTAGTTCTACGGATACCTTTTCTGTGCCATTCATATAAAGATTCGCTTGTATAGACCGTCGTTTCACCCCCTCCCCTCCTTCTGACTGTTCCACCCGAAACGAAGGGGTGGGGGGGTCGGCCGAATTACCCTGTCATGCGACACCTATTCACATGAATAACAATATCCAGCAATCTGTATATTCTCGATGTCCTATTACCCACACCACAGTTACATCACATATCATCTCCTACACTTTCTCTCTCAGAGTCTCACTCTCCGTCTCACTCGAATCTCCACTCTCACTCGATTAGACGGATATCACCCCGCCAAATCACTCCTCCAATAAAGCTCACGCATACGCAAACAAGATATAAATTAGTGATCCGGACTTTCGACGAACTGTTCACTCCGACTGCTGGTCCCACGGAGCCACTACGTCAGTGATCTCTCCGACCGATTCACGGCTCGATCGTCCGCGACCGACGTCGATGTCCCGGCACGGGGCGAGGGGAAAGGAAGAATTTATTAGCGTGGTTTTCCTCTGTTTCGTTTGCATCAACTGGACCCGAACCGAGAAACTGAAACAGTGAATCCTCCTACGGAGGCCATAATACGATGATATTCCTGCTTCCCGGTTCGACACTCCACACGAAATAAGGGGGCTAGTATACGACGGATGTCAGACGACAACTCAGATATCGACGGGTCAGACGAGGTCGAGATCGACGGAACGAGCGGATTCTCGACGAATCTCGAGAAAGCGGATCTCGATGACGAGGAGTCGAATCAGGGGCTGTTCGACGATCTTCTCAGCGGCGAACCCATCTTCGAGAACAAGGAAGTCCTCCGTCCGTCCTATACCCCACACGAACTGCCCCACCGAAGCGACCAAATCAACAAGATGGCGACGATCCTCGTCGCCGCACTCAGGGGCGAAACGCCGTCGAACATCCTCATCTACGGGAAGACCGGGACCGGCAAAACCGCAAGCGCGAAATTCGTCAGCAAGGAACTCGAGAGCACCTCGCAGAAGTACAGCGTCCCGTGTGACGTCGAGTACATCAACTGCGAGGTCACCGATACGCAGTATCGCGTACTCGCACAACTCGCGAACAAGTTCATCGAAAAGAACGAAGAGCGGATCGACGAACGCGTTGCGGAACTCGAATCGCTGCTCGAGGCCCTCGACGAGTACGATGCCGATCTGGAGGCCCGCGAACGTGAGGCGGCCAAAGCGGCCGAGTCGACCGATCTGGCAGACGATCAGACGGCGTCCGATCCGTTCGATTTCGTTTCTGACGACCCGCAAGAATCGATTGCTGACGATTCACCTGGAGACGATAGTAGCCCCAAGTCGGTCGGTTCTCCACCCGAAAAGGAGGGGTCTTCGGATCCCGCCGATCGTTCGAGTCCCACCGACGGCACTGATCTGACAGACGGCGACAGTGCCGATCGGACAGACGGCAATAACACCGATCGGGGAGCCGGCGACGGCACCGACGACGCGTTGGCTGGCGATTCGTCGACGCACTCATCGGACCACCCCCTCGAGTCGACGTCGTTCGAGGACCGCGAGGCTATCGAAGCCGAAATCGACGACCTCGAGGCGGACAAGGAGTCCTTCGAGGAGGTTCCGATGACCGGTTGGCCGACCGACCGGGTCTACAGCGTCTTCTTCGATGCGGTCGACTACGACGAGCGGGTCGTCGTCATCATGCTCGACGAGATCGACAAACTTGTCGAGAAAAGCGGCGACGACACGCTCTACAACCTCTCGCGGATGAACTCCGAACTCGAGAACTCGCGGGTGTCGATCATCGGTATTTCGAACGACTTGAAGTTCACCGACTTCCTCGATCCGCGGGTCAAATCCTCGCTGGGCGAGGAGGAGATCGTCTTCCCGCCGTACGATGCGAATCAGCTGCGAGACATCCTGGAACACCGTTCCGACGTCGCGTTCCAGGGGGGTGCGCTTTCCGACGACGTCATCCCGCTGTGTGCGGCCTTCGCCGCACAGGAACACGGCGACGCGCGCCGCGCACTCGACTTGCTTCGAACGGCGGGCGAACTGGCCGAGCGATCGCAGGCCGAGACGATCGTCGAGGATCATGTCCGGCAGGCCCAGGACAAGATCGAACTCGATCGCGTCGTCGAGGTCGTCCGCACGCTCCCCACGCAGAGCAAGCTCGTGCTCTTCTCGATCATCTTGCTCGAGAAAAACGGCGTCCACAGCATCAACACGGGCGAGGTGTTCAACATCTACAAGCGCCTCTGTGAGGAAATCGACGCGGACGTGCTGACCCAGCGTCGGGTGACGGACCTCATCAGCGAACTCGACATGCTCGGCATCGTCAACGCTGTTGTCGTCTCGAAAGGTCGGTACGGCCGGACGAAGGAAATCAGTCTTTCCGTTCCACTCGAAGAGACGGAGGCCGTGTTGCTTTCCGACTCCCGATTGAGCGACATCGACGACATTCAGCCGTTCGTTCAGGCCCGGTTCGAGAACTGAGGGAACTGACGGCGGCGCCGTTCAACACTGTGGCGCTCTCACCAATAGTGGAAGCGATACCGTTGGACGCCGAGTCGATCACGGGCGACACCGTCTGTTTTCAACGTCTGCTGATCGTCACCCCGTTCTCGAGCGGGTCCTCCAGCCATCAGACACCGTTTACGCGTCCCATTCGTCACGTTCTGCTCGCGATAGAGGCAATGGGTCGACAGTGTTTCGCCCCTTCGTTTCAACTCGAGAGATCGTTGAAAGCTCGGTGGAGGGAGTTCGGGAAAGAGCGCTTGCATTCGAGAACGACCGCTCGAAACGGCTCGCGGTTGGGACTCAGGACCGATAGCGGCCCGCGGCCAGTGCGACACCGGCACTGGCGATGCCCGCGACGCCGGCGAGCTCACCTCCTGATCCCAAGCCGGCTGTGTCGGGGCCGCCGGACGGTGTCGCCGGTGACGGCTGTCCGTGCAGCGCCGGGCTCGAGGGCGACGCGGGAACGAGCATGCCCCCGAGGAGGTTGTCGAAGGTGAGTCGAACCCATCCGAGCCACGGGATTCGGTACTGCGCCTTGCCGCTGATCCACTCGGGTTTGACGATGCCGGAATTCGCACCGCCGCCGATCTGGTCGTAGCCGTCGTTGTGATCGCCCTTGGTGACGAAGCCCGCGTACGGCGCGGGACAGTTGGGGACTTCCTCGCAGGTCGCGTCGCCGACGATTTCCTCGCTGGCTTTCGATTCGACCCAGTGTTCGCCGTCGTCGACCCAGAAGTGCGCCCGATGTATCACCGGCGTCTCGGCCCGGCTGCCGTCAGGCCGAAAGACGATGACGTCTCCGGGGTTACCGAACTTGTTGTAGCCGGTTTCCTGGGCGCTCCGCCGGGTAACGACACCGGTTCCCTCGACGGCAGCGTCGCCGCTGAACCGACCCTCCTCGACGACGAAGATGAGGTCTCCCTTCTGCATGTTCGGCTGCATACTACCGCTCTCGACGGCGACGAGTGGCGGCCAGATACCGCTGACCCCGAACAGGAGGAGGGCGACGACGCCGACGATGGCGACGCTGCTCAGGATATCTCGCGCGATCACGACGTTCTCGTCGTTCGTTTTGAGGAACCAGCGGACGTAGCCGTCGTCCTCGATCGTAATAGCGTCGGAATCGGCAGCAGGCTGTGAATCGGCAGTAGGCTCTGACGGTTCCCGTGATGGCGTCTGGGAACTGTCGGCGCTCGAGGCCGACCGATCACGGTCGTCGTCGCCGGAATCGCCAGGTGGCTTCCCGGAGCTAGGGCCGCTCATCGTCACCCGTTTCACCGGGCCCGGAAATTAACTTTCTGTTCGCGTTACTCATAGACTACTGTCGACGCCACCTCGTTGACTGCCATCGACGCCACCTCGTTGACTGCCATCGACGTCGCCTCGTCGATTCAGTGATCACTGTATTCCACATCGCTTCGTCGACCCCTGATCGACCCGACGGCTCAAACCGATCTACGGATCGCGCTCTCCGGCGATCGCCCCGTACCAGACGAGTGCAAGCGCGGTTCCAACGGCGGCAACGATGATCGGCCCGCTTCCGACGATCGAGCGTATCGAATCGATCGTCAGTCGAATTCCTCCGACCCACGGAACCCGAACCATCGCTTTGCCGGTGACCCACTCGGCGCTGACGACGGTCGTCTCCGCGCCCGATCGCGGCAACTGGTCGTAGGCCGGGTTGGCGTCGCCTTTCGTGACGAATCCATCGTGTGGAGCCGGACACGACGCGATGTCGTTGCAGGTCGCGCCGTTCATGTATGCGGGATCGGCTTTCGTCTCGACCCATCGTTCGCCTCGTTCGACCCGAAACTGGGCGCGATGGATCGTCGGCGTCTGCGTCGAATCCCCGTTCGGAACGAAGATGATAACGTCGCCCGGCTCACCCAATCGCTCGTATCCGGTCTCTCGAGCGCTCTGATCGGTGACGATGCCCGTTCCCGCAACAGCTCCATCGCCGGCGAACCGTCCGTCGTCGGCAATGAAGACGAGGTCCCCTCGTTCGAGGGCGGGTTCCATACTGCCGCTCTCGACGGCGACCATCGGCGGCCAGGCACCGGTAATTCCGAACAGGAAGACGCCGACGACTGCGATGATCGCGCCGATCGTCGCGATATCTCGAACCGCGGTGCCCGTTCGATCCTCGGTCTCGAGGAGCCAGCGGACGACGCCGTCGTCTTCGATCGTGACCGCATCGTCGCACTTTGCTCGAGACCGCGACCCGGCCGTCCGCTCTCTGTCTCCGGGTTTGGACGGCGGACCCGTCTCTGGTCCCGAGGGCGGATCGCGACGGCTGGGCCGATCGCGGTTCCTGTCGTCGGCGTCGGGACCGTCCATTGACGACCGGTTTCTCCGAACCCGGTATCAACTTTCCGGCAAGCTTCGGACTGTTTTCACGTACAGACGGCGGAAGCTGCCGATTTCACAAAATGGCTGGAACGGCCGGAGTTCGCGAGCGGACGGGAGCGCGAGCGGAACCGGAACCGGCCCCGTCCCTTTCGCACCGATCGGAAAACAGACGCGGGGAATCGGGGATTCGCTATCCTTTTGCCGTCCCTCGCGAATGCGGGGTATGTGCCACTCGAGGCCGCTGCCCGACTCGTTAGCGAACTCACGAGCCGCGGGTACAACGCCGAACGCGAGGCGGTGACACGGCTTGCGGCGGCCGAGGATCCGAACGCCGCACTCGAGCGCGTCCTTGAGGACGTTCCGGACGATGCGCTCGTCGTCCGGGCCGATCACGTCGAGTCGGTCCTCTCGCGGAGCGACACCACCGGTTCGCCTCGAACCAACGGCTCCGACACTGGCGATTCCGTCGAATCGGGTACCACGAGCGTCGGGAGCGAAACGGCGGGGCGCAACGCCACTCGAACCGATGCGTCGTCCACCGATTCGACCCCCTCCGTTTCAACTGGAACCGAACGTGCCTCGGGGGGTGATTCGCCCGATCGATCTCCAGTTGAAACGGAGGGGTCTTCCCCAGCGAACCGTCTCGCCGATCCTGCGATCCGTTCGCTCGAGATCACCGGGGATATGACGGGTGAAAGCACGGGGACCGGCGAGTACAGCGATTTCGTCTCCGTCTTTCGGGACCGCCTTGAGCGGCTCGGAGCGAAATTACGAGGCCGGGTCAACCACCGTCCGGCGACGGCCATTCAGGGAATGCCGGGCGGGAGCGACGCCGCGATGGTCGGCCTGGTCAACGACATCCGATCGACTGCCAGCGGCCACTGGCTGATCGAACTCGAGGACGCGACCGGGACCTTCCCGTGGCTGGTGATGAAAGATCGCGAATACGTCGATCTCGTCGACGAACTACTCTGCGACGAGGTGGTTGCGATGGAGGGGACGCTGGCGGACGATTCGGGGATCGCGTTCGTCGACTCGATGTACTTCCCGGACGTGCCCCGCACGTACGAGCCCTCGACCGCGGATCGCCACGTCCAGGCGGCCCTGATCAGCGATGTTCACGTCGGCAGTCAGGAGTTCATGGCCGACGCGTGGAACGCCTTCGCCGACTGGCTCCACACCGAGGAGGCCCAGCACGTCGAGTACATGCTGCTCGCGGGCGACATGGTCGAAGGTGTCGGTGTCTACCCGGATCAGGACGAGGAACTCGACATCGTCGACATCTACGAGCAGTACGAGGCGTTCAGCGAGCATCTCAAGAAGGTGCCGGGTGACATCGAGATCGTCATGATCCCCGGCAACCACGACGCGGTTCGGCTCGCGGAACCCCAGCCCGGGTTCGACGAGGAACTCCGGGAGATCATGTCCGCTCACGACCCACAGATCGTGAGCAACCCGTCGACGGTGACCCTCGAGGGGGTGTCCGTCCTGATGTATCACGGCGTCTCGTTGGACGAGGTGATCGCGGAACTGCCCGAGGAGAAGGCAAGCTACGACGACCCGCACAAGGCGATGTACCACCTCCTTAAGAAGCGCCACGTCGCCCCGCAGTTCGGCGGCCACACCCGGCTCGCACCCGAAGAAAAGGACTACCTCATTATGGAGGAGGTTCCCGACATTTTCCACACCGGTCACGTTCACAAACTCGGCTTCGGGAAGTACCACAACGTGCTCGCGATCAACTCCGGCTGCTGGCAGGCCCAGACCGACTTCCAGAAGAGCGTCAACATCGACCCCGATGCCGGCTTCGCGCCGATCGTCGATCTCGATACGCTCGACGTGACGGTACAGAAGTTCAGTTGAGAGGTCCGGTATCGCGTCTCTTCTCGATTACCTGTTCGGTAAGTCGTGTGAATGGAACGGTGTGTTCAGGCGAGGTCAAGTGAGACGAAGTGTCCTGCTATCGTGGCAACACGGAGTAGCCACACCCTCCCCAACCGATTTCTCCTCACGGGTGCTTCGCACCCGTCTGCTCACGGCGGCTCCGCCGCCGTTCGCATGGTATGCGAGACCTCCGGTCTCGCACTATTCGGATGGTTCGCGGGACCGGAGGTCCCGCGCTAACGCTCAGTCATTCTTTCTTCGCTCATCCACATGAAGACGCTTCGCGTCTTCCAAGCCTTTGTTCACTCCGTTCACGAAGACCCCGCACGGCTTCGTGCCGCGGTTCACAGTGATTCGCGGCTCCCTGCGGTCACCGCTCACACCATCGAGGCCGTCACTTCGTTCAGGCCTCGCAGTTCACCGCGGCCCAGCGCGCGCCACCGTACGCCGGTTGACCAGTACTCGTGTGAGACGTCTTTCCCCCGTAAAGACAAGAAACGCGCTGTGGCTGCGGGCGTCGATAGTGTCACGTTAGCACGGCTGACCAGTGCTCGAGGCGCGGATCACAGCGCAGGTCGTTCGCCGTCGGTCAGGGCTCGAGTCGAAACCGAACCGTCGGGGCTCCGTCGAAGCGGGGGCCGTGACCGCGCCGCTCGAAGCCGAGCGCCTCGGCGGCGGTCTCGATGGGGGTCGCATCCCGCGCGGCGAGCACTTCGACGGCCATCGACTCGCGCTCGGCGAAGCGCACCGGTTCGGCCAGCAATCGCTCACAGGCCTCGCTCGTGCCGTCGAGTTGCGTGACGTGAACGGTGTCTTCGCGCGCGTCGAAACTAATGAAGCCGAGCAAGTCCTCCGGATCGGAGCCGCCGTACTGCGAACTCGAGACATCGGCGTTCGGATCGTGACTCCCGTCCTCGGCGACGCGCACCGTGCGGTCGTGGACGAGATTCCGCATCACGTCCGTGGGGGAGTCCGCGATCGACGCGAGCGCGTCCGCGTCCGCCTCGAGTGCGTCCCGTACGTTCATCGACGTGTGGTAATGCGACGCACAACAATAAATCCCGGTCGCGACCGCCCCGCGTGACTGGTTCGACGACTGTCAATTTTCGCGCGTCCTCGAGTCGAATCAGCCCCCGCTCGGGGACTGGTAAAAGTGCGATCGATGGGACACAGTTATCTGCCCGCTCTGGTAACGGATCGAGTATGAGTCACAGTATCGCAAAGCGGGCCGTCTCCGAGGTGGCAGTATGCGCGTTGTAGCGAAATTCGGCGGGACGAGTCTCGGCAGCGGCGACCGGATCAACCGCGCCGCGGACTCGATCGCTGCGGCCGTCGAGGACGGCCACGAGATCGCCGTCGTCGCCAGCGCGATGGGGTCGACCACCGACGAACTGCTCGACGAAATCACGTTCGAAACCGACGAAGCCGACCGCGCCCAGATCGTCAGCATGGGTGAGCGGACGTCGGTTCGGATGCTCAAGGCCGCACTATCGGCTCGGGGTATCGACTCGGTCTTCCTCGAGCCCGGTAGCGACGAGTGGCCCGTCATCACCGACGAGTACGGCGAGGTCAACGTCGAGGAGACCCAGCGGCGCGGTCAGGAACTCGCCGAGAAGCTCGACGGGACGGTGCCGGTCCTCACCGGCTTCCTCGCCGAAGGCCCCGACGGCTCGATCACGACGCTCGGCCGGGGCGGCAGCGACACCTCGGCGGTCATGCTGGGCAAGTACATGGACGCCGACGAAGTCGTCATCGTCACGGACGTCGAGGGCGTCATGACGGGCGACCCCCACGTCGTCGAAGGGGCTCGCAACGTCGGCGAGATCTCGGTCGACGAACTCCGGAACCTCTCGTTTCGCGGGGCCGAGGTCGTCGCGCCCTCCGCGCTTTCCTACAAGGACGGGACCCTCGACGTGCGCGTCGTCCACTACCAGCACGGCGACCTGCTGTCGGGCGGGACGAGCATCGAAGGCGAGTTCAGGAACCTGGTCGACCTCCGCGAGCGCCCGCTGGCCTGTCTGACCGTCGCCGGCCGCGCAATTCGGAACCAGCCCGGCGTCTTCCATCGCCTCTCGGCTGCCCTGCACGAGAGTGATGTCAATATCGATGCCGTCGCAAGCGGGATGGATACGATCACCTTCTACATCGACGAAGAGGAGGCCGAACGCGCCGAGAACATCCTCCACCGGGAGGTCATCGCCAGCGATGAACTCTCGAGCGTCACCGTCGATTCGCCGGTCGCCGTCATCCGAGTGACCGGCGGCGAACTTCCGAACCAGCCGGGGATCATCAGCGAGATCGTCAATCCCCTCTCCGAGGCCCGGATCCATCTCAACGACATTATCACCAGCGCGACCAGCGTCGCCCTCTTCGTCGACTGGGACGACCGTGAGGAGACCCTCGAGCTGACGCAGAACCTGTTCTAATCTGCTCGAACGCGTTCGGTCCTCCCTCTCGAGATCACCGTTGTTCTCCTCGCCTCCCCGTGGAACCCGATCAGTTCCCCTTTGTGAACGTCACTGATCCGAGAGTATACGGTCGGTAATACAGTAGTAACGCCATCGTAACGAAGGGGGGAAACGGTGGAGCGGGAACCATGGGCACCGATTCGACGGCGAGGGAGGTCTTCGAGGAAATCGATCCCGATCCCGACGCGATTCTCGAGGCGAACGACGCGGAGACACCGGCCGAACTCGTCGAAGGCGGCGGGAGACACGAGACGCAGTCCGACGATGTCGTCGACACGACGGCGACCGAACTGTTCGCCGACCTCGAGGCCGTCGAAACGGCGGACGCGAACTCCCGAGATACCGATCCCGGCGAGACGGATCGAACCGACGAGGACGACGATGCGTCCGCGACTCGAGCGGCCCTCGAGTTCGAATTCATCGGTGATTCGGACGTGATCGTGCGCGACGACGGCGCCGTCGTCGACGCGACGGCGGCCGAACTCGACGCGCTCACCGCAACCGACCCGACCTCCGCCCGGGCGACCGGCTCCGACGAGCGTGTCGAAACGACCGCATCCACGAACGCCGGCTCGGCCGATACTGCGGTCGCCTCGTCGGGCACGCTCACCATTCGCGACGGTAGGGCCGACGACCTGCAACTCGTCGGCCCTGATCCGACGCCAACGCGGCTCACCGACGACGCTTTCGACAGCGCCGCGATCGACGATCAGTGATTCTCCGACGGAAAGAGTCGAGCCCGGCCGCCCCGCTATTGCCACTCCTGCCAGCGATGGTCTCGCCGTCATCGGTCACGTCCGCGAAAGTTCCGCCGCCATCGATTCCGTCCACGATGGTCTCGCCGGTTCCGTCCATCGATGCGCCGATCCGTCCGGAAGGGGCCGTCTCGAGCCGTTGACGGTCACAAGACGCCAACTAGACTGAACACGCGCGGCGGTGTCGAACGACTATGGTCGCCTACAAGTCGAAAGTAGTCGAACGGATCCGCCTCCCATCGAGAGAACAGCGAGAACGAGCGCTCGAGGACGCCGGGTACAACGCGTTCAATCTCTCCGCTGACGACGTCTTCATCGATCTCCTGACCGACAGCGGGACGGGCGCGATGAGCGACGATCAGTGGGCCGCGCTACTCCGGGGCGACGAAGCGTACGCCGGGTCGGCGAGCTTCGATCGCCTCGAGTCCGCGGTCGCGGACGTGATGGGATTCGACCGCGTGGTGCCGACCCATCAGGGCCGCGGTGCGGAAAACGTTCTCTACGGAACTCTCCTCTCCGAGGGCGACGTCGCGCTCAACAACACCCACTTCGACACGACGCGAGCGCACGTCTCGAATCAGGGCGCCGATCCGATCGACTGTCCCGTGTCGGGCGCTCACGACCCGGAGACGGACGAGCCGTTCAAGGGAAACTTCTCGCTCGAGGAGGCGCGAGCGGTCGTCGATGAGGTCGGTCCGGAGCGCGTCCCGCTGGTAATTCTGACGATCACGAACAACTCGGCGGCGGGCCAGCCGGTCAGCGTCGCAAACACCCGTCGCGTTCGGGCGTTCGCCGACGAGATCGATGCGACGTTCGTGATCGACGCCTGCCGGTTCGCGGAGAACGCCTACTTCGTGACCCGGCGCGAGGACGAGTTCGCCGACGCGACGGTGGCAGAGGCGGCTCGCGAGCAACTCGGAGAGGCCGACGCGCTCGTCATGAGCGGGAAGAAAGACGGGCTGGTGAACGTCGGCGGCTTCGTCGCGACCGACGACGAGTCCCTCTTCGAGCGGTGCAAACAGCGCGCGATCCTCTACGAAGGCTTTCCGACGTATGGCGGGATGGCCGGCCGGGACGTCGCCGCGATGGCCGTCGGCCTGCGCGAGGCCGTCGAGGAATCGTACGTCGAAGACCGGGTCGGACAGGTTCGCGAACTCGGCGCGATGCTCGAGGAGATCGGGCTCCCAGTGTACACGCCGACCAGCGGGCACGCGGTCTATATCGACGCGGGAGCGACGTTTTCGGAAATTCCGGCCGACGAGTTTCCGGGACAGGCGCTGGTCTGTGAACTGTATCGAGAAGGCGGGGTTCGAGGGGTCGAACTCGGGAGCTTCGCGTTTCCCGAGACCGACCGGCCGGAACTGGTTCGGCTCGCGGTCCCGCGCCGGACCTACCACCGGGAGCACTTCGATCACGTCGTCGAGACGGCCGCAGCCGTCCTCGAGAAGCGCGACGAAGTCTCCGGACTCGAGATCGTCTCCGACCCCGCAGTCCCGGAAATCCGTCACTTTTCGGCGGCGCTCGAGCCGCTGTCCGCCGAGCCCGCGGCTGCGACTGGCACGAATACCGACTGACTGTGAGCGGAGGATAGCCGGGACTGACTGTGAGCGGAGGACCGACGGATCGGGTCGCTACAGGCTCGAGATAACGCCTCGGGCGCGATCCCGGAGCGTCGGTTCCGGCTCCGGCTCTGCTCTGCCAGCGAGTCGCTGCTTCGCGATGGACTGGACCCCTCTCGAGGCGGCTTCGGAGTTCATCACGTCGGCTGCCCAGTTCGGGAGCTGGGATTCGAGCTCCTGTCGTTTCTGTGCTTTCATCCGGCTGAACCGGCGCAGTACGTACCCGACGCCGAGGAACAGGCCGGCGTCGAGTAGCTCGCGCCGGAACCGCTCTCGATCCTTTCGGACCGCGATCGCTTTCGCGAGCGAGAGTGCACCGATCGCTAGATAGACCTTCGAACTCTTCGATGGATCGCCGCTGAGCATCCGTTGAAGCGCCATGCGGAGGTGGCTACCACGTTCTCTCGGATAAAACTCCGCTGGCAGGCGACGGGTCGCGTCGTGGATCGGGACCGGACAGTCAGACGCGGACCGCGGTCAGACGCTGTCGGTCGCGACCACGACACCGGAGTGACGTTGCTCGTCGATCGGCTCGATCGAAAACCCGAGGCGCTCGTAGAACGGCCGGACGCGGTCGTCGAACCGGGCCGTCAGTCGGCCTTCGCGCTCGAGGCCCCGCTCGATCAGCGCCCGGCCGATGCCGTGACCACGGTGGCGACGCCGGACACCGATCGCGCCGACGTGGGCCCCGGACTCGGCGTCGAGGGGTTCGAGAACGACCGTGCCGAGGATTCGCTCGGTCGCGTCCGGGTCGTCTGCGGAAGCGGTCCCATCGTCACCGGCGCTTGCCGTGCCACCCCGTCGATCACCCGCGACGAGGACGTCACCGGCATCGATCCGGCTCTCGACGTCGCCCGGCTCGAGTAACGCCGCGTCGAGGATGCGCCGGACCTCGAGGGCGTCGTCGGGGGTGGCCGTGCGGACGAACATTCGTCAGGAGGGTCGATCGGCGCGGGCTAACAACGCGTCGATTTCGGGTCGATCGAATCACCCGCCCTTAATGAGCCGTAACACCGTCACGTGGGCGCTTTCGACCGGCTGATCCTCGGGGACCGGGCGACCGTCGACGAGGACGCTCACCTCGTGGGGACTCAGGTCGATCGCGCGGAGCAGGTCCGCGTAGGTCGGCGTTGCGTCGGGACCGCCAGCGGCGTCAGCGTTGGCATCCGCAGCCCCTGCCACCGCCTCGAGTTCGAGTTCGTAGGTATCCTCACCCTTGACGTCGACGGTGACGTGCATACGCCGCGTTACGGGGCGGCGGCCTTGAGCGCGTCGCTCCGCGCGCTGGCGAGCCCCGTACTGTCAGTCCGTCGTCGGCTCGTTCGGCCCGGAACCGACCCGCTGCTCTCGCTCTCGAGCGTGTCGTCGATTGCTGAACAGCGCGCGAGCGATCGCGCCCACACCGAGCAGGAGGACGACCAGACTGATCACCTCGCCGACGACGGGGACGGGCAACTGAGAGAGGAGGGCACCGGCGAGCAGGCCGACGACGAGTGCGAGCCAGCGGTTGCCGAGACCGACCAGCGAGAGGAGCCACGCGGCCACGGCGAAGCGGCCGTAGATGATTCCGATCCAGAGCAGCAGGGCGAACACGAGCCCACCGACCATCGACAGCGGGATCCCGACGACGGTGATCGCGAGCGCGATCAGGAGGATCGGGATCCCCACGAACACCCCCAGCCCAACCAGCCCGGATCGGAGGGGGCCCGTCGCGACGCGATCGGCGACGGTGTCGGAGAACCGCGGGAACAGCGCGAGCAGAAGGGCACCGAGCAGCAGATTCACCGCGAAGGCGTAGGCGGTGAACAGCCACGACGCGAACGGCTGAATCGTCGGCGCAACGTCGACCCCGAGCGAGGAGTCCTCTCGAACCTCACCCGCGACAGCATCGGTGTTCCCCTCGAGGTCTCCGTCGTAGCGCAGATCGCCCGCGATTGAGGCACTCTCGCCCAGCCGGATCGTCTCGGCACCGATTTCGGCGTCGCTCTCGAGCGTGCCGTCGATCGTCGCGCTCCCGACCCCGGCCATGACGGTGCCGCCGACGGCCCCGCTCTCGGTGACCGTGAAGCTCCCCGCGCCGACCTCTACGTCGCCGTCGACGGTTCCGGCGATGGTGACGCTCCCGGCGGCGGCCTCGAGGTCACCATTGATCTGCCCCGTTTCTTCGATTCGAACGTCGCCCCCGACGGCGCTGACGTCGCCGGTGACGGTGCCTTGGACGACGATGCTTCCGCCGAAGGCCTCGAGGCTATCGACTGTCTCGCCTTCTTCGACGACGATCGTTCCACCGGTTCGGGCGTCAGACTGGGCGGCGACCGTCGCCGGGACGGTCCCGAAAACGACGAGGGCGACCAGCACTGCGACGGCGAATCGTGATAGTGAGTCGTTTCCGAGCATGACGTGTATTCTTTCCTCGAGTAGGGTCTAAAACCCGGTACCACGGTTTCAGTGCCGGAAACCGTCCAGTTCCGTGATTTGTCCATCACTGATGACAGAGCCACCGGCGATCCTGCCCGAAGCCGACCTTCGGTCGTTTTATCTTCGGGCCACCCCTTCGGCCGGTATGAGCGAGGCCGACGCCGAGGCGGCGGAGCCCACCCCCGGCAAGACCGAAGTCTGGATCGAGAAGTACCGCCCGGAGCGACTCGACGACATCAAGGGCCACGTAGACATTGTTCCGCGACTCAAAAATTACGTCGAGCAGGACGATCTTCCCCACCTTCTTTTTGCGGGTCCAGCTGGTACAGGAAAGACGACAGCAGCGAAGAGCATCGCTCGAGAGGTCTACGACGACGACTGGCGGGAGAACTTCCTCGAGCTCAACGCCTCCGACCAGCGCGGGATCGACGTCGTCCGTGACCGAATCAAGGACTTCGCGCGCTCATCGTTCGGCGGCTACTCACACCGCATCATCTTCCTCGACGAGGCTGACGCGCTGACCTCTGACGCCCAGTCTGCGCTGCGCCGGACGATGGAGCAGTTCTCGAACAACACCCGCTTCATCCTCTCGTGTAACTACTCGAGCCAGATCATCGACCCCATCCAGTCGCGGTGTGCGGTCTTCCGGTTCACCGAACTCTCCGAAGACGCCATCGAGGCGCAGGTTCGGGAGATCGCCGCGAACGAGGACATCGACGTGACGGACGACGGTGTCGACGCGCTGGTCTATGCGGCCGACGGCGACATGCGGAAGGCAATTAACGCCTTGCAGGCCGCCGCAGTGATGGGCGAAACCGTCGACGAGGAGACCGTTTTCGCGATCACCGCGACGGCCCGCCCCGAGGAGGTCGAGGCGATGGTCGGCCACGCCATCGACGGCGATTTCACCGCTGCTCGAGCCGCCCTCGAGGACCTGCTGACCGAGCGCGGCCTCGCCGGCGGTGACGTCATCGACCAGCTCCACCGCTCCGCCTGGGAGTTCGACATTCCGGAGCGGGCAACGGTCCGCTTGCTCGAGCGCCTGGGCGAGGTCGATTACCGGATCACCGAAGGCGCGAACGAGCGGCTGCAACTCGAGGCGATGCTGGCGTCGCTGGCGCTCGAGAACGAGGCCTGAGACGGGCCGTTTGGCCTGTGTGCTGGCACATCCGTCTGGCGGGTTTCGGGTGCGCCGGAACTGACGGAGAGTAGTCCGTACGAAGGGGAAACTGTGTGAATGGAACAGTAGGTTTTGGCTGGAATACAGTGAACGAAGTGTCCTGCTATCGTGGCAACAGGGGATCGCCACGCCCTCCCCAGCCGATTCGTTCGCGCCTCACGGCGCTCACTCATCCCTCGCACGGCTTTATACCGCGGCTCACAGTCTGTTCGCCGCGGCCCAGCGCGCGCCACCGCATGCCGGTTGGCTGGTCTAGAGTGAGACGCGGCTACCCTGAAACGAACGGCTGAGTTACAGCCGGTTCAAGCCGTCTACCGCTGGTCAAATCCAGAACGGAGTCACTCTCCCTCCACGTCGGCCGGTTCGACCCCGCGAAACGAGACGGTGAGGCGACCGTTTGCTTCGGCGACGCCGACATCCCAGCCGTGGGCGTCGGCGATCCGTTCGACGGTGCCGAGCCCGAAGCCGGTCCCATCCGCCGCGGCCACCTGGTCGGAGACGGGATCCGCCTCGAGATCGGCGTCCGTCTCTGCGGTGGCCGGGTCGCGGCGAGCGACGGCGAAGCCGTCGTCGGTCGCACGGACAGTGACGACCGGCTCGTTCTCGATCGCTTCGTCGACGACGGCCATCAGCAGCGATTCGAGTAGCTCCCGCAAACGCGCCTTGTCGGCCTCGAGGACGCGGTTATTCGCCGCCCGCGTGACGAGCCGCGCGTCGCCGGTGTCGATGGCGACCCAGGCCCGCCGCGCCACGTCGTGGACGGCGACGGGTTCGGTCTCGACGAGGACGTCGTCCTGTCCGGCGATCGCGACCAGCCGATCGACGGATTCCCGCAATCGCTCCTGTGCATCGTCGACTGCCGCGAAGTGCTCCCGATCGCCGGTTTCCTCGGCAATCTCGAGATAGCCGCGGGCGACGTTCAGCGGCGTTCGTACGTCGTCGTCGATCAGGGCCGCGATCGTCTCGAGACGCGCTTTGGCGGCGGCCAGTTCACGTTCGCGACGGCTGTGCTCGGTGACGTCGCTGTAGACGATCAATCCCTCGGGGTTGTGGTCTGCGTCCTCGGTGGCTGCGTCACCGTGTTCGTCCCCGTCGGCGTTCACAGCGAGGGGGACCAGCGTGAGCAGGAACTCGCGGACGCCGTCGACGGTCTCGCGCCGGCTGCCGAGCTGGCGCCGCTCGCCCGCCCGCAGCGACTCGAGGAGCGTCGCCCGTCGCCGCTCGAGACCCGGCGGGACGGTCGACTCGTCGACGGAGTCGCCGACGATCGTTTCGGGGTCGGTGCCGAACACGTCGGCGAAGGTGTCGTTGACGCTCTGCACGACTGGCTCTCCGTCGACGATCTCGCACCTGACAGCCGGTTCCGGAACGTTCGCGAAGAGCGTTCGATATCGGTCGCGTTCGGCTGCTAGCTCGTCGCGTTCGGCTGCGAGTCGGTCGCGCTCGGTCCGCAGTCGGTCTCGTTCCCGACGCAAGCGCTCTCGCGCCGTGGTATCGGTTGCGTCGGCGTCGAGTCGTTCGAGAACCGACGTGGCGATCCGGCCCCACGCCGCCAGGGCGTCGCAGTCGCGCTCGGCGAACGCGGCCGGCGCGTCGGCGGCCACGTGCACGATGCCGACGTCGCCGACCGGGACGCAGTACAGCGACTTGACCCCCTCGAGCGGGGTCGCTAGCCGATCGTCGGTCGGGAGGTCGTCGATCCGGAGCGACTCTCCCGTTCGGAGGACGTCCCCGAGCGGTCCCGCACGCGACAGCGACTCGAGCGCGTCGGCCGAGATCCCCGGCGCGGTCGTCCGCGGGACGAGGTCCCCGAAGCGGACCGTCGACAGCCAGCAGTACTCGTGCTCGAGCGCGTCGGCCGCGATTTCGACGAGCAATTCGAAGAGCCGATCGCGGTCGCGACAGGCGACCAGTTCGGGGATCGACTCAAGAAGTACGTCGGCCGGTCGACGACTCGGTGGCGTCGGTACACCGGCCATCGCGATCACGTCGTCGTTGGTGTCGGATTCGGCCTTGGCGTCGGTGTTGGATTCCGCCTCGGTGTCGGTTTCGGCGTCGGTGTCCGGATCCGCGTCGATCTCGCGCCCACCGGCGTTTCCGGTGGTTCCGACACCGCCACAGACCCATTCGATCTCGTCCGCGAGGTGGGAAACGGCGTCGTCGGTATCGCGGCGGACGTAGCCGTCGATGCCGTCGGTCGACCGGGCGGCCGCGGGCGCGTACGACGCCTCGGAAAAGAGGATCACGGGCGCGGAGCCACAGGCTTCGACCACTTCGAGCAGGTTCGACCCCGCCGCGGTCGTCGGCGTCTCAGCGAAGACGACGCAGTCGGATTCCGGCGCCCAGGTACGGATCCGGTCGACTTCGGTCACGGCGCGGACCGACCGTTTCGGGCCAGACTCGAGTCGCTCGAGTGCGACGGCACCGTCGCTGGCGGCCGTTTCCGAGGCGGCCACGTAGAGCACGGTTCGCGGTCGGGTGTTCGCTGGCGGATTCGCCATGCCGTCGCCGTTCAATTGTCTGTGTGGCGTGACTGTCCCGTCCGATAAAACTCTGTTGTGCATATCGAACACTGAGTTGCGGGCGGGAATCGACGGACCCCGTTCGCGAATTCGATCGGTTGCCGGTCCGGGAGGCTGATGGAACGTTACGACTCTACGGCGCTCCGGTCGGTGTGAGTGTGCCACGCCGATCGAGCCCAGTTCAGCCAGTAGCTCCCGAGGACTGTGGCAGTCACGAGCCAGACGACACCCATCGGCGCGTACCACTCGAGCACGTAGGACGGGGCGGTGCCGACGAACCGGCCGATGCCGACGGCGGCGACGGTCGCGATCGCGGTGACGAACACCAACCGATCCTCGTGGGTGTCGGCCCGCCAGAATCGAACCGACCCCACCTGCCGAACGTCCGTGGCGAGGAGTGCGAGTGCAGCTGCACTCGCGCCGACCGTCAATGCGATCGCGAGATCGAGATCGAGCACGTACCGACCGGCCATGGTGTCGCCGACGGCGACCGGGGCGAGGGGAAGACAGAACGACAGCAGTGGGCCGCCGTTCCAGACCGCGTAGCACGACGGCGCGAGCAGCATCGTCGCCGCCACCAGCGCGATGACGAGCAGGCTGAGCGTATCCAGCCCCGACGTCAGTTGAGTGCGAAGGGAGTCACTGATCGGCACTCTCGCTCCGACGTAGCTGGCGAGAAACATCGCGATGAGTCCCAGTAGATAGGCTCCCGCAAGCGCCGTCCGTCGCGGCTCGAGACCGAGCAAGGGGTGCCTGAGGGCAGCACTCACGACCGCCCGTACCTCGAGCGATCGGTGGCTGTCCGTTTCGGTACTCATGGGTCCTCCGCGATGACCGTCGCGACCCCGTCGTGATCGGGTCTCTTCGCGTTCGCCAGATCGATCGCATTGGGGGAAACCCGCCAGTCGGCTCCGTCGAAGATCGCTTCGATCGTGTCTCGGCCCCGCTGGTAGGAGGGGACTCCGTGTGTCGGCCGAGCGGGGGAATCCTCGTGGGCCTGCATCGAGATGACGCCGTCGAACGACCAGCACCGGACGTGGCGGCGACCGTTGACGCCGTAGTAGGCCTGAGCGGCCGTGGCCTGCTGGCGCACGTACGACTCGGTCTCCCGATCCCAGGCGAACCGCGTGTATTCTTCGGGGCTGCGTATCCACCCTTCGGCCTCGAGGACGGACATGACGGTCTCGAGGCCGCGATCGCCGTCGGCTTCGGGGAGCACGACGACGTTGAACGGAGCGGTCGCGCGGAACCCGTCGCCCGTCGGCTCGTAGTGGTAGCGACCAATCGGCGCGTCGTCTTCGTCGGTGATCGGTTCGTCGGTC
Organism: Natrinema sp. H-ect4; assembly: GCF_041894845.1. Classification (NCBI taxonomy): domain Archaea; kingdom Methanobacteriati; phylum Methanobacteriota; class Halobacteria; order Halobacteriales; family Natrialbaceae; genus Natrinema; species Natrinema sp. H-ect4. The sequence continues at coordinate 189,020 of NZ_JBHDYC010000007.1, forward strand.
CACTCGGAGACCACTGAGGGTGGTTCGGCGGCCTCGACCGTCCCCGTCGGATCCGTCGCGTCGGGCGGCGGCGGGAGGAGGGTGATACCGGCGACCGTTCCGACGGCGGACAGGCCGGCTTTCCGGAGGAAGGAACGTCTGGTCCCCATCGTCAGTATTCACCCTCGTTCGCGAATCCGTGTGTGTCACCGTGGTGAGTCGGACTCGCCCGATCCGTCCCACCGGATCGCGTCGCCCGAACACCACTTCGAGTTCGCTCGAGATTCGCCATTACCGGAACGTTTCACTGACGAATATTTATCAATTGCCTATCTTAATCACGGATGATATTGTGACGGCAGTGGGTTAACAAACGCTGCAGGAGTATCGGTCGGACGACTCGATGACGGTGGTACCGTGGGGGTTCCGGTCCGCACGAAGACCGGTCACCGCTGCCGCGACCGATCGCGTCGTGACACCGGTTGCGGAACTGTTTTACGCGCTGCAGGGCCAATAGACGCGTAATGAGCGAACTGGCGGACGAATATCGCCTCGAGTACTTCGAGGAGGAGGGGTTCGAGCGCAAGGAGTGTCCGGAGTGTGGCGCTCACTTCTGGACGCGCGACGAGAGCAGGGTGACCTGCGGTGAGCCGCCCTGCGAGGAGTACGGCTTCATCGACAACTCGGGATTCGACGAGTCGTACGATCTGTCGGAGATGCGCGAGGCCTTTCTCTCCTTCTTCGAGGCCAACGAGCACGAGCGAATCGATCCATACCCAGTCGCGGCCAACCGCTGGCGCGACGACGTCCTGTTGACGCAGGCGTCGATTTACGACTTCCAGCCGCTGGTGACGAGCGGCGAGACGCCGCCGCCGGCGAACCCGCTGTGCGTCTCCCAACCCTGTATCCGGATGCAGGACATCGACAACGTCGGCAAGACGGGCCGACACACCATGGCCTTCGAAATGATGGCCCACCACGCGTTCAACACGCGCGAGGATGTCGCGGAAGACGAGTACGCCTACCACGGCGAGGTCTACTGGAAGGACCGCACCGTCGAACTCTGCGACGGCTTCTTCGACTCGATGGGCGTCGATCTCGAGGAGGTCATCTACATCGAAGATCCGTGGGTCGGCGGCGGGAACGCCGGGCCGGCAATCGAAGTCATCTACCGCGGCGTCGAACTCGCCACGCTCGTCTTCATGTCGATGGAGCAAGACCCCGACGGCGAGTACGAGATGAAAGACGGGAACCGCTACAGCCCGATGGACACCTACATCGTCGACACCGGCTACGGGCTCGAGCGCTGGACCTGGGTTTCTCAGGGCACCCCGACGGTCTACGAGGCGGTCTATCCCGACATGATCGCGTTCCTCAAAGAGAACGCGGGGATCGACCACACCGAAGAGCAGGAGGAACTGATCCACCGCACCGCGAAGCTCGCGGGCCACATGGACATCGACGAGGCCGAGGACATGGAGACCGCCCGCGGCGAGATCGCCGCCGAACTCGGCGTCGACGCCGTGGAACTCGAGGCGCTCATGGAGCCCCTCGAGGACATCTACGCGATCGCGGACCACTGCCGTACGCTGGCGTACATGCTGGGCGACGGGATCGTTCCCTCGAACGTCGGCACCGGCTACCTCGCGCGGATGGTGCTCCGGCGAACCAAACGGCTCTGTGACACGGTCGGCGTCGACGCGCCGCTGGACGAACTCGTCGACATGCAGGCCGAGCGCCTCGCATACGAGAACCGCGATACGATACGGGACATCGTTCGCACCGAGGTCGAAAAGTACCGCGAGACCCTCGAGCGCGGGGGTCGACGGGTCGAGACGCTCGCCGAGGAGTACGCCAAGAAGGGCGAGCCGATCCCGATCGAAGAACTGATCGAACTGTACGACTCCCACGGGATCCAGCCGGACATGGTCGCGGAGATCGCCGAGGAGACGGGCGCAGCGGTCGACGTTCCCGACGACTTCTACAGCCTCGTCGCGAAGCGCCACGACACGCCCGAAGCGGTCGCGGCCGCCGAAGAGGGCGAAAACGAGCGCTTCGAGGACCTCCCCGAGACGGAGAAACTCTACTACGACGACCAGGAACGCACCCAGTTCGAGGCAGTCGTCCTGGATGTCTTCGAGCGCGAGGAGGGGTACGACGTCGTCCTCGATCAGACGATGTTCTACCCCGAGGGCGGCGGCCAGCCTGCGGACACGGGAACGCTTTCGACTGACGACACCACTGTCGAGATCGAGGACGTCCAGATCGTCGACGGCGTCATCCTTCACCGGGCCGACGAGGACCCCGGGAAGGGCGAACTGGTCAACGGCCAGGTCGACGGTGAGCGTCGCCGACAGCTCATGCGACACCACACCGCGACCCACATCGTCATCCACGCCGCACGGCAGGTGCTCGGCGAGCACATCCGACAGGCCGGTGCCCAGAAGGGCGTCGAGAGCTCGCGGATCGACGTTCGCCACTACGACCGGATCGACCGCGGGACCGTCAAACGGATCGAGGATCGCGCCAACGAGATCGTGATGGACAACACCGCGGTCTCCCAGGAGTGGCCCGACCGCCACGACGCGGAGGCGGAATACGGCTTCGACCTCTACCAGGGCGGTATCCCGCCGGGCGAGCAGATCCGACTGATCCACGTCGACGAGGATACGCAGGCCTGCGGTGGCACGCACGTCGCCCGGACCGGCGACATCGGGACGATCAAGATCCTCAACACCGAGCGCGTGCAAGACGGCGTCGAGCGGATTACCTTCGCGGCCGGCGAGGCCGCCATCGCGGCGACCCAGGAAAAAGAGGATGCGCTCTATGAGGCCGCCGAGATCCTCGACGTCTCTCCCGCAGACGTGCCCGAGACCGCCGAACGGTTCTTCGAGGAGTGGAAGGGACGGGGCAAGCAGATCGAGGACCTGAAAGAACAACTCGCCGAGGCTCGAGCCGGCGGTGGTGGCGGCGGCGAGGAGGTCGACGTCGGCGACACGACGGCCGTCGTCGACCGCATCGACGCCGACATGGACGAACTGCGCGCGACCGCGACTGCCATCGCCGAGGAGGGCAAGATTGCGGTCCTCGGCAGCGGTGAGAGCGGTGCCCAGTTCGTCGTGGCCGTACCCGACGACGTGGGCGTCAACGCGGGCGAGGTCGTCGGCGAACTCGCCGGCCGAGTCGGCGGCGGCGGCGGCGGCCCGCCGGACTTCGCACAGGGCGGCGGCCCCAACGTCGAGGCGTTAGACGACGCGCTCGAGGACGCCCCCGATGTGTTGCGGCAGGTACTGAACGCCTGACCTCGTTGTGAGATGAGTACCCCGACGCCGACGGTCGCCTGCGTTTCGCCTTGTTCCGACCAATCGTCCCGTCGATCTCGTATCGTCGTCTCTCCCGTTCGGTCACCGATCGGAGCCGTCGCTCGTCTCGGGCCACTCGTCGACCGCCAATCCCTGTAGTTCGTCCGCGTCGATATCGACCATCCTTGCCCTCTCTCGAACGTACGACTCCGCGTCGACTTCGTAGCGCTCGATCGCCGACTCGAGTGCGTCGCCACGGTGCTTCGCTTCCAGTCGGACGCGCTCGATGTCGCCGCCGGCGTGATACCCGTCTGCGTCCGTCCGCTTCTCCTTGATCGTCTCCGCTAGTCGTTCCAGTTCGCGACAGTGCTCCCTGAGTTCGGCCAACAGTCGACCGATCCGTCGCTCTCGCTCGGCCGTCGGCTCGTCGTCGTACGCTCGCATCGTCCGTTCGAGTCGGTCGGACTTTTCGCCGAACGTCTCCAGGGTGGTATCCAGCTCCGCCACGTGGTCGTCGACCTCGTCGAGCAACCGTTCCGTCTCGGTTCGTCCGTCCCCGCCCGCGAGCCGCCGAAGCGGTCCGAGAAGGTCGATTCCGACCAGGAGTCGGAGTCCGAGCAGCCACAGTCCGCCGATCGTCGCGACCCCCGCTGTTGCAGCGATCAGTCGCGTGGAGACGCCGAAGGAGGAGAGCACCGACAGGAGAACGCTGATAATAGCACCGAAGACGACGAGCGCGAGGACGACGACGGCGAACGGAACGAGTCTCGCTAGCGTGTGCGCGACGAAGACCCAGACGATCGACCCGACCTCTCTGAGGAACGCCGAAACGATCTCACTGAGCCGTTTGGTGCTCATCTTGTCGTAGGTATCGACCACCGAGAAATAAAACCACGGGTCGGATCGCGGTTCCGCTGACGCTACCGCTCAATCCGTTCGAACGACGTGATCGTCCCGTTCCCGTCGGTCGTGATGACGAGTTCGTCCCCGTCGAGATCGAACTCGAGGTCCGTAGACGCGGCTGTGTATCTGGTCCCGTCGTCGAGATCCACTTGCGATCCGGAGACCACGACCGATTGGACGATTTTTGTCGCCGTATCGCGATCGAATCCGGGGAGCGCGCTCCTGACCGTATCGTCGAACCGTGGCGTCTGGATCCAGACGGTCCGATCCCCGCGGGTCACGGCGAGCTGGAGCTTCCGAATGTCGCTCTGTTGGGCGATGCGAATCAGCGGTTCGATCGATGCGTCGTCCCCGAGTCGAAGCGCCGCGTTGGTCGCCCGCGAGTTATACAGGTCGAACACCCGTTGGGCGGCCTGCGGTTGCGCTTGCTGGAGGTCCACCAGTGCCGTTCGAGTCCGCGACTCGGACAGGAGACGTCTCTGATCGGCGGGATCGCCGATCCGGTTGATGGTCGTCACGGCGTCGTCTCCGAATCGATTCGCGAACTCGGTGAAGTCCTCGCCGTGTCGGACCGCGAGCGACGCGTACTCGGGGTGATTCGCTCGGCTGACACGAGTCAAACCGGAGAGGATGTCCGCCTGCCGCGAGACCTCGGGAACCTTCCGTATCACGTGCCGGACGGCGGCAGGATCGTGACGGAGGACCGCCGAGGCGGCGTCGGCATCGAGGTAGCGCATGAGGTCCGCACCGTCCTCACCGTTTCGAACGAGGAATTGCCGGAGCTCGTCGCCGGGGAGCTGAGCGAGCTTTCCGGTATCGATCCGTTGGAAGTTCGCGAGGAGATTCTGCCCGGAGCCGAACGTCGCCTGTTCGCGAATCAGCCGGTCCGCTTTGGTGCTCGGCACTGCTCGTTTCGCTCTGAGGAACTGATCTGTGACCCGGCTGGTCTTCATGCTGGTCGACGCCGTCAGTGAGACGGTGCTGACCTTGCCCGACACCCTCGAGAGGCGACTCGCGATGTTCGTCGACTCGGAGACTCCCTGCGTAATCGTTCCACCGTAGATGAACGATGAGATGAAGTGGGTCACGTACCCGGTGTAGAAACCGACCGCGTACTTTTCGCAGTCGGACATATGCGACGGCAGGGAACCGGGGCTCTGCATCGCCGGCGCGATTTCGTCGGGGTCGCCGTCCCAGCTACAGCCGTTGGTCCCCTGCGTGTACGGATTGTCCGCTCGCTGTTGCTGGACGGTGCTCTCGGGGATACCGCGGACGATCTCCGCGAGTAACTCCGTGTCGGCTTCGGCGAGGAACTCTTCGACCGCCGCAGCGGTGTCCCCTACTCCGTCGTCGATGAAGATACTGTAGAGGAGTTCGGGGAGTTCGGCCCCAGAGTGGGTGAACCCGGAGAGCATCCCCGCGTGTTCGGGACCCAGTCCCGGGACGTCGTCTATCCGTTCCCCGTAAAAGGAGGTCTGGCTGACGAACAGGTCCTGCTTGGCGTTTCCGTGAACGTCTTCGACGTAGATGTCGGACTCGGAACCGCGTAAGGCGGTGAACGCGCCCTCCCAGAATGATTCGTACACCGCGACGTTGAAGTAGTTCGTCGCTCCGTGGAGCCGATCACTGCTGATACGGTCGCCCTCCCGGCTCAGTTCGTATTCGGCGATTCCGGCGGCGTCCTCGATCCGATACTGGTACTGGAAGTACCAGTCGAGTCCGCTGTCCACCTCCGGTTTGTTCAATCCGGGCTCCCAACTAACGCTCGGCGTCGACGCCTCGGACCACTGCGAATAATCGACGAGTATCGGGCTCGGCGGCGTCGTGGTGAAGATCGTCGGATCTTCCCGGTTGAGCTCGAGTGCTTCGTCGTCAGCGATCCCGTCACCGGTCGTATCGACGCGTTTTGGGTCCGTTCCGAGATCGCGTTCTCTCGCGTCGGACAGTCCGTTCCCGCTCGTGTCAGAGAGCAGCGGGTTGGCCTCGACCGCCCGACTCGTGAGAAGCGTTGCGGGGTCTCGCTCGTCGTCGGGATCGGTGATCATCTCGAGCATCTCCGTCGCGTCGTCGTGATTGTCGATAATCTCGATCTCCCACCCCTCGAGCTGTTCGGCGTCGGTCAGACCGTCACCGGTCGTATCGATCCGCGCTGGATGGTGCTTGGCGTACGTGACGGAAGCGTGGAGCTTCGTTTTGTTGTCCTCCTGGAAGACCCGGTAGTTGATGTCGACCGTTTCGTTGTCGAGGATCCCGTCACCGCTGGTGTCGAGCGCGGTCGGACTGAGATTGAGGGGTTCGCCGACGACGCCGGGTTCACCGGTCGGCATCGAGAGGTCCATCTCGGCGACGAGGTCCGGAATACCGTCACCGTTGGTGTCTTGCAGGTCGGGACCGGTCTGGTTCTCCGCGACCCGTTCGAAGGTGTCGGGCAGGTCTTCCTCCCGCTCGACGTGATAGAAGTCACCGCCGGTGATAGCCGCAATCTCGCGGAGTTCGTTCTCGTCGATACCGTTCCCGAGCCCGACCGTACTGATCTCGACGCCCGCGTCGGCAGCATCCTCGGCGACGGACCGCGGGTAGGATCCGCTGTTGGAGTTCCCATCCGACAACAGGATCATCACCTCCGAGCGGTTTTCCCAGCTGTTCTCCTCAAGGTGGTCGAGCCCGACTCGCAGTCCGGCCTCGGTGTCGGTACCACCACCCGCGGACAGCCGCTCGAGGCTGCTGTTGACTGCATCGTGATCGCTCGTTAGCGGCTGATCGAGGTTTGCGCCTGACGCGTAGCCGACCCGTCCGGCGCGTTCATCGTCAGTGAGTGCACCGACGAAGCGTTTGCCAGCGAGTTCGGCGTAGTGGATCGGCGAACCACCCATGCTCCCACTTTCGTCGATCACGAAGACGAAGTCCGCCGTCTCGACCTCGCTTCCGTTGTTGACGTCACCGTCCGTCTGGTTACCGTCGAGCGTGATCGTGTCGCTGGTCTCGTCTTCCCACTCTTCGATCCGGAACACCGAGAAGAACGAGAAGTGATCGACCTCGGCGGTCGCGACGCCGGTATCGCGATCGATCTCGGTCTCGACGGGAGTCCACGGCGCGTCACTGGTCGGATCCCACGTCACGATCGAGAGGTTACCATCCTCGTCGAGCGCGTCCTCGTCGATCGGAATCTCGACCGTCGCCTCGTCGATCGGTCTCGCGTTCTCGATGCGAACCATCGGACCAGCACGGTACACGTCGTCACTCTCGGGCGTCTCGTCACTGATCGACACGTCGGTCTCGTGGAGGCCGTCACCGCCGGCGGCGACCGCTACGCCTGAGGTTTCGTTTTCGACTTCGACGGTTCGGTATTCGTCGGGATCTGGCCGTTCCCAGCTAACGTCGTCTTCCGTGATGCGAATCTCGTGGGTCGCTTCGACCGTTCGGTCGGTATCGTGTGCGGCGGTCGATGTCACTGTGACGGTCACGTTCCTCGGTTCCGAACCGACATCGACGAGCGCCATACCCCTCGCGGTCGTGACGGTCGACTCACCGGTGACGAACGTGAAGCCGTCGGCATCGCCGTCGCCGCCGATCGCCACGTCGGCATCGTCGTATGCGTACGGGCGCGCGTCGTCGAGGGTCGCCCTGACCGGAACGAGAACAGACCCATTGCGTTCGAAGGCCTGCCCCTGGGACAGCGAGAGCCTCGGTTCGGTGTTCGCTTCGACCGTATCGAGCGCCCGTTCGGCGTGCTTCCAAGCGTTCTCGAGGTGCGTCAGCGCTTTTGCACGGTCGGCCGGACCGGTCGGTTGGGCGGCGCTCCTGGTTCCGGACGTCCCCTTCCGTTTGCCATTTCCGTTGCCGGAGGCGTCGACTGAGACGGTTCTGTCGGCCCGCTCGAGCGAGTCGATCGCATTTCCGAGCGCGCTTTCGGCTTTTTGACGCTGCCCGGGATTGGAGAACTCGCCGTCATTTCCGGCGACGACGACCGTCGCATCGGAGACGGTGCGGCGCGCGCTGACGTCGATCGCCGCGTACAGGTCCTCGCTGATCTCGTCGACGATTGCCGCGTCGTCTCCGTCGATGGCTCCTTTCAGCGCTGCGAGGGCGCGCTGGGCTTCGGCCAGGTGTTCGAACGCCGCCCGCGAGTCGACGTATCGGAGTCCCCGATACTCCTGCAGCGAAGCGTTAATCTCGCTGACGGTATCGTTCGCTGCTGCCGCCGCGACGGTGTCGTTCTCGATTTCGAGGTCACCGAGGCGTTCAGTTGCGGTCAGGGTCGCCTCGACTGTCGTGTTCTCCTCGAGGTCCGGGACCGTGACGTTCGCGTCACCGCGATCGTGGCCCGGTGGACCGTTACCGCTTTGTCCGGGCGGCCTGTCGCCGTTCTGACTCGGTGGGCCGGTATCGGTGCCAGGTCCGTTCGCAGTGTGGACCGCGTACGAAGCGGATCGTTCGTTCGCCGTCGCACTTGGTCCGCTCGCGAGTGCGGGTATGGCGACCAGTGAGGTCACCATCAACGCGGCGAAGATTATTGCAACCGTTTCTCCCTTACTGAAACCCATGGGAAAAATATACTATTGGATGTTATCATCTCTTTCTGATTGAAAAAAGATAGAATGAAAGACTGATCGTTCGGAGCCAGTTCACTGCTACTGAAACGGCCTTCGACGAGAACAAACGTCTCGGCTGGTAGTACGGATCTCGATCGACGGGTACCTCGCGAACGGCGACGACCGATCGCGTGGAATCGAAACTGTCGCCTTGCTCTACCCGCACAGTCCCCGTATGTCCACCGCAACAAACGGGTCCGTCTCGCTGTACTACGACCGCACCGGCGAGGGCGAACCAGTGGTATTCGTCTCCGAGGCCGGCCTCGGCGGCTGGCTCTGGGGGTGGCAACACGCCGCGATCGCCGGCCCCCACGAGGCCGTCGTCTGGGACCTCCGCGGGACCGGCCGCTCCGATCGACCCGACGGCCCCTACGCCCTCGAGACGCTTGTCGCCGACCTCGAGGCGGTCCTCGCCGACTGCGAGATTCGAAACGCCCACCTCGTGGGCTGTGGCCTCGGCGGTGCGATCGCACTCGCGGCGGCCCGGACCTCGAGTCGCGTGGCGACGCTGACGCTGTTCGGAACCGCGGCTCGAGAGGACGAGTACGACCTCGAGGCGCTCTTTGCACCGCCGGACGATCGGAACGCGCTTCGCCGATCGATCACGGCGGGGCTTTCCGATGACTTTCTCGAGGCCCAGCCCGACGTGCTGGACGGGATCGCGGACTGGCGAGCGGACGGCGACGCCGACCGCGAGGGGTGGGCCGCGCAGACGGCGGCGCTCGAGAACTTTAACGCGACGGAGTGGCTGGCCGAGGTGACCCAGCCGACGCGGGTGATTCACGGCGGTGCGGACGGGCTGGTCTCGCCCGCCGCCGGGCGGGACCTCGCTCGGGGACTTCCGCGAGGGGAGTTCCGCGAACTCGAGGGGGCCGGCCACCTCTGCTTCGTCGAGCGCTCGCGGACGGTCAACGATCTGTTGCTCGGCTTTCTCGAGACCTACGCGGAAAGCGAAGGCGAGTGAGTGGTCCGGGCCCGCGATCCGATCGCCCGCTCCCCTCGACTACTTGAACCGCAGGAACTGACGGTCGTACTCCGGTGCGTCCTCCCGCGGATGGAGCAGGACGAACGACTCCGGAGGGAGAGTCGCCAGTCGATACGGTAGCTCCCGAAGTTCGTCGTGCCAGCCGACGCTGCCCGGTCGCGAGGAGATGACCGCGATCAGGTCGTCCGCGGTCACCTCCTCGTCGAGGGTCGTCTGCAGGGCTCGCCACGAGGACAGCTCCCGGAACTCGGTGTCCAGTTCCGGTTCGACGAGATCGAAGCGCCGTCCGTACTGGTGAGCCGAGTCACCGACCGCGAGGACGGTAAGCGGCGCGCCGAGGCGATCCGCGAACCGCTTGAGCAGGGCGACGCTCTCGAAGAAGCCCTCGTGGTGGTCGATCCCGTCCGGGAGGACGACGAAGAGCCGGTCGGTCATGTTCACCGGGTGACCGAGCCGGGCGACCATCACGGGGTCGGTCGTCCGCTCGAGGACCTGGTCGATGATGCTCCCGAACAGCCGCTGGCCGATCGATCGCTGGGCGTCCCAGCCGAGCAGGAGCAGGTCCGCCTGGACCTCGAGCGCGCCGCGGACGATCCCGGAGGCGGGATTGTGGTCGACCCGGATCTCCGGGGCGACGGGGACTTCGGCCTCGCTCCCGATCGCGGTGAGTCCCTCGAGGTCGTCGTAGGCGTCGTCGATCGCCCGATCCGGGTCGCCGCTCCGGTCCGGTCGAACGACCGTGAGGGTGTGGATCGGCCGCTCTCGCTCGTCGTCCTTGAGCAGCAAGGCCAACTCGAGCAGTTGCCGCTGGCGGTCGGCCGCATGGGAGATCGGGAGCAGGATCCGCGGGTCTCTGGGGGCGCCGCCGCCCGGCTCGACGTCCTCGGCCAGCGCGAGCCGCCGGCCGGCGCGTTTCGTCGCCCAGGGACTGGCGACGGCGGTCACGAGCAGCATGAGAACGACCGCGTTGAGGATGGCGGCGTCGAACAGCCCCACGTCGTAGCCGATCAGCGTGATCGCCAGCGCCGCCGCGGCCTGTCCGATGGAGAGGCCGAAGATCACGCCCCGCTCGTCGACCGTGTACCCCTTGACGCGGGTGACGATCCACGCTGCCAGCCACTTCAGGGCGATCATGACGCCGATGATCACGGCCGCCACCTCGAGCGTCCGCCGTCCCTCGAGGATGACCGACGCGTCGACGAGCATCCCGACGTGCAGCAGGAAGAAGGGGACGAAGAACGCGTTGCCCGCGAACTCGATCCGAGAGAGCAGCGTCCCGCCCTCTGGAATCAGCCGGTTGAGCGCGAGACCGCCCACGAACGCCCCGAGGATCGGCGCGATGTCCAGCAGTGCGGCGACGCTGGCCGCGCCGAAGAAGACCACGGCGACGAAGAGGAACTCGAAGTAGCTCTCCTCGCTGAAATTTCGGAAGAACCGCCGGGCGATCGGCGGGACGACGATCCAGACGCCGCCGACCAGCGCGATCAGCGCGACGACCTTTTCTATCACGATGAGGGCAGTGAGTCCGCCCTCGGCGGCGCTGCGGACCAGCGCGAGGACCAGCAGGGCCAGCGTGTCAGTAAACAGGATGCCGCCGAAGACCGCGGTCACCGCCCGGTTCCCAGTGATATCGTACTGGTTGACGATCGGGTACGCCAGCAGCGTATGCGAGGCGAAGACCGCCGCCAGAAGCAGTGCGGCGAGTAACGACAGATCGAGCAGGACCGCGACGGCGGCGGCGCCGACGACGAACGGCAGGCCGAAACTCACGAGCCCGAACAGCGCGGCGCTGCCCGGATCCGCCGCGAACTGTCGCAGATCCAGCTCGAGTCCGACCGTAAAAAGGAGGTAGATCAGTCCGACCTCGCCCAGCAGCACGATCGCGTCGCTGTGAGCGACGAGTCCGACCCCGCCGGGCCCGAGGATCGCCCCCAACAGGACGACTCCGATGATCCCCGGCTGTCCGAGCCGCCGGACGACCAGCGGCCCGATCAGGAAGACTGCCAGTGCGATGGTGAACACGAGTACGGGTTCCTCGAGCGGGAACTCCGGAACCGAGATCGCGACCGTCGACGCTGCGGCCGACCACTCCAACTGCATGCGTCTGCTTCCCCGAACGAGTAGGGGCTTCTTTGCTGTGGTGTTTTCCGCCGATTCCCGACGAACCCGTCGAGCGAGTTCGACGGCCGGTCGTCCGCCGACCGCAACGGTGGAAGACGGACGCGGATCCGCACTCCCTTGCGATTGACCCCCCATCTACTACGGGGCCCGACGTCGGAGTGCGTTCCGTGACCCTCTCGCTGGCCCACCGGGCGGATCGCTTCCCGGATCGGACGGCGGTCGTCGACATCTCCGAGCGGCGACTTCATGCACCCGCGGAGACGATCCACGAGGATCGCGTCTCCTACGGGGAGCTGTCGACGATCGCGGAGCGGACGGCCGAGCGTCTCTCGACGCTGGCTATCGGCCCCGGAGAGACCGTCTGTCTCGTCACGCGAAACCGGGTTACCGCGCTCGCGCTGTTTTTTGCCTGTCGACGGCTCGGTGCGACGTTCGCGCCGATCTCCCACCTCTTGACGCCGGCTACCGTCGAGCGCCCCTTCGATGTCCTCGAGCCCGATCTGGTCGTCTCGGAGGCGGCCCAGCGCGATCTGGTACGATCGATCCCGTTCGATCGGGCGGTGACGCTCGAGGAACTATCCGAAACCGAACGAGACGATGTCGATGCCGACGAGCGACCGTCGATGGAAAACCCGCTGCTTGCCCTCCACGGTGATACGGGTCGACCAGTCGCCGGCTACTCGCCCGACGCCATCGAGCGCAACTGCCTCACGAGCGTCGCGGCGTGGGGGGTCGCCGCGAACGATACCGTCCCGCTCACCGCACCGCTCTCGACCGCCGCCGGCCTCGTACGCGTCGCGCTGTCGGTGCTGTACGTCGGCGGCACGCTCTTGCTCGACCGCGCGTTCGACCCCGGCGACGCGCTGGCCGCGATCGCCGAGGAGCGGGCGACGCTGCTGGCCGGTCGGGAGACCGTCCTTCGAGATCTCGCGGCCCAATCCGGCTTCGAGGACGCCGTCGAATCGCTCGAGCGAGCCATCTGCGAGGCCCCGGTCGGTGACGACGTGGTCGCGGCGTACCGGGAGTGTGGCGTCCCGATCGCACGAGTGTACGGTTGCCTCGAGTGTCCGACCGCCCTGAGCCAGGGATTCGAAACCGAGAGCGATTCGGCGGGAGCCGATGTCGATGGGACCGCTGTCGGCCGCCCGGTGCCGGACTGTCGCGCCCGGCTAGTCGACGGCGGGGGCGAGCCCCTCGAGGGCGAAGCGGACGGCCGATTGCAGCTCTCCGGACCGATGCTCGCCGACGGCTACGTGACCGCCCGTGGGGCTGACGTAGAGAACTGGGACGAACCCGCTGAACTCGAGCGCGACGAGCGCGACGAGTACGACCAGCACGACGAGTCCGACGAGCGTAGTGACCGCGGTCGGTTCATCGACGGCTGGTTCGACACCGCCGACCGGTTTCGCCGAGATGGCGACGGGAACTACGTTCGTCGTTGACATCCACACCGCCCTGACGGGCGAAGATTCCCGAGTCACGCGAATCAAAGATTCGCGTCCCTCGCAAATCTCCGATTTGCTCAGCGTTGGGATATTACGGTTCGCAACCCACCTGTTCGCTTAGTGCGAAACGACCCGAGGTTTGATTGAACAGGGAGGCGACTGGCCGTGCCAAACGACCGTTACTCATATCCCCGGTAGGGGGATTCTGAGTTACCTTTCGTCGGATGTTGACTGCACCGTTCACGTCTGCTTGTCAGCGCGTCCGCTGTGGCCGTCCGTTGGCCGTTCCGCTCGAGCGCTGGCGCTTCCGATCACCGTCGGCGGTCACGGCAATGTCGGCGCTGGGCGGAACACCTATTTTTATCGAGTTACCACTAAGAGGCAATGAGTCAACTGCGAATCGCCGTCCTGAACGCAGCCCATCGGGACGAGAACACGACGCGGAACTTCCGGCGCGAACTCGATGCGTCTCTGGCGGAGTTCGACGTCACTGACGGCACGGTACCGGACGATTTCGAGTACGACGGAGCCGTGGTTACCGGCTCTCGAGCGTCGGTCTACTGGGACGACGAGTGGATGGCACCCGTCAAGGAGTGGGTCGGCGAGGCGATCGATCGCGGGGTCCCGTTCCTCGGCGTCTGTTGGGGGCACCAGCTGCTGGCCGACGTTCTCGGCGGCACCGTCGCGGACATGGGTGTCTACGAGGTCGGCTACAGCGAGATCGAGCAGATCGTGGATGCAGAGTCGCGACTGTTCGACGGCATCGACGAGACGTTCACCGCCTTCACCAGCCACTCCGACGAGGTCGCCGAGCTCCCGCCGGGTGCCGAGCCTCTCGCCGAGAACGACTACTCCAACCACGGCTTCCGCGCGGACCGAGTCTTCGGCGTCCAGTTCCACCCCGAGTACGATACGAAGACCGCCCGCGAACTCGTCCACCGGAAGGAGCTTTCCGACGAACGCCTCGAGTCGATCCTTGGCGAAATCACGGACGCGAACTATCAGCGGTCCTGCGAGGCGAAGCTCGTTTTCGACAACTTCCTCGATTTCGCCCGTGAACTGAAGGCGGATGAGATCGCTGTCGAGAGAGACGGACAACACGAGACAGTCCGTGCCGGTCGTTCCGACTAACTCTCGGAAGTAGCAAGCTCTACCCGGAGGAATATTTTTCTCAGTGGAACTCTCTACTAGTGGGTATGAGCGCGTCGATTAAGGTCACGGACACGTCGAAATCCCGTCTTGAGGAGCTACAGGCGGAAATTCGGCTGGAAACAGGACGGAACGTGACGCAGCAGGAACTCCTCGATCGGATCATCGCGACCACATACGAGTCGAAAGACGAGTTACTCGACTCGTTTCGCGACGATTTCGAACCGGTATCGGACGATGAAATCGAAGCGTGGTTATCAGGAAGCTCTGACTGGGAAGTCGAAACGACCGAGAGCGAGATCGACGAGGTCCTCTACGGCGAATGAGCCTTCTCATCGACACCGGCGTATTCGTCGCGGTACAGAACGAGCGGGACGAACATCACGACGCGGCAAACAGAGCGATGACAGCCGCATTGGCCGGTGAGTACGGCGCATTATATACGAATGATTACGTGTACGACGAGGCCGTGACACTTACTCGAATGCGAACGGGCAGCCATCGAGAAGCGTGTGTTATCGGCAATCGAATTGCAGGACGTGGTTCCGTTTCGGAGAAGATAGAGTTGCTGTTCGTAACCGGCGATCAATTCGAACAAACGGTTCGAGCCTTCGAACGGTACGACGATCACGAACTCAGTTTCACAGACGCGAGTCTTATCGCACTCGCCGACGATCAGGGCATCGACGCCGTGCTCAGCTTCGATGACGACTTCGATGGACTCGTGGATCGAATTGATCCGACAACGGTACGGACCAGTTAGGTCGGAAACAACGGTGACGTGCTAATCAGTCCGCAGCGACTTCGACTTGCGCTTCGTCGGCTTTCCCGATCGCCTCGACGATGAGTTCGGCGACGTCGACGACTTCGATCTCGTCCTCGTAGCCGCCAGTTTTGCGGCCGTCCTCGTACATCGTCATGCACATCGGGCAGGCGACGACGAACTTCTCGATGCCGCTGCCGGCGTCGGTGTCCTCGAGCGCCTCCCGAATGCGTTCTTCGCTGGGCTTGGGCTCCTCTTCGAAGTCCATCCAGAGGCCACCACCGCCGCCGCCACAGCAGAAGGAGTTGCTGCGGTTGCGGGGCATCTCGTCGAGCGTACAGCCGGTGGCTTTGATGAGTTCGCGCGGGGCCTCGTACTCGTCGTTGTATCGGCCAAGGTGACACGGGTCGTGGTAGGTGACCGTGTAGTCGAGTTCCGTGCCGCTCAGGTCGAGGGCGCCGTCCGCGACGAGTTCCTCGACGGCTTGCGTCCAGTGATAGACCTCGATTTCGCCGTCTTCGTTCCACTGCTCCTCGTAGTCGAAGGGCATCATCGGATCGTCCGAGAACTCGTCGAAGTTGACCTCCGGATACTCGTTTTTGAACGTGTTGTAGGAGTGGGGGTCCGTACAGACGATTTTGTCGAACTCACAGTCCTCCCAGGTCTCGACGTGGTGGCCGGCAAGTTCGACGTAGAGCAACTCTTCGCCGACGCGGCGGATGTCGTTGCCGTCGAACTTCTCGTCGTCGAAGAGGATGCCGAAGCTGACGTCCGCTTCCTTGAGGATGGTCGCAAGCGAGCGGGCGACCTGCTTGTTGCGCTCGTCGTAGCTCGGGAAGTCGCCGACGTACCAGAGGTAGTCGACTTCCTCTTCGCGGGCGTCGGTGACGTCGAACTCGAGTTCGTCCGCCCAGTCGCCCCGGTTGCGCGGCGAGTCGCCGAACGTGTTGCCGTTTTGCATGACGTTCTGGAAGACGTCCTGCATGCTGGGGGCGACGTCGCCCTGGTCGGTCATCTGGCGGTTGAGCCGGGTGAAGCTCTTGAGGTGCTCGATCTCGACGGGGCAGGCGTCCATGCAGGCCATACAGGCCATGCAGGACTCCATCGTCTCGGCGTTGATTACGCTCGTGCCGCCGTCGGCGACGATGGGTTGTTCCTCGCCGCCGGCGTCGAGGTCCTCTCGGTACGATTTCAGGTCGAGAATGACGTTGCGCGGATCGAGCGGGCGGTCCGAGGCCTTCGCCGGACAGACGGAGGAACAGCGGCCGCACTTGGTACAGGCGTCCTGGTCCAGGATCTCTTTCCAGGTGAAGTCGTCGATGGATTCCGCGTTGGTCGCGTCGAGATCCGAGGGGACGTTCGGAAGGCGCTGACCCGCCTTCTCGTCGCGCGTGACGACGTTCGCGAACGAAGAGAGCATGTGGAACGGCTTGGCGTAGGGAACCCACGCGATGAAGAAGAAGGCGATCAGCGAGTGGGTCCACCACGCGAGCCAGTGGAGGTTCTCGACGTTCAGCCCCGAACCATTGAGCCCGGCCTGCTCGGCTCCCAGTGTGGCGAGGCCGATCCCGTTGAAGCCGAGCGCCAGCCCGTAGCCGACGAAGCTGACGATCTCGTGGTCGGGGATACCGGCGCTGTAAATCCGCAGCCCCTCGAGGAGGAAGCCGCCGATGCCGAGCGCGAACAGCGTCCAGATGAAGATGTCGTCTTCTGTGGAGGTGTGGCGGCCCCAGAGGCGGTGGTTACGGACCCAGTAGCGTCGGTACATGGCCATTCCGATGCCGACGACGAACAGCAGGCCCATCGCGTCGACGATGAACGAGTAGGCGAGATAGAAGTCGCCTTCCCAGAACGTCATGTGGAGGACTTTCTGGAAGGCGTACTGATCGACCATGATGATCAGGGTCGCGATGAACAGCGTCAGGAATCCCCACATGATAAACGAGTGCATCAGTCCGCCGTAGAGGTCCCTGTTGAACTGCTTCTCGTTCGAGAGCACGGTTCTGGTCGCGCTCACGATTCGGTTTCCGAGGTCATTGACCCGAGAGAACGAATCGTCGTCCCCCTCGGCGTAGCGGCTGAACCGCTGGTAGACGCCGTAGGTGAGGACGGCGATGGCGATAAACGCAAGGAGATAGAACACCGCGTACTCGACGCTGGTGATCCCCCAGTACGTCTCCCTTGTTTGTGCGATGGTGTTCATGTCCATTGACGGGCAGGGCTGTAACTTAATTCTTGCCCCACGGACCGGAAGACAACCTCGCTGCCGTCTTGCGGAAATTTTCCTCCGATTTCGAGTTTATAATAGTCGTCCGTGTTTGACTCAACGACCCAACGTGATCTGGCAACAGGCTTATATAGACTCCCGTCTGGAGTGTCCACCCATGAACGATAAAACCGAGGAACTCCGGGATATCTTCACCGACGTCACCGATGGCGAGGAAACTGTCACCGAATCACAGGAGAACACCCGCGGTTCGCTCGAGCGAGACGAGCGATCGGACGAGGACCGCCTCGAGAGCGTCGTCCAGCAGATGCGTGAGCGCTACGAGTTCGAAACGTCGCTCTCGGACGACGAGTTGATCACGGTCGCCAGAGCCTTCTACGACGACCGGAGCGACGACGAGGTTGCCGACGAGCTGGGGGTTGACGCGGACGAGGTCTTCGAGGCACGACTGTCGTTGCACCTCGTCGGCGAGACCGATGCGGACGAGGTCGACCTCGCGGCGATCCGTGACCGCGAGGAGGACGACGCGACGCTGGCCGACGAGTACGACGTGAGCGAGGCCCGGATCCGGCGGTACCGTCGCGTCGCCGAGGCGGAAGACCAGTCCCGCGCGGCGAACGATCGCTACCGCGACGAGTTCGCTAGCGTCCTCGCCGACGCCGATCTCTCCGAGCGGATGACGTCCGACCTCCGCGAGGACGGCCTCGAGGACGCGACGGAAGGGATGGAGACCGAAGTCGAGTTCTGATACGGTCTGCTGTACCGATATACCGGCGCAACCGCGAACCGTCCTGCGGTTGCTCCGGAACTGACTGACAGCAGTCCGTATGATCCCCTCGATGAAACCGGCCGGCGTGAGCGACGCGAACGCTCGGTCGGTCGAGATTCGGACGAGACTTTTTACGAGAAGGAGCGGCCAGACGGAGCGTGACTCGCACGCCCATCTCGTTCAGCGATCTGCGGACCGCCGCCTACTGTCCGCGGAAGTGCTACTATCAGCGGCTGCTGCCGGACGAGGACCGCGAGCCGCCGCCCGAAGTCGCGGCGATTCGAGCGCTCGCCACTCGGTACGACGAGTTACTCGAGGCCCCGCCGGGGGCCCTCGAGTCCGAACCGATCGCCGTCCCGTCCGTTCGCTACCGCGAGCGGCTGGCGGCGACCCGGGATCGACTCGAGGGACGGGATCAATGGGAGCGCCTCCGTGCTCCTGCCGATCGGGCGGTATTCGCGACCGGCCGGCACTGTCGGGGCATCGTCCACAAGGTGCTCGCGGACCCGCTCGAGCCGGCGCTGATCTCGTCTGGGAAGCCGCCCGAAACCGGCGTCTGGACGTCCCAGTCGGTCCACGCCGTCGCGGCCGCGAAGGCGCTGGCCTGGGAGCACCAGGCGTCGGTGGAGCGGGCCTGGCTCGAGTATCCGGCCTACGGCGTGATCCGCTCGATCGAGCTGACGACGCGACGGAAGGCGCAGTATCGGAGCGCGTTGCGGGCGGTTCGCGAGTTAGACGGTCCGCCCGGGCGGACGAACAACCGCTCGAAATGTGAGTCCTGCGAGTTTGCGACAGAGTGTGGGGTCAAGACGCGAACCTTGCGGTCGCTGCTGGGGTTCGGATAGTGATGGTTTCGGACAGTGATGTATGCGGTTTCGAACGATGAAGCTGACTCGAGTCGAACCATTCGATAGGCGTGTAAATGGAACGGTTCGCTCGAGGATGATTGAGAGAAAAAGAGGGTATACTGCTATCGTGGCAACAGGGAATCGCCACGCCCTCCCCAGCCGATTCGCTCACTTCGTTCGCTCATCCCTCGCGCAATATCGTCAGCCCCCCTCGCTAGCACTCGGTCGGCTGACAGCGCGCGCCACCGCGCGCCGGTTGACCGGTCCGAAGTGAGACAGTGGTCCCTGCTACTGGTTGAGGCTTCCCCATTTACGAGTCCTCGAGCCACGCGTCGATCTCGTCGGCCTGCGCACCGCGACGGTGGATCGTCTCGCTCGAGACGTCGACGACGGTGCTTTCGGTGCCGGCGGTTTCGCCTCCCTCGAGGACGACTTCAGCGGCCTCCCGGATCTCGGGATCGAGATCCGAGAGTTTCCGGGCGCTTGCCCGACCGCTGACGTTCGCGCTCGTCGCGGTGATCGGCGTGCTGGCCCGCTCGCAGAGTCGGAGCGCGAGTGGGTGGTCCGGCACGCGGACGCCGACGCGGTCGCGGCCCGCCGTGAGTTCGTCCGGGACGGCCTCGCGTCGCCGACAGAGGACTGTCACGGGGCCGGGGAGAAATGTCGCCATGAACCGCCGCTCCCGATCGGTCGCGCGGACGTACCGGAGCGCCGACGGGACCGACGGCACCGCAAAGGAGAGCGGCTTCGATCGATCTCGCCCTTTCACCTCGAAGACGCGATCGACGGCCTCGGGCTCGAGTGCGTCCGCGGCGAGGCCGTAGACCGTCTCGGTGGGGTAGACGACGAGCGCTCCCGAATCGATCGCGTCGGCCGCGCGGTCCAGTTCGCTCATTCGGTTCGAAATCGGCGGATGCCGGGCAAAAAGCTATCGGGACTCGCAGGCGCGACGGTCGCTACACGAGGCCGAGTTCGTCCTCGAGGTCGTCGTAGTCGGGGAACTCGGGCCAGTCGGTGGCGACCCACGCGCCCTCGACGGTGCAATCTGTGTCGAGTGCGAAGAAGGCGACTCGCGGTTCGCTGATGCCGGTCATGCCGTCGATGTCGTGGTCGATCCCGTACGACGCCGCGACCTCGTTTCCGGGATCGCTGAAGAACGTAAAGGGGGAGTCGTTGTCCGCGAGGAAGCGTTTCACGCCGTAAGGGGTCGAGGCCGTGACGCCGACGACCCGGTCCGCGCGTTCGTCCCAGTCGCGTTCCGCGAGTTCGTCCCAGACGTACTTCGCGAGGAAGGAGCCGGTCATCGGCGTGAAGACGAGGATGGTTCGGCCGTCGCGTTCGTCGACGAGTTCGGACAGCGTCCGATCCTCCCAGAACTCGTCGGTGACGAGCGGTCGGGTAAAGTCGGGGGCTGCTTCGCCGGGTTCGGGGTGGTCCGCTGGGCCGAGTTCGACGACCTCGAAGTCGGGCATCAGTCGTCACCTCCCGCACTCGCCGCGGCCGCGTCGGGGCGATCGCCCTCGCCGTAGGTCGACTCGAGGTAGTCGACGATGTTGGCGCTTTCAGCCATCGTGACGCCCGTATTCTCGTCGGCGACGACGGGGACGGTTCGGACACCGGCGACGCGTTTGACGACGTTCCGCTCGGAGTGCATCGGTTCGACGAACCGCGATCGATACGAGAGGTCGTACTCGTTCAACAGCCGGGTGACCCGCTCGCAGTACGGACAGCCCTGAAGCCGGTAGAACGTGATCGGTGGTTCGGCGGTTTCGCTCATAGACGAATGTAGGGGAAAGGGCCGGGTAAACGTGTCGTCGCCGGCGGCGATGCCCGTACCCGATCGTAAAATGGGAAACGGTTAACCGATCCGGCCATAAGCCTGTACATCAATGGCGTTGTCTCCGCCCCCCGAGGTCGTGCTCGCTGTCTACGAGATCCCACTGGTCGGTCTCGAGATCGACCAGTCGATGGTGACGATCCTCGGCGCGCTCGCTCTCGTTGTCCTCGTCGGTCTCTCCGCGTTCTTCTCGTCGTCCGAAATCGCGCTGTTCTCGATCCCGAAACACCGCGTCGAGGGGATGGCTGAAGACGGCATCCCCGGCGCGGCACGCGTGAAGGCGCTAAAGGAGGACCCCCATCGGCTGCTCGTGACGATCCTCGTCGGGAACAACATCGTCAACATCGCGATGTCGTCGATTGCGACGGCCCTCCTCGGACTGTATCTCGGCGGGCTGGCGGCCGTCACGGCCGCGACGCTCGGGATCACCGCTATCGTCTTGCTGTTCGGCGAGAGCGCGCCCAAGTCCTACGCCGTCGAGAACACCGAGTCCTGGTCGATCCGCGTCGCCAGACCGCTGAAAGCCGCCGAGCGGTTGATGCTCCCTCTCGTCGTCCTCTTCGACTATCTCACCCGACAACTCAACCGCCTCACCGGCTCGACGACGGGAGCGATCGAAACCCCGTACGTCACTCGCGACGAGATCCAGGAGATGATTGAGTCCGGCGAGCGCGAGGGGGTTTTAGAGGAGGAAGAACACGAGATGCTACAGCGTATCTTCCGCTTCAACAACACGATCGTCAAGGAGGTGATGACTCCGCGGCTGGATATGACGGCCGTTCCGAAAAACGCCGAGATCAACGAGACCATCGAAACCTGCATCCAGAGCGGTCATGCCCGCGTGCCGGTCTACGAGGGAAGTCTCGATAACGTCCAGGGCGTCGTCCACATCCGCGATCTCGTCCGCGATCTCAACTACGGCGAGTCGGCGAACGACGAACTCGAGCTCGCGGATCTCATCCAGCCGACGCTGCACGTCCCCGAGTCGAAAAACGTCGACGAGTTGCTGACTGAGATGCGCGAAAACCGGATGCACATGGCGATCGTGATCGACGAGTTCGGGACCACCGAGGGGCTGGTGACGATGGAAGACATGATCGAGGAGATCATCGGCGAGATCCTCGAGGGCGGCGAGGAACAGCCGATCGAGGAGATCGACGACGACACCGTCCTCGTCCGGGGCGAGGTGAATATCGAGGACGTCAACGAGTCCCTCGAGATCGATCTCCCCGAGGGCCAGGAGTTCGAGACCATCGCCGGCTTCATCTTCAATCGCGCGGGCCGGCTCGTCGAGGAGGGCGAAGAGATCACCTACGACGGCGTCCGCATCACGGTCGAGTCCGTCGAGAATACCCGCATCATGAAAGCCCGTCTGAAGAAACTCGAGATCACGGACGCGGAACCTGAACTGGACGAGGAAGCGGGGGAGCCCCCGCTCGAGATCGACGAAAACGACGAGTGAGCGATCAGCGCTGCGAGTCGACGATCGCTGCGATGTCACGTGCGACTGCGGGCGGGACGACGAGCCGTCTCGGTCCCTGGACGTACTGGCCGTCCGGCTGGGCGTAGCTGAGCGTCACCACGGCGCTATCGCCGATCGGCCGGATCGAAACGTTTTCGATGACTGTGAGATCGATCGCCTGATCCGGTTCGTAGAGGTAGATCGTGCGGTCCTCGCGGTCGAGCGCGCCGACCGACTGGAGGAACGAGGCGAACACGAGCGCGAAGAGGGCGATCGGAATCAACAGTGCGGCCAGCCCGGTAAAGGGGCCAGCACCGACGGCCAGTAGCTCGTTCTGCGAGACGTACCGACCGACCGCCATTAGCGCGCCGATGACCGCACCCATCACGACCGCACCGACGGCGGCGTCCATCGCTCGATCCAGTTTCGTTCCCGACGGGACCTCAACGGGGAGCGGTCGGGTGAGCCGCTCGAGATGCCGTTCGGTGTCGTCCGTGGCAGCGAGGGCAAGGACCGTGGCGGCCAGCGCGGCGATAAGGGCGATGACGACGGTTCCGCCGCCGATCTCGCCGGCGACCCTGTACAGTCGCCAGCTGACGACGGTGCCGATCGCGGCGAAGAAGGTGCCGACGCCGAAGGTCCACAGGAGTCGAACGGTTCGCGAGGTGCTCGCGTCGCGTCGCCACTGGGTCGTCTCGTTGGGGGTTTCGGTGACGTCGACGGCGTCCTCGTCCATACTCGCACTCGCGACCCGTCGTGTAAAGACCGTTCGATGTTGCTTGATCCGTCCGGTCTGCTGTAAAACTGATGCACAGGAGTCCGTCTCAGAGCAAGACCGCAGCGATGGCGACGTAGGCGACGTAGGAGACGGCGATCGCGCCGGCGAGCGAACCGATCCACGCAAGCACGGTAAAGCCCATCTTACGGGGGCTGACGCCACCGCCAGCGCCGGCCGCGGCGTAGCCGCTCCCGATGATCGCGCTGACGATGATCTCGTTGAACGAGACCGGGATGCCGTAGAAGACCGCGGCCTGTGCGATGATAAAGGAGGGGATGAGCGCGGCGATCGAGCGTCGCGGCCCGAGCGAGGAGTAGTCCTGCGAGATCGCTTTGATCATTCGCGGTGCGCCGGTCCACGATCCGATCAGGAGCCCGAAGCCGCCGCCGACGAGCATCGCGATCAGCGGGAGCTCGAGCTCGCCCGAGAGGGGGATCAGCGGACCGATCGCCAGCCCGACCTGACTGCCGCCGGCGGAGAACGCGACGAGCCCCCCGAGGATGAGCAGGAAGTGTCGCTCGCCGCGTTCGGTCCCGTTGTTGAGATCCAACGCGATCGCCCCCGCCCAGGCCGCCGCGATGATGAGCGTCGCAGCCGCGGTCCCGGCGATCGCCGGTCCGGGAAGCGAACCGCCCGCGACCTGCGCGACCGACGCCCCGCCGGCTCCCGGCGAGCCGAGGAGCGCGAACTCGATGTTGGCGACGATCGCGCCGACGATGGCGGCCAGTACGATGATGAGGTACTCTTCGGCGACCACTTCGGCGCGGAGGGCCCGGGCGACAGCGTAGGCGATGCCGCCGCCGACGAACGGGGTCAGCACCCACAGCGTGGCGATCTCGGTGTATTTCGCCCACGCGGGGTCGCCGCCCATGGCAAGTCCGGTCCCGATAACCGCCCCGGTGACGGTAAACGCGGTCGCGATCGGATACCCTGTGAAAATCCCGATCGCCACCAGGCCGGCCGCGATGAGCAGGGCGATCGTGGCGGCAAGCGACGACAGCGTCACGCCGCCGATCAGTCCGGTCCCGACCGCCTCGGAGACGTTCGCGCCCTGCAGCACCGCGCCGGCGAAGCCGAGCAGCCCGACGAGAAAACCGGCTCGCATCACCGAAATCGCGTTCGCGCCGACGGCCGGCGCGAACGGGGTGGAACCACTCGAGCCGGCACCGATCGCCCAGGCCATAAACAGACTCGCGACTGCGGCCACAGCAAAGGTGCCGAACGTGGCGATATCGACCATCTATCCGGTCCCTATTAGCGGCCCCTACAAGTGTGTGCCGACTGTCGGCCGGCAGTAGCGGCCGCTCGCAACGTGAGCCGGCGGACTCGCTCAGTTCGTCGTCGACCTCGAGTTGTCATCCGGTTTGGGCGGCGGCTCCGCGCCTTCGATGGCTTCGGCGGCGTCGGTATCCTTCTCGACTTCGACGTGCCAGCGGTCGACCTCGTCTTCGTACTCGGCGAGGCGGTCGGAGACCTCGTCTTTCAGGTCGTCGTCGTTGACGTTGACCTCGAAGACGAACTGCTCGCCGTTGCCGCCGTTGCGCGTCGACTGCTGGACGTTGGCGCTGACGAGTTCGTTGTCGAAGTAGTAGGGCGCAAGCTGGGTCATCACGTTCTGGTAGACCGTGTCCTCGACACGGCGCAGGGCCTTGCGGCTCGCGGAGTCGGCTGCCCGCGCGACGTAATCGATCGACTCCTTCCAGTTGTCCACCGCGGCCCCGGCGTCGTCCTCCTCGAGTTGTTCGTACGACTCCGAGAGTTTCTCGCCGGCGGTCTTGATGTCCTCGTCCGGCTCTTTGCCGGCTTTTTCGCCTTTGCCCTCCTCGACGCTGGCCTGATCGGCGGTCTTTTCACTGACGTCGGAATCGAGGGTTTCGTGGGCTTTGGGGCGCCACTCGTCCCACTCGTCGAACGCGTCGGCGTAACGCGCGTCGGCGTCCCGATCAGGATCGTGGACGCCGGCGTCTCGAAGCGCGCGCGTAATCCGCTCACCGTGTTCGACGATGTCGCCCCAGTCACCGCGAAGCTTGAACCCCGAGATGCTCTCTTCCATTCGGCTGGCCGAGTGGTAGCGTGCGGACAGGTATAAACTTCTCTGCCGTCACTCGCCTGTGCTGATGGAACCGATCGATCGGTTTGTATTTGGTCTGTGGTAACACCACTCTCATAGCCGAGCGATGTCTCGAGACGGCATACTGGTCCCCGACCGTGGCTGATCGATACTGTGAACTACCCGGCGAGTGGCTGTTGGGATATGACGATCGAAGACCGGGATAACGCCCACCTCGTTACGCACGCACTGGCGAAGGACACCCTCTCGCGCATTCGCGACGTCGAGACCGAGCAGGTCAGCTTTCGCAAGGGGCTAGTCAAACTCGGCCGAATCTGTGGCTACGAGATCATCGACGGCCGAATGGAGACCGAGTACGTCGAGATCGAGACGCCCCTCGAGCAGACGATGGGCGAGCGCGTTCGCGGCCTCGACGACGTCGTGATCATCAACGTCCTGCGCGCCGCGACGCCGTTCGTCGAGGGACTGCTGAAGGCCTTCCCGCGAGCGCGACAGGGAGTCATCAGCGCGAGTCGGGACGAGGAAGCCGGCCGCGCCGAGGACGGCTCCTTCCCCATTACGGTCGACTACGTCAAACTGCCCGAGATCCACGAGGAGGACACGGTCATCATCGCCGACCCGATGCTCGCGACGGGGAGTACGATGTGTACCGTCCTCGAACACATCGTCGACAACTCGATCCGACCGGAGAACCTGATCGTCCTCTCTGCCGTGTCAGCACCGGAGGGGCTCCTTCGCGTCAACGAGGAGTTCGACGAGGCCGACCTGCTGACGGTGTCGATCGACGACCGCCTTGACGAGGACGGGTTCATCGTCCCCGGCCTCGGCGACGCCGGCGACCGGGCGTTCCGAACGACCTGAGCGTTCGTCAATCGATTGTTCCCGAGCGGTCGCGTGGTCGACAGCGCCGACGGACTTTTGCAGGTCGGTCCGAATCGAACCGCATGGACTACAGCCTCGTTGATCCGGACGGTCTCGAGCCCGTCGACGGTCGACCCTGCGATCTCCGCAGACTGAGCGAGGCGGCCGGACTGGACAACGTCGCGATCAACCGATTCGATGCGGAGCCGGGCGAACAGCTGCCGCTGGCCTACCACTCCCACGAAACGCAGGAAGAGGCGTTCGTCGTCCTCTCGGGGACGCTCCACGTCGAGACGCCCACAGAGGAGTTCACAGTCCCGGCGGGATCGATGTTCGCAGTACAGCCCGAAGCACCACAACGAGCGTACAATCCCGAGGATGCGGTCGACTCGGTTTCGGTCGTCGCGATCGGTGCTCCACCGGTCGACGGCGACGCCGTACCGTACGACCCCGACGAGTAAGCGGGTCGAAAGCGCATGTTCTCGAGCGGCGTGTTCCGTTCGCTGCGCTGCCGTCACTCGGTCCCGCAGGTGTCGATACCGAGCACCGAATTTACCGGACAGCGTTGGATGACTGCGGTCGCGAGGAGGTCGCTTCCGGCGATGAATCCGAGCGAACCGAGTGTCCGATTTCGGTTTCGATAGCCGACCACGAGGAGTATCGTTGCGAGGATAACGCGGCCGAGACGGTCGAATCTACACACGTTTTTGTCCATGTTTCGCCAGAGGAGCGCGACGCGGATATCGATGATCCTTGCAACCCCTTCGCTTCCGGTCGAACCCCGACGCAGTCTACGGGATATTTCGTCGCTCGGTCCAGACGAACCGGTCATCGAACGGACGGTCACAGCAGTACTATCCACAGCAATAACCATACCATTTTAACACGAACTGGCATAGGGTCTCCTATGTCTGGCAACCAGAACACCGGAACGGCGAAAACGGCGTTTCGACTCGCGTTCGCCGGCTACGTCGGCACGCTCGTCGCCGGGCTCGTCGCGGTCGCCATCTCGCTCACGGAGCCGACCCGAATCGCTGTCCTCGGGGCGGCCGCGGTCGGTCTCCTGGGGGGCGCGCTCGTGGGCATCGTCCTCGCGAGACGAGTCCGCGAACTCCCGATACGCCTCGGCCGAAACTGGCTTCGACGGACTGCCCTTCCCTTCTCGGCGACACCATTCGGCATCGCCGTCGGCGCTGCGCTACTCGGCTGGCTCGAGTTCCGTCTCATCGTCGCGGTGCTTGCCGTCGCTGTGGCGATCGCTGGATACGTCGTCATGCGGCTGGCGGAGGCCCGCTACGTCGATTCGATCACCGACGACGAGCCCGCTGCGACGTGGCAGTGGGAGCCGCCAGGGACCCCGAAACTGGACGCGATCGTCCTCGCCATGTGGCTGTTACTGGGCGCGGCCAACGCAACCACCGGTAACTGGTTGCCGTCGATCGTGTGGATTGGACTCGCGATCCTCTGGGTAGTCACTAGCCTCGCCGAGGGCCGGTGGCAGGTCGGATCGCTGGGTGATTCACCTGCAATCCACGTCCACGATGCCGGTCTCGTCAAGCGACGACCGTACACCCGCTCGCTCGTGCGATGGTCCGATATCTCGCACGTTCGACTGCGCGAGGACGAACTCGTCCTCGATCGGGGCCTCTTCGACGTGCGCTTCGAGCGCGACCAACTCGCCGACCTCGAGGCCGCACGGACGGAGATCGAACGTCACCGTCAGTCCCTCCGGAACGGCGCACCTGGCGCGCCGTAACGCGACCTCGAACTGGATGGTATCGATCACCGTTTCGGTTTCCAGTCACTCGAGGTCGGCCCGACCGCTCGTCGCGCTCCGAATGCGATCCCGAAGCGCGTCGCCCTCGGCGAGCGGGACCCGAACGTCGAAACTGACCTCTGCCTCGTAGTCGGCCTCGAACTCGTAGCCCTCGCTCTCGAGGATCGATCGAACGGTCCCCGAGTCGTCGTACGCGACGATGATCGCCAACTGCTCGTGCGGTCGTTCCGCCACGACACCGGCTTCCTCGACGGCCTCTTTCACCGCGCGTGAGTACGCCCGGACGAGGCCGCCGACGCCCAGGTTCGTCCCGCCGTAGTAGCGAGTCACCACGACTGCGCAGTTCTCGAGTTCCTGTTGTGTGAGGACGTTCAGCGCCGGCTTGCCGGCCGAACCCGACGGCTCGCCGTCGTCGCTCGAGTACTCCCGGAGAAAGTGGCCGTTGGTCCCGTCGTCGCCGTCTCGAACGCGATAGGCGGGCACGTTGTGGGTCGCGTCGGCATACTCGTCTTCGACGGCCTCGACGAACGCTTCGGCGGCCGGGACGGAGTCGACTGGTCGGACGTGGCCGATGAACTCCGACCCCTGCACGACGAACTCGGCGGAGGCGGCGGCCGCGACGGTTCGGTACGCGCTGCTCACGCTCGGCCACC
The DNA here is from genome assembly GCF_041894845.1 of Natrinema sp. H-ect4. Classification (NCBI taxonomy): domain Archaea; kingdom Methanobacteriati; phylum Methanobacteriota; class Halobacteria; order Halobacteriales; family Natrialbaceae; genus Natrinema; species Natrinema sp. H-ect4. The sequence continues at coordinate 217,542 of NZ_JBHDYC010000007.1, forward strand.
CCATCGCTGTCGGGTCCCGACACTACTCATGGCGACGATTCGTCGGCCGACGAAAAGAGACCGTCGGTCCCGCGCGCCGCGAGCGGCGTCGTCCCGTCGGTTTCGATCGGACCCCAGACGCTATTATTCTCGGGTGCCATGTGTGCACACATGAACGGCGATACGATCGATGACGAACTCGCTGACGAAATCCACAGCGTCTGCCGGACGACGGTCGGGGACGAACTGCGGAGTATCACCTACTTCACCGAGGACGACGTCGAACAGCTGTACCTCCGCTCGGACCTCGAGCAGACCGCCGATCTCATCGGCTTCGCTGACCACGAACGGCTCGGATTTCACTCGCAGTCGGCCTACCGAAACACGCAACTCGGCGAGTACGAGGCGACGATCCGCATGTTCGAGAACGGCTTTCTCTCGCGAGTGATTCGGGGTCCCCACGGCGTCTGGGTGACGACCGACGACATGTCGATCGACCGATTCGAAGAACTGACGAGCGCGCTCGCGTCGGTCCTCGACGAGTTCGCGGACGCCGTCGCCGCGGCCGCTCTAGACGACGCCGACGACTGAGCGGATCTCTGTACCGGTTCCCGGCGCTCCGGTGACCGTCCTGCGGGTGCGCCCACACCGACTGACAGCAGTCTGTCTGACCCGCGCGGACTACTGGAGTTCGATCTTCCGGACGAACTCGAGGTCGCGGATCTCGGTGATCACCTCGCCCGGGAGCGTTTCGTCGGTGATCAGGTAGAGTCTGGGCTCGTCGGTGAACTCGGGGTCCTCGCTGATGGTCTGGCGGATCGAGATGCCGTTGTCCGCGAGCGTTCCCGTGACCCGGGCGACGATCCCCTCCCGTTCGGCGTCGTCGACGGCGACCGACAGCACCGTCAGATCCAACACCGGCGCGAGGTCCATCAGGCTCGGCACCTGCGAGATGTTCTGGAAGATGCGCCGGAGTTCGGGATCGTCGAGGATGACGTCGGTCGTCGAGTCGACGACGCGTCGGTCGACGCCGATCTCGCGAGCGATCCCCGTGTTCGGAATCTCGATACCGCCAGAGACGACCCGTCCGTCGTCGTTGACGGAGAAGCCCCGCTCGAGTAGCAGGCGGATGACGGCCTGCTGACTCGGCGATCCTTCGAACTTCTCCATGATCTCGTCAAACATTCGTTGCCGGGTGTACGCACGCGCCAGTATAATGTCCGGTGATCGGTCTCGCACTCTGTCAGCAGTTCGTCTCGAGCGGGGAGAGAAATACGTTCACGTGACTGTTCGTCTGACGGATGATTTTTTACGTTCTCCGTGATTGCCGACAGTATGCGCGCACTCCGGAACTGTGACTTCTGTGCCGACGACGCCGTCGGCGCGTTCGAAATCGTCCCGCCCGAACTCGAGCCGACGAAGGCCGAACAGCGCCGCGTCGTCTGCTGTTCCGACTGCAGCGAGCGACTCGAGACGCTGCTCGAACCGCTGCTCGCCCGCGCCGGGGCCGAGACAGCTGTCGAGACCGACGATGGGGCCGCAGCCGACGTCCTCGAGACGACCGACGACGAGTCGGCTACTGACGGCTCGAGCCTCGCCGTCGGAGACGAGTTGACGAGCACCGAAAACGAGCCAAACACTGTCGCGAGTCGCGAGGAGGGGATCACGTTCGAGCGCGACGAGCGTCCGACCGACACCGAAACGGCGGACGACGCCGAGACACCGGACGACGCTGAGACATCGGACGACGCCGAGACACCGGACGATGCTGAGACATCGGACGACGCCGAGACACCGGACGATGCCGAGACGGCGAACGAGGACTCGCCGTCCGCGTCGACCCGTCCACCGGCGACCTACCGCAAGGTCATCCGGCTCCTTCGGAACCGCGAGTTTCCCATGACACGCAGCGCCGTCGAGGAGCTCGCTGCGGGTGCTTACGACCTCGAGCGCCACGAGGTCGAAGCGGTCGTCGATTACGCCGTCGAGACCGATGAGTTCGTCGAAGAGCAGGGAACGCTGCGCCGTCCGTAGTAGACCGTAGACCGGATACGGTTGCCGGCATCGACTCGAGGCACCGCTCGTCCCGAATCCATGTGATCGCTACAGCGCCGGTCGACGACTAAAGCGTTCCCTTCGTGCTGGGCGCTCCCTCTCGGCGGTCGTCGATTCGCGTCGCATCGTCGAGCGTTCGGGTCAGCGCCTTGAACAGCGCTTCAACCTCGTGGTGGGCGTTCTCGCCAGTGACCTCGAGGTGGAGTGTCACTCCGGCGTTCATCGCCAGCGATTCGCCGAAGTGTCGCGCCATGTCGCTGGTGAACCCGCCAATCGACTCTTGCGAGAAGGTCCCATCGAAGTAAAACCGCGGTCGACCGCTCACGTCGACGACGGCCCCCGCGACCGCCTCGTCCAGTGGCACCCGCCGGTCGGCGTATCGGACGATCCCCGATCGATCGCCCAGCGCCTCGTCGAACGCCTCGCCGAGGACGATCGCCACGTCCTCGACCGTGTGGTGGTCGTCGATCTCGAGGTCGCCGTCACACTCGACCTCGAGGTCGAACAGGCCGTGCTTGGCGAACGACGTCAGCATGTGGTCGAAGAAACCGATGCCGGTGTCGATCGCGGCCGTCCCGGTCCCGTCGATCGTGAGCGTGCACTCGATCGAGGTCTCGGCCGTCTCGCGCGTACGGGTCGCCGTTCGCTCGCTCATGACGAACTCATACCGCCCCCGGTACAAGGAAATTCCGCTCGTCTCCCCGCCGGCCGCCGGCCGCCACTCGGAGGGCAGCCCGGACAATTCGGAGACAATTCCGGGAAAACATCTCAGAAGGGATAGTAAAAGGTCTAACGGCTTCTGAAGGAGTTTGAAAACAACAGTACGATCACAATACGACGATAAAACGGGCCGAAACGGCGACAATATTCGTGCCGTTATATGATCCGGGGAGTGAATGTCGTAATCAAGAAGAGGTGTCCCGTCTCGATGTCCAATCCCTCCCCCGTTTCGAACGAATCGATCGCTCCGTCGAACCCTGAACCGGAGTCCCAGCACGAGCGAAACCGACTGCTCCGATCGGTCAAAGGCCCCGCCCAGTTCCTCTCGTTCTGGGTCGCTATCGCGCTCCCATTCGTGCATCTCCCCCTCCTCGCACAGGGACTCGGCGATCCGGCGGTAACGCTGACGTTCGTCGTCTTGCTGGCGGCCAATGTCTTTGCTCTCTACGTGGGTCACGGCTACAACCAGCATTGAGACACCGTCGCAGTCGTCCGGTTTTCTTTCGGATCCGTCCTCGTCTCGATCCGTTCGGTTCCGTCCGGCCGTGCTCCCCAATCAGTCGTCGATCCACGTTCGGTCACCGAACCGTCCCCGTCGAATCGCTACTCGAGCCGACCGGTTCGGATCGACGGGCTACTCCTCGACATCGATCGCAGCCCGCGCTTCTGCGAGCGTGAAGTTCCCCTCGTACAGCGCGCTGCCGACGACGACCGCCGCCGCACCGGTCCCTTCGAGCGCTCGGACGTCCTCGAGCGTCGCGACGCCGCCGCTGGCGATGACGGGGATGTCGGTCGCGTCGACCAGTTCGCGGACGGGATCGGTCGCCACGCCCTCGAGTTGGCCCTCGACGTCGACGTTCGTAAAGAGGATCGCGGCGGCTCCGAGGTCGTCGTACCGCTGTGCGGCCTCGACGGGCGAGATTCCCGCGCCTTCGGTCCACCCTTCGACGACGACCTCGCCATCCTTCGCGTCGAGACTGACGACCACGCTGTCGGGGTAGGATTCGCTGATTTCGGCCACGATGTCGGGGTTTTCGACCGCCGCAGTCCCGAGGATGACGCGGTCGACGCCGCGCTCGAGCAGGCCGATTGCCCCCTCTGCGGTGCGGATCCCGCCGCCCAACTGGGTCGGAACGTCGACGGCGTCGATCACGGCGTCGATAGCGTCCGCATTCTGCCGCTCGCCCTCGAACGCACCGTCGAGGTCGACGAGGTGCAGCGTCCTTGCGCCGGCGTCGATCCACCGCCGGGCTGCCTCGACGGGATCGCCGTAGGTCTTCTCCGTGCCGCGTTCCCCCTGGACGAGTTGGACGACTTCGCCGTCCTGTATGTCGACCGCCGGAATCACCTCGAACTCCTCGAACTCGCCGCTCGCGTCATCATTGGTCATACTCGAGTGCGCGAGGCCGGTGCGAGTAAAGGCGACGGTTTCGCCGAACGATCATCGCTGCGACACTGGTCTCCCTTTCCAACAGAATTGGCACATGTATGGCCGATATGGCTCGTCTCATGCCGTTGTCGGCGTGCGGGTTCCTCGCAAAGCGAACGTGCCCCGATCCGACGTGACGACGGACATGCTCGTCGTGTTCGGCGTCGTCGTCCTCGCGCTCGTTCTCTTTCTCACCGAGTGCCTGCCGATCACGTGATCGTGATCGTCTGGGGAGTGTGAGTGGACCCGCCCACCGTCGTAATGCGAGCCATCGGCCGATCCGTCGACCGGAACCGTTCGCGCCGATAGCCACGCGATAGTGTTGCCGGGTTGCAATATTGCGGCGCTCTCGCTGCGGTCGGTTTTCAGTACTTCTTTCAGGAGCAGACCTGTACTACCGGTGAATGGTCGAAACCGTTCTGCTGGTGGGAATCGTCGCCTCGATTTTCGTCGGGTTCAATATCGGCGGCTCGTCGACCGGGATCGCGTGGGGGCCCGCTGTGGGTGCCGGTCTCCTCAGCAAGGCGTCCGCGGCCGGACTGATGACATTCTTCGTTTTTCTTGGGGGCTGGACCGTCGGCCGAAACGTAATGGACACCCTCAGCGGCGACATCATCACGATCGAAATCACGCTCGCGGCGGGCGTTGCCGTCCTCTTTTTCATCGGGCTGGGGATTCTCATCGCGAACGTCTTCGGCGTTCCCGTCCCGACGTCGATGACCACCGTCGGAGCGATCGCGGGACTGGGACTGGCGACGGGGACGCTCGACTTCGAGACGATCGGGTGGATCATCTCGTGGTGGATCGTCACGCCGATCCTCGCCCTCTGGATCGGCGCGTTCGTCGGCCGGTACATCTACCCGGAACTCAACCGACGGTTCGAGATTTCGGCGACCGAGGGGGCGTTGCTCACCGTCGATCGGACCGGATCGATCCCGTCGATCGGCCTCGGTCCGAACACGACCGGTCAGGAGTTCGTCGGGACGATTGTCGTCCTCGTCATCGGCTGTTACATGGCGTTCAGCGCCGGTGCGAGCAACGTTCCGAACGCCGTCGCGCCGCTGGTCAGCAGCGGCGCGCTCGGGGCCGATAGCGCGATTATCATCGCGACGGTCGCGATCGGGCTCGGCGGCTTTACCATCGCACGCCGGACGATGGAGTCCGTCGGCAGCGAACTCAGCGACATTCCGTTACTGGCAGCACTGGTCGTCATGATCACCGCGTCGACGATCACGACCCTGCTCTCGGCGGCCGGGATTCCGATCAGCCTTGTGATGGCGTCGGTGATGACGATCGTCGGACTGGGCTGGGGGCGAGCCACTCGCCCCGTCACGGCTCGAGACGCCGTTCGCGGTCAGGTTGACGCGGAGATGTCGATGGGTGCACTGAAGGCAGAGCCCGAGGCCCCGGTCACGCGGATCGGCGAGGAAGAGCCCGAGGAGGTCCTGAACGCGGGCGATCTCTTCAACCCGCGGGCCATCATGAAATACGTCTCGATGTGGATCATCGGCCCGTCGATGTCGACGATTCTCGCCTACGGCTTCTTCGTCGCAGTTCCGTTTGTCGGGTAATACCTCGGGTTTATTCGACGTATCGTCGTCGATCACGTTCTCGTTCCGCTGGACGGCTCGGAGATGAGCGAATACGCACTCGAGGGCAACCCGGACGCCGATATACCCGTCCTGACCGTCGTGGGCGACCCGTCGTGTGGGGCGAGGCAGTCAGCCTCGCGCTCGCCGACGATCTCGAGGACAAGCGCAGGAACTCGCACAGCCGGTCTTCGATCGCGCGCGAACTCGCCGCGAACGCCGGCGGTGACGCTGATCTCGAGACCATTGTCGAACTTGGCCATCCAGTTCGTCCGATCATCAACTGCGCTGACGACTATGAGACGGTCGTGATCGGTATGCACGGTGGAACCGTTTCGGAACGACTGTTCGTCGGGAACGTCGCGGAGCGAGTCGTTCGTCGGTCACCGGTTCCAGTCGTGGTCGTTCGGTGAGCGGGATAGTTCGGAACCGCTCAGCCCTCGGTCCGGTCGCCCTGGTCACCGTCGTCCGATTCCTCGAGCAGTTCCTCGACTTCGTCCTCTCGAGGCCGACGGTCGACGCGTTCGTCGACGGACTCGACCTTGGCTTGTACCTCCTCGAGTTGATTGCCGACCGTTTCTTCGACCGTCTCCTCGACCGTTTCTTCGACCGTCTCCTCGACGGTTTCACCAACCGTCTCATCGACTGTTTCTTTGACGGTTTCACCGACCGTTTCTTCGACCGTCTCCTCGACGGTTTCACTCACCGTTTTCTCGACGGTGTCTCCGACTGTCTGGTCGACCGTTTCTTCGACGGTCTCACTGACGGTTTGCTCGACGGTGTCTCCGACTGTCTGGTCGACCGTTTCTTCGACGGTCTCGCTCACCGTTTTCTCGACGGTGTCGCCGACTGTCTTATCGACCGTTTCTTCGACGGTCTCACTGACGGTTTGCTCGACGGTGTCGCCGACTGTCTTATCGACCGTTTCTTCGACCTGTTTCTCGACGGTGTCGCCGACCGTTTCCTCGACCGATCGTTCGACCGACTTCTCGACGGTTTCCTGCACGGTCGACGTCATCCAGTCGGGATCGAACCGGGCCATCTTCCAGACGACGTGGAGGACGTACGAGGCGAAGACCCCCAGCCCGAACGTCAGCCCGACCCGAATATCGAGCGTCGCGATGAGGACGACCGCGAGCAGAATCAACCCGCCGTACGCGAAGTCGATGATCGCGTCGATGCGCGCCGGTCTCATAGCTGACCGACAGTTGTGGACGCATCGATCGACGTGTTCTCCGATCGCGAGGGCCGTCGTCCATCCTTCGGATCGCTGTCCGGCTGAAATGAGTACGCACGTGATAACATTCTAGAGTACTAGAAGGGCCGATTCGGGGAAATCCTTTGGGATCCCGGCCGGGGGGAACGAGCGGTGTCACTGTCGTTCTCGTCCCGATCGCTTTGACTCGAGTAGCGTATTCATCAGGCATCGAGACGAAATCCGGGCGGATCCTCGTTCGCCCCCTCGAGCGAGTGGGGACTACCTGGTGATTCGCCGACACTGACGCGAATAAGCGCGTTTTTAGGGTCGGATCGCATGACCTACCGAACGTGCCGGAAGTACTGCTGATCGTCGGGATTCTCGTCGCCATCTTCGTCGGGTTCAACATCGGCGGCTCGACGACCGGGCCCGCGTTCGGGCCGGCCGTCGGCGCGAACGTGATCACGAAGGTGATGGCCGCCGGACTGATGTCGATATTCTTCTTCGTCGGTGCCTATACCATCGGTCCGCAGGTCGTCGATACCCTCGGCAACGACCTCGTTACCGATACATCGATCTTCACGATGCGATCGAACGTCGCCGTGCTCTTTTTCATCGGCGGCGCGCTGTTCGTCGGCAACTACGCTGGCGTCCCCGCCTCGACATCGATGACCGCGGTCGGCGCGATCGCCGCGCTGGGAATGGCGACCGGTGAACTCGACCTCGAGGTGCTGGGTGAGATCGTCATCTGGTGGGTCGTGGCGCCGATCTCCGGCTTCTGGGTTGCCGGCGTCGTCGGGCGGTACTTCTACCCCCAGATCAACGCCTGGGTCGCAATCGAAGGGAAGCAAGAGGGTCGGCCGATGGTCACGATCGACCGCTCGGGGCTCGCCCCACGGCTCCAGTTCGGTGCTGACGCCACCCGCCGGGAAATCACGGGTGCAATGGTCGTCGTCGCCATCGGCTGTCTGATGGGCTTTGCATCGGGAACGAGCAACATCGCCAACGCGATCGCGCCGATCTACGGTACCGGCGACGTCCCTATGGTGCCGCTGATCCTGATCGGCTCGGCGGCGGTCGCGGTCGGCTGCTTTACTATCGCCCGCCGCACCCTCGACACGCTCGGTAACGACATCACGAATCTCCCGCTGACGGCGGCGATCGTCGTCGCCGTGATCAGTTCGGGAATCGTCGTGGGACTCTCGTCGATCGGCATCCCCGCGAGCTTCGTCGTTATTGCGACGATGAGTATCGTCGGGCTGGGCTGGGGACGAGCCACCCGAACGACGACCCTGTCGGGAGTCAGAGCCGGCGAGGAAACGCGCGTCTCGGTCGGCGCGCTGACCGCCGAGGAAGAGGGCGAACGATCCCCCCAGATCGGCGAGGAAGAACCCGAGGACATCCCGAAAGCGTCGGATCTGTTCGACCCCTCGACGACCGCCCGCGTAATCCTCATGCAGAACGTCGTCCCAGCGATCTCGACGATCGGCGCCTATCTCACGTTCCGGTTCGTTCCGATATTCGGCTTTTGAGAGCCCAGGCCCCAGTATCCGATTCCTGAGGGACCGGCAGACCGTCTCCGTCGCGCCGTGCCATTCGTCTTCCCGTTTCCGACTCGTGATGGTGATCGTCGGACTGGCCTGCTGACAGGATTTCGTAGCCAAATCGCGACGACGCGTGAGCCGGTAGACTGCCACGATCGGGTAGTGGTAGCCTCACGCGACGCCTCGCGGATCCACGGCCCGGTATCAGGACGAGTGACGCCTGTTTTGAATCCGGCAACAAACGCGCCACTCGGGGGAACACGTTCGGACATTTCTTTTTCCTCTCCCGTTCGATCACTGATCTTGTGTAGAATCACCCCATTCTTTCCTTCGAATTGGTCAATTCTGACTCAAAGACAATTTAGGACTGAACAGCAAGCTATACCAATGCGGCCCTCGAACCGCAGAGTGATGCCCACGGTAGAATACCTCAATTACGAAGTACTGGACGACCAGGGCTGGGACATGGACGACGACGACCTCTTCGACGAGGCCAGTGACGCCGGCCTCGACGAGGAGGATTACGGCACGCTCGACGTCGCCGAGGGCGAATACATCCTCGAGGCGGCCGAGGCGCAGGGCTACGACTGGCCGTTCTCGTGCCGAGCCGGTGCCTGTGCGAACTGTGCGGCGATCGTCTTCGAAGGTGAGATCGACATGGACATGCAGCAGATCCTCTCCGACGAGGAGGTCGAGGAGAAGGACGTCCGTCTGACCTGTATCGGATCCGCCGAGACCGACGAGGTCAAGATCGTCTACAACGCCAAACACCTCGACTACCTGCAAAACCGCGTCATTTAAGCCACATCCAACGGTCGTCGTTCGACCGTTCCCCCGCCTTCGGGGCGTATTTTCAGCCGCTGCTCGAGCTGTATTGCTCGTCTATACCCCCAACTAACACGGTTTCTCTGATCGCGAGGGGAGTGTGCGATCTGGTGTATTGACCGTCAGTGGCTACTATCGCACCAGATCCGCCGTTTTGCCATCCGATCCGAACGACGTGACCCACCGTTCTCCGTCCTCCTCGAGCGATAGGTCCGGTTTTGTCCCTCCGTTTCGGTTCGGGTACTGTTTGGTGATCGTGATGAACGCAGGGATCACCCCTCTCCCAAAAGAGTTGAATACTTCCTCAATCATACTATAGAATCACTATAAAAGCTGCATCTAACACCCCATATCCAGGGCTCTATATTGACTATATAGATCCTAATCGGAACTATTACTTGAACCGATTCGCAACTATCTGCTGATGTCGCAAGTGACGGATCGGTTACAACGATATCTCGAGGACGAACTCGAGGGCTGTCGCGACGAGGACGTCGATCGGCGGCTCGACGAACTCGAGACGCTCGAGGCGGCGCTCGGCTCGGAGCGGGTCGACGCCGAACTCTCGGTGCTCTCGGCGCTAGCAAACGAGACTCGGTACACGCTTGTGCGGGTTCTCGTCGCGGCCGGTGAGGAGCTCTGCGTCTGTGAACTGAACGCGGTCGTCGACGTGACCGAGAGCGGGCTTAGCCACGCCCTCTCGCAGCTCGTCGATGCGGGGCTCGTCGACGGCCGGAAGGAGGGGCGCTGGAAGAAGTATCGAGCGACGAACCGGGCGGTGGCTCTCGTGACCGTCCTCGAGGGAAGCGTGGGAGATGAGTAACGCAACCCACGAGCACGGCCCGAACTGCGGCTGTGAGAGTTGTGGCGATCCGCGGTCGATCGACTTCCTGGACAAGTATCTGACCGTGTGGATCTTCGCGGCGATGGCCGTCGGCGTCGGACTCGGCTCCGTCGCGCCGTCGGTGACCGAACCGATCCGGGAGCTCCACCTCGTGGAGATCGGGCTCGTTGCGATGATGTACCCGCCGCTGGCGAAGGCGAACTACTCGCAGCTCCCGACGGTCTTTCGCAACTGGCGGGTGCTCGGCCTGAGCCTCGTCCAGAACTGGCTCATCGGGCCGACCCTGATGTTCGGACTGGCTGTCGTCTTCTTCAGCGGGCTCGTGCCCGGTCTTCCGGCCCGTCCCGAGTACTTTCTCGGACTCATCTTCATCGGGATGGCCCGGTGTATCGCGATGGTGCTTGTCTGGAACGAACTCGCGGAGGGGTCGACCGAGTATGTGACTGGACTGGTCGCGTTCAACAGCCTCTTCCAGATCGTCACCTACGGCGTCTACGTCTGGTTTTTCGGGCTCTTCTTGCCCCCGCTGCTGGGCATGGAGACGCTCGTTGCCGGAATCACGACGTTCGACGTCTCACCCGTGCAGGTGTTCGAGGCTATCGTCATCTTCCTCGGAATCCCCTTCGCCGGCGGCTTCCTCACTCGCTACGTCGGAACTCGGACCAAAGGCGAGGAGTGGTACGACGATTCGTTCGTGCCGACGATCGATCCGCTGACGCTCATCGCGCTCCTGTTTACCATCGTCGTGATGTTCGCCACGCAGGGCGAGACGATCGTCGCTGCACCGGGCGATGTCCTCCTGATTGCCGTCCCGCTGACGATTTATTTCGTCGTCATGTTCTTCGTGAGCTTCGGCATGGGTCGCGGGATCGGTGCCGACTACTCGACGACGACCGCGATTGGCTTCACGGCCGCATCGAACAACTTCGAACTGGCCATCGCCGTCGCCGTGGCGGTGTTCGGCGTCGGTTCCGGCGTCGCCTTCGCGACCGTCGTCGGCCCGCTTATCGAGGTTCCCGTCTTGCTCGCACTGGTCAACGTCGCGCTGTACTTCCAGCGCCGGTTCGACTGGAGCGGATCCGATACCGGTAGCCTCGAGACGACGACACCTGACTCGCCCACTGACGATTGATAGCCACTGGTAGGCGAAACTCACTGACAACTACTGCCCACATCGACCACGATCATGACCCCCAACCCCACGCCGAACGAGCCGATTCGTATCGCCTTCATGTGCGTCCAGAACGCCGGCCGCTCCCAGATGTCGACCGCGTTCGCCGAGCGCGAACGCGCCCGACGCGGCCTCGAGGAGCGCGTCGAAATCCTGACCGGCGGCACCCATCCCGCCGACGAGGTCCATGAGGAAGTGATCGAGGTGATGGCCGACGCCGGCTTCGACCTTGCCGACCGAACGCCCCGTGAGATCACGATCGACGAGCTTCGGTCGTGTGACTACGTCGCAACGATGGGCTGTTCGACGCTCGAGGTCGGCGACGTCGGCACGGACGTGGCGATCCGCGACTGGGCGCTCGAAGATCCCGACGGTCGCGACCTCGAGCGGGTACGCGAGATCCGCGACGAGATCGAACGGCGGGTCGCGGCGCTGTTCGACGAATTCAGCGACGCGCCCTAAATTGCAGCTAATATTCGTTCGCCTCCGCCGACTTTCGACGGGACCGCCGCGGTCACTGCTCAAGTGGACCGTAGCCGCCGAACGACGGCCCGTGTCTCACGAACCTGTGCGCGGCGACGAGGACGACGACGGCGAGCACGATGAGCGCGCCGTCGACGATCGACGAGAGGTATCCGAGTGAAACGATCAGCGTCGTCGCACAGGCGGGCGGATGGACCGTCTCGGTTGCGAGCATCCCGCCGGTGGTGAGCACGACGGCGACCACGCCGCTGGCGACGAATCGAAGCTGTGCGGTCGCGAGCGCCGGTGCGGACGTGGTCACGCTCACGCCGAGATCGGGTACGATAGCGTGATACGCGATCAGTCCGGCCACGACGCCGATACAGTGCCCGCCGATCACCCGCCGAGGCGCGGTGACCTCCCCCTCTCGAACCGTCGCCAACAGAAAGGCGGAGGGGCCCAGACTCGGAAAAATAAACGCCTGTCCGGTCACCCAGGCCAACAGTCCCGGAACCGAGAGCAAAATGCCGACGTACAGGGCCGAAAACGCCGCGCCCTCTCTCATGCGCGGTGCTTGTCAGCGCAAACGGATAGACGTTCACTTTTCGTTGGTTCCGCCTCTCAGAATTGATTCTTTGAACACAATTGCGACCGCTGTCGGAGCGGGACCGATTCGCTCGAGCGCGGGTCGAGTCGGAATGACGGATTCCGGACAGGCCGAAAACGTAACGGCACCGCGCTTCGGATGGATGATCGTGACGCTCGCTGGTGCCATCGGGACGGCTCCGGATCTGCTCCGACTCCTCGCCGTTCCCGTCTTCGCCTGGACCGCCTACCGCGACATCGAGACCAGACGCGTCTCGAGTACCGTCTGGATCCCCCTCGCCCTGCTCGGGGCCGTCTTGCTGGGCTGGGACGGCTGGTTGGCCTGGAGCGCCGGCGGGGACGCCTGGACCTTCGAGTTCCTGATTCCGACGGCGATCAGCCTGGGTCTGGTCGTTCCGATCGCCTACCTGTTCTGGTGGTTCGGCGGCTTCGGCGGTGCTGACGCGAAAGCGCTCCTCGTGTTGGCAGTTCTCTTCCCGACCTTTCCCAAGTACGCGCTCGGATCGTGGACGTTCCCGACCGCCGGGACGACCGACATCGGCACGTTCTCGTTTACGATCCTGACAAACGCCGTTCTGGTGGGGATCGCGCTCCCGATCGCGCTGGCGATCCGAAACGCCGCCGCGGGACGAATCGCGCCGGTCATGTTCGTCGGTTGGCCCGTCTCCTGGGAGCGAATTCCGGAGACCCACGGCCGCCTGCTCGAGACGCCGGCGGGGCTCTCTCGAGGCGGCCTCGACATCGACGCGCTCCGAATGTACCTCCGCTGGCGGGGACTCTCGCTTGCCGACCTGCGCGATGACCCGAAGCGGTACCGCGACCCGTCGACGCTGCCCACCGAACCGAATCCGCCGACCGACGGCGCGGTGACTGCAAGCGTCCAGCCACGCAGCGACGGTGGGGCGTTCGAGTTGGACGCCGACGACGCGGTCCCTGAAGCTGTGGCGGACTCGGACGCGCCCGAGTACGACGATCCGTGGGGTGCCGACGCTTTCCTCGAGGATATCGACGGCTCGGCGTACGGAACGACGCCCGAGACGCTCCGTGAGGGGCTCGACGTGCTCGCGACCGAAGAGACGGTCTGGATCTCGCCGGGAACGCCGTTTCTCGTCCCGGTGTTCGCCGGGCTGGTGATTGCGCTGGTCTACGGGGACTTACTGCTGGGAACGCTGTTTTGACCGTCCTGGGACCCGTACGTTCTGTATTCGAAGCTACCGACAAAACTCACGGTAGATATCGGTGAAGAACTTACCGCTGCCAGCATCCGCGAACGGAGTGAGCGGTTTGCTACGAGAGAGCATCGCTCTCTCGGCATCAAGCGAAACCGAAGGTTTCGCGGACCTCGCGGAGCTTTGCTCCGCTC
>NZ_JBHDYC010000008.1:0-231308 GCF_041894845.1 Natrinema sp. H-ect4
GAGTATTTTTATTCTATCGTGTGAATTATTCACAAGAGTTCCCACAACTCTGGAAGGCTCAATGAATCATAGGAAGTATGCGTTCCGACCACTCCGCAGCGCCTTCGACAGGGACAGGTACCGCAAGCCGCTCTCGTGTTGCCACTTTTTGAGAATCTGCTACGCGTCGTTCCGGAAGAAGCTCGACAGCGCATCAGTGATCGATCCCGGACCGTGAATGAACATCACCATCAGGGCTTCCCGGAGGCACCGATACAAAACACGGGTAAAGCTCACAGGTCACGGAATGCGGCGTCAAAATCATCGTCTTCGAATCCGGCAGAATCGACATCTGCCTGTGCTTGGAGGTCAGCGATCTGGTCCACGAGTCGCCGGTATTCGTCATTCGTCTGGCGTTCCGACTCCGCTATCTCAGTTTCGAGAACCGCCTTCGTCTGAATCAATCGGTAGAGGTCTTCGACCGTCTCATCATACCGCTCCCGGGTTTGCATTCGCTCGACCACGTCACGGATCTCGGCTTCCTCGACCGGTTTGGTGATGTAGTCATCGAATCCCATCCCGATAACGTCGAAATCAGGTGTCACCGCCGAGACCATCACGACACGCGTTCCCAGATCGCGCTCACGGATGCGCTCGAGCACCTCGTCACCAGACAGTCCAGGCATCCGCCGGTCCAAGAGGACGACATCAATCGTGGAATCAGCGATCTCGAGTGCCTCCTCTCCATTATACGCGACCTCGACAGGGTACTCATCCCGGAGCCATGCTGCCATCAGGTCGGCGAGACCCTGATTATCTTCGACAATCAATACCCCTCCCGCGTTGCTCGATACGTCGTTAACCATTGGATTGCTCTGAGTCGATATCCTGCTTGTCGTCGGCCGTCTCTGACGAAGAACGTGGTTCGTCAGTGAACTTGATACCGGTGAATTCGAATCGCGCCCCGCCCTCACTACCGGACGAGGCAGTTACCGCCCAGCCGTGGGCACCGGCGATCTGTTTCACGATATTCAAGCCGAGACCTGTACTTTGATCAGTCGTGTATCCCGGCTCGAAAAGCTGATCACGGTCGCCTTCGGGAAGGCCGGACCCGTCGTCTTCGACGAAAAAGCCACGATCAGAGTCAAGGTCCCCAATTGTAACAGTCACGTCCTCGCCGCCGTGTTCGACCGCGTTTCGGAAGAGGTTTTCCAGTAACTGTCGGAGCCGAGACCGATCTGCCCGAATGGTTCGATCGGTCGTTATGCTAATTTTGCCGTCCTTCGTTTCCACGTTCTGCCAACACTCATCGCCGAGAGCACCGAGAGTGACTACTTCGAGGTCATCGATGGTCTGTCCCGCCCGAGCGAGCGTCAGTAAATTAGTGATGAGTGTTTTCATTCGCTCGTGTGCTTGCTCAATAGGATCAAGATGCTCACTCTCACACTCTTCGCGTGCCAGTTGGAGTCGGCCTTCGGCAACGTTCAGCGGGTTCTGAAGGTCGTGAGACACGACGCTGGCAAAATCGTTCAACCGCTTTTTCTGACGTTTGAGCTTCTGTGTGTTCTGTTTGCGCTCGGTAATATCGCGGCTGATTCCCATGATTCCGATAATCTCTCCGTCCTCGTCACGGTACGGGTATTTGTCATCGAGAAAGACATGCTTCTCGCCATCGATGAGCCGAACCGTTTCCTCAGTTACAGCCTCGCCGGACTCGATAATATGCTCGTCAACGGCTCGAATCTCGGCTGCGCTTTCCGAGTCGAACAGGTCCTCGTCGTGTCTACCGACAATCTCCTCGGGCGTGTGACCGAACAACTCAGCGCCGCTTTCATTAATGAATTGATAGTACCCCTCTGTGTCTTTGATATAGATCGCTTCCGAGGTGTTCTGCACGATTGCCTCCAGTTGCCGGGTTTTCTCTGCTACTTCTTCTTCGCGTGCGACGCGTTCGGAGATGTCCCGGAAGATACCGTATGTGACGGGACCGTCCGGAAGCGAGACCGTCTCGACACTGATTTCGACTGGGACGTGGTCCCCGTTGTCGGTAACTATATGGATGGGTGATCCATCAGGAAGTCGCCGCCTGGTTCCACCCGTTTGAACGTGTTCCTCGAAGAGTTGCTGATAGAGGTCAGCCTGATCTGAGGGATGGAGCTCGGACTGATGCATTCCGATAATTCCGTCACTTGACATCCCGAGCAGGGTTTCGGCAGCGTCGTTTGCCTCGATAATCTCGCCCGTCTCACCATCGGCAACGAACACTGGATCCGGAGCCGCCCCAAGCAACGTTTCATACCGCTCTTTCAACATCGAGAGTTCCCGTTCGCGCTCCCTGCGCTCCGTGATGTCTCTCGTCGCGCCGACCAATTGTGTGACAGACCCATCCTCGATGATCGGGCTCAGCTTCGTCTCCCAGAATCTCGATTCTCCATCAACGGGGATTTCCTCTACATATTGAAGCGTTTCCTGGCGCTCCACACACTCACGGAACCGCGACTCAATATCGGCCCCGGCCTCGTCACCGACCACTTCTCGGGGAGTCTTCCCTGTGACTTCGGCACTGGTACGTCCCGTTGCGTCTTCGTAGCCCTCGTTGACACGCCTGATACGAAACTCCTTGTCAGCGCTAACATCTATGAGAAACAGTGCATCCTGGGTGTTCTGGAACACCATCTCCGCCCGTTCCAGTTCCTGTTCTTGCTCTTTGCGATCGGTGCTGTCGATCCCGGCACCGATAATCCGTGTAGCTGTTCCGTCTTGTTCTGTAACGACTTGGACGCGTGTGTCGATCCACCGGAACCCGCCGTCTTCGTGTGCGATCCGGATTTCCCACTGGGCCGTCTCGCCTTCCTCGATAGCCGCCTCGATGTTTGCTTCGAGTTTCGCCGTGTCATCGGGATGAATCCGGTCAAAGAACGCATCGAACGTTCCCTCGAATGCGCCTGGTTCGAGCCCGAGGATGCGTTCCATCGTCTCGTCCCAGACGATTTCTTCCGATTCTATGTCCCATTCCCAGACGCCTGCATCTGCCGCGTCGAGAGCTACCGAGAGGCGTCGTTCAGCTTGCCTGAGTTCCTGTTCGCGTTCTTTACGATCGGTGATATTTCGCATCGCTAGAACCAGCTGTGTGACTTCGCCGTCCTGAATGAGAGGTGTCAGTTGTACCTTCCAGATTCTCGACCCCTCATCTCCTGGAACCACTTGCTCGAATTCAACCGGTTTCTGAGTCGTCACACACTCGCGGAACTGCGAACGTAGCTCGCCCCCGACCTCGTCACCCAGCATTTCCCGGGGAGTCATTCCAGTTATATTGGGTGTGGTATATGGAGTGAGCGCTTCGAACGCTTCGTTGACGCGATTGAGGCGATACTCCTGCTCATCGACAACGTCTACGAGAACGAGTGCATCCTGGGTGTTCTGGAACACGGTCTCCGCGATTTCCAACTCCCGTTTGCGCTCTCTGCCTTCGGTCACGTCCTGTTGGAAGCCGATGTAGTTGACCACCTCACCGGCATCGTTCCGCACGGGAGCGAGCTCGAGCTTGTTCCAGAACTCCGTCCCGTCCTTGCGATAATTGCGGATGTCGATCGATATCGGTTCCTCTGCCTCGATTGCGTGCCGAATCCTGGCGACTCGGTCCGGATCGGTATCCTCGCCCTGCAAGAATCGACAGTTTCGCCCAATGGTTTCCTCCCGTGAATACCCGGTCAGATCAACGAACGCATCGTTGGCGTAAATCAGGGGGTTATCCTCCAGGTCCGGGTCAGCGATTGTGATACCGATCGGAGCTTTGTCAATCGCCTGCTTTCGCTGCTTGAGTATCTCTTCTCGTTCTTTTTGTTCCGTGATATCTGTTTGAACTGCGACGAATGCATGAATTTCGTCGTTGTCGATAACAGGTGCGACTGTCTGCCTCGCCGTGTACGTCTCTCCGTTCTTGCGACGGTTGATGATCTCTCCTTCCCACACCTCGCCCGCGAGAATGGTATTCCACATGTCCTCAAAATAGTCCTCGGACATTTCTCCGGAGTCCAACACGCGTGGCGTCTTCCCCATGACCTCTGCCCGGGTAAATCCAGTCATCTCCTCAAATGTCGGGTTGACGTACTCGAATCTCCCGTCGGGATCGGTGATGAAGATTGCGTGTCCCGAGGCATCGACCGCCTTCTGGATGCGCTGGAGCTCAAGTTCGCGCTCCTTGCGCTCGGTGATATCTCGACAGACGATGAGATGCATGCCAGGGACAATATCGTTGGTCACCGAGCACTCGACGATTCGTTCTGAACCATCCGGCCGAACCAACGTTGCAGTCTCGCGTTGTAGTCCAGAATCTCGATCATCTCTCGAAAGTTCACGGAAATCAAAACTATCGACGGTAAAGTCGTCGAACGAACGACCCAGTACCTCTTCCTTTGGCAGACCAATGAGGTTGGTGGCACTTTCATTCGCTCGGAGAGTCTGCCCGTCGTCGTCGACAATCACCAGCGTATCGGCTGTTTCCTCGAAGATACGCTGGAATAGATCTCCAGACTGCTGTCTGACCGGCACTATCTCGTTGGTATCGTCGCTCTCCGGCCCCGCTGTGGACTGCGGGAGCGTTATCGTGATTGTCGTACCTTCGTCGGAGGCAGTCGTTTCGATGTCGCCGCCGTGGCCGGTGACGACCCAATAGACCATCCAGAGACCGAGGCCTTGGCCGTGGACCAGCGGCTCTTCAGTTCCAGTTTCGAGGACCCGATATTCCTGCTCGGGGAGTCCCGGACCGTCGTCGGATACCTCTAACTCGATCGTTTCATGGTCGACTTCAGCGGAGACGGTCACCGTGGGGGTTTCTGGGTGCTTGCACGCGTTTTCGATCAACTCGAGGAGCGCCGCTTTGAGGTTCTGATATCCCGATATTGGCACCTCATCTGGTCCAGTGACTTCGATTGAGGCCTCGGGATACTCGCCTTCGATATCCGCATTCACTTCACGGATCAACGTCATCATGTCGAACGATTGGACTTCGATATCTTCTATGAGGAAGGCATCGAGTTCAGTCGATTTCTCGGCGAGCGCCAGGACTCTGTCGATAGCGGAGAT
This sequence comes from Natrinema sp. H-ect4, assembly GCF_041894845.1. Classification (NCBI taxonomy): domain Archaea; kingdom Methanobacteriati; phylum Methanobacteriota; class Halobacteria; order Halobacteriales; family Natrialbaceae; genus Natrinema; species Natrinema sp. H-ect4. The sequence continues at coordinate 5,065 of NZ_JBHDYC010000008.1, forward strand.
GACCGCGCTTCCATCGATCGAATCGTCTTCGAGTTGGTCGACCATCATGTCCGTGTAGCCACGGATAACGGTGAACTCGTTGCGAATGTTGTGTCGGAAAACTCTCAACAGAACTGTGTTGAGCTGCTGTTGGCGGACGAGATTCTGTTCTCGTTTCTTCTGGTCGGTTATGTCGACGACGCCACCTCTGTAGCCCTCGATGCGCCCCTCGTCGTCAGTGAGGGCCGTCACACTGTCAGACACCCATCGGATCTCTCCATCGGCAGTTCGGACGCGATATTCGAACTTATCGAGCTCGCCGACCGACGTGAGGGTTTCAGAATACGTCGCATACGCGTCTGGATCGACAAATACCTCGTCTTCGATACTGTCTACTGCCGCGCACAGCTCCTCGCCACTTTCGTACCCGAGTAGCTCCGCAAACGCCGGATTCGCCATGGCATACTCGTCGAGTGTGTCCGTAGTCGTGTAGATCCCTTCGACGGCGGTTTCGAAGAGCTGTTGATAGCGTTCCTCCAGTTCCGACGCGAGTTGCAGCGTGCCCCTGGTGGTTTTCTCCAGTTCTGCTTGCAGGGCCTCCTTCTCCTCGGTCCGTTGGTCCAATTGCGTGGCTTCGATTTCGCGGCCGAGGAGGCGTGCGACCAGTTCGATGAACATCTTCTCCTCGGTGGTAAACCCGTCTTCCCGGGGAGTTCGTTGGATAAAACAGACTGTCCCGTAGACCTCTCCCCGCACGAACATCGTGGTTCCGAGATAACAGTCGATGTTGTGTTCTTTGTAGGCCGGATCGTTTTGCCATCCCTGCTCTGGGGCATTCGAAATCGCAACGGGCGATGGCTCCTGTACCGTATGGCGACAGTAGGTTTTGCTGCGATCGAGCGTCGTTCCTTCGGGGAGCAACTCGGGATCCTTGCCAACGCTGACGAGTATCTCATCCGTCGTACTGTCGCTGGGATGGCGCTGGATGTGCCCGTTTGTGACTCCAAGATACTCTCTGCCTATTGCGAGGACGCGCCGTTGTTTCTCTTCCAACGACAACTCGGCGTCGTCTATCACCTCGTAGACCTGCTGGGTCGGTGGCGTTTCGTTTGCCGAGTTTCTCTCAGTAGTCATCGGACAGGTCCTCCGGTATGGTTTCGTCAGTCATCTTTCTCAGTGATGCGGTGAATTGCTGTCGGTGACCACGAGCGCTGTGGCATCGTCGTCTGATTTGCCGTATTGTTTGAGCAACCGGTTTGCTATCGCGCCAGCCGAATCCTCTGCATTCCCCCGTATTCCGTCCCACTCCCACCGGGTCGAAACGCCGTCAGAGTACAAAATCATCGTATACGACGGACGCCACTCCCGAGTGACCACAGCGGGCTCTGGGAAGTTGCCGCCGATGACGCCCCGTCGTACGACAAATCCCGTCCACTCCGGACCAGCTACTGTCACGTTGATATTCCCCACGTTGGCAAACGTGAGCGTTTCCTCAGTCCAGTCGAATTTCGCGAGCGCCATCACAACACCGCGAGTCCCATTACAGGCGCGGTCTGTCCCCCGAAAGATCGAATCAAGTGACTGCTCAGCGTGTGACTCGACGTAGTCACGTGCCGTGGTCGATGCTTCGTGTGCCTGAGGGCCATGCCCGAGACCGTCGATAACGCCGACGAGGGTCGTGTCGTTCCACGTCTTGAACACAAATGCGTCACCGTTTGGCAGGTCGCTGGAGATTCCTCTCGACGCGGCTCCAATCGAGGCTGGAATTGGGTTCGTCGCCCTGTGTTCGGGAGTCAGCCATCGATCTGTCACCAGTCGTGTCCCAGTATCTGTGCCTTCGGGTGTCGTGACGGTGAGTTCGTCCATGATCTGGTTGACCGTTGAGAGGTCAAGCCCGAGCGAGTCAGTAGTCGCAGACTCCGTCGTGAACGTGGCTTCGATATCCTGGATTTCGGGAGCGGTAGGATGTGCCTCTAGCCGGATCCCCGTCCGTGAATCGGCCGAGAGTCGTTTTATATAGAGCGTTCCACCACCAGCGTGTTTATGGAGGTTCGCAGCCAGTTCCGCCGCCACGTCCCCGAGATCAGCACGATCGTCGGTCTCGAACCCGATTTTAGCCGCCAACCGTTCGGATGATTGTCGTGCTGTGGCAAAATCGGCTGTTTCGGTAACGTCAACGGTGGCTGCATCAGTGACAACGAAATCGGTCAACTCACTCATCGGTAGAGATTGATCCGGTCATCATTGCCACTTTTTGATAGTGATGGTGGTGCCCTCACCCTGTTCGGTGTCGATTTCCATGTCGTCCATAAGCGTCTGTGTCCCGGACAATCCACGGCCCATACCGTCCGAGGTCGAAAACTCCCCCTCAAGAGCTGCGGCCGAATCGGCAATCCCCGGCCCTTCGTCCTCGAACACGAACGCAAGACCGGTTCGACCGTTCTCTTCGATCTGCTCCCAATCCATGACTCCCTCTCCAGCATATAAATGAATATTCCGGGCGAGCTCGGAGACAGCCGTAACAATCCGGGTAACGTCCGTGGTCCCGAGGCCGAGATCCTCGGCGACGTCTCGAGCCTGCTGACGAGCCTGGAGGATGTCAGCTTCCGAGTCAATCTCAACTCGGCCAGAGATACCCGTCATTGCGAGTCCAAGTTCACCCCCAATAACTCGAATGCGGTATCGGTCGACCGTGCCGTCTCGATGCCGTCCAAATCGTAGCCGAGTTCGACAGCCGTGATTGCGACTTCCGGGCGTATACCTGCGACAACCGTCCGTCCGCCCATAAGATCAATCATCTGGGCAGTCTCCGAGATATGCCGGGCAAAAAACGAATCCATCAACCCGACGCCAGACAGGTCAAGGATAACCCCGTCTGGCTGTGCTGTTTCCATCTCTTCCAGAATGTCCTCTTGCAACTCGTCGACAGCTTGATCGGTCGGATTGTCGGGGAACGTTCCCAACAGGATGTCGTGAATGCGAACGACATTGCCACTGGTCGTCGACATCAGTCGAACGACACCTCCTTAATTTCGAGCGCTGTCTTGAGTCCGTCCTGGAGCGACGAGCGGGTTTCGACATCGAATCCGATTCCGAGCTGGACGAGAGTCTGGGAGATATCCGGATTGAGGCCCGTGATGATGGTTTGACCACCCATCAGTTTGACCGCGTGGATCGTATCGATGAGATGTTGGGCCGTCTGGGTATCGATCGCTTCCGTGCCGGTAATATCAATAATGGCGACTGAAGCTCCTGTCTCGTCAATCAGTTGTAAGAGCTCTTCAGTAAACTGTTCGGCTTGTGTGGAGTCCAACCTGCCGATGATCGGTGAGAGCAGGATTCCGTCCCAGATCTCGACGATGGGGGCTGACAGGTTCTGAGACTCATCGGCCCTAGCCGGCTGACGTTCCGGGTTTCGGTAGCGCTCGGTGATGTCCCGACCGATACTGGCAATCGCTTTGAGACTTCCATCCTCGGTTTCAACGGGAGTCCACTGGAACTCGTATGGGATTCGGTCCCCAGTCTTGGTTTCGAGGACTGTGTCCAGTGTGACGGCCGTCCGATCGTCGGTGATCGTCTCGATAGCCGTGCGCACGTCCTCACGCTCTTTGTCGGGAACGAGACCGGCGGGATCAAGGTTCGCGATCTCGTCGTTGGCGTATCCTGTGACGCTCGTGAACCGATCGTTCCACTCTACGTACTCACCGTCGGGAGTAAATACGTAGAACAGGTCATCCAGTGTGTTGATAGCGTCTGATAGTAGTTCGGGATCCGAAGGAGGAGTCACAGGTACCCTTTCATTCCCCTAATTGATATAACCTTACGCTATCCATTTGGTAGTTATTTAATCTGTCACTAAATACATAACCTTCCGTTGAGAGCGATTATCTATGGCCGATTCGGATTCCCGGGATAGGACCGAGCACAAGTCCCTGTATAAAACCGCAGTAGAGCAGTCACCCGATGGGATATTTGCCCTGACAAACGATTTGGAACTGGCGTTAGTGAATAGACGGATTGAATCATTAGCCGGTGCTGAACAAGAGGAGTTGGTTGGGAGCCACGCGTCGGTTTTCCGCGAGATTGGGCTCGTCGATGAGGACAATTACGACCGAGCAATTGCCGCCTGTAGAACAGTGCTGAATGGTGACGCCGATTCGGAGCACTTCGAAATTCAACTCACGCCACAATCCGACCCGATCACTGCCGAGTATCGGGTCAAACGAGTGTCCCGGGAGGAGGAAAACGCGCTGTTGCTTGGAGTGCTCCGGGACATCACCCCCCGGATTGAGCAGCAAAAACAGATCAAACGCCAACGAAACGAGCTCAAGACGGTTAGTCAAATCCAGTCATTACTCCACGAGATCATGCAATCACTCCCATCAAGCACGACGAGAGCTGAGATTAATCAGGTCGTGTGTGATGAGCTCATTCAATCAAACTTCTATGATGCTGCCTGGATGGGATACAAAGGGTCTCGCGAAGAACAACTGGGAGACATCTATACCGCAGGAGTGGACCCCGATCTCCGAGAGTCCATCACGCCTCGTGACATGGACAGGGGCGGAGCGTCACTTCTGAGCGAGGCGTTCGATACTGAACGCATCCAAGTGATCAGTAGTCCGGCGACGGATCCGCGACTGCCCGATCAATTTCGAGATCGGCTCATCCGCCATGGATATGAATCCCTGATTCTCGTTCCGCTCACAATCGATGATATGTCTTTTGGAGTATTAATGACCGCAACCCATCGAAAGAATGCGTTCATCGGTCGGGAACGGATGGCTTTCGAAGCGTTAGGGAGTATCGTTGAATTTGCGGTGAATGCCGTCGAGAACATCCAATTACTGCAAGGGGCGAAAATGATCGAACTCAGATTCCGGATACAGAAGGGTGCGATCGCTGCAGACATCTCTGATACGTTCGATTGCGAGTGCCATCTCGATGGTATTTCCCCTGCTCCTAACGACAACCTACGATGTTTCTTTTCCGTTGAGGATGCACCCCCGGATGAGATAACTGCTTTTGCGGAACGGCGAGCTGCGGTTCGAAGCTTCGAGGTGATCGACGAGAGGGAGTCGGGTGGGACATTTGAGATTGTCTTGCAAGGGTCACCGTTGCAACCGCTCATTGAATCCGGGATTCCTATCGAGAGAGCTTCAGCGTCAGACGGAACCGCATACATATCAGTTCGGATCGGTGCAGAGAGAGATCCAATTGAGATCCTTGACAGGTTAGAATCGGTCAATCCAGAAATCGAACTCGTGAGTAAACAGTTGGTTGAGGATACGCGTCACCCCGTCATTGAACTCAGAGGATGGGTGGGCGAACATCTCACGACCAAGCAACGTCGGGCATTGGAGGAGGCGTACTTTCGGGGCTATTTCGAATGGCCCCGAGAGAACACTGCAGAGGAGATCGCTGAAGCCCTAGGCGTCTCGTCCGCTACGTTCCACGCTCACCATCGCAAGGCGACTCAGAAACTCCTCTCAGTGGTGTTTGAAAAGAGTCCAGAGCGGGAGATGTAGGTTACCAACAGAGCGGAGACGGAGAACCTGTCCGAACGCTCCCCAACGGGCGATCTATTGGGAAACGCCCTTACAGGGGTGACAGCGCCAGCAGATCCTGGATGTTCTTGAGGTAGACACATTTTCACTACCACTGGTGCCACCGACACAGGCTTCACGACGAGCCGTCTTCCGGACTATTGCGACAACCTCCTATAGCGAGTGGCCTGTCTACGACTCGACGCCGTTGTACGATCGGAATTCACTCGCTGGCCTCGAAGAAGACATCCGAACCGTTGCAGCCACCTGGTTTGACCACGAGGCCCACGACTCCGTCGCCGAGTTTGTTGCTCACTACCCATTGACGTATGTCGAGTTTCACCCTCACGACCGGTATTCGAGAGCAACACGATACGAGATGGCGCAGCTCCTCCGCGCATTCCTGCTCAAGGAAATTCACGGCTGGACCCACGAGACGGCACTCGTCACGTACCTCACCCAACGCCCAGAACTCCGTGCGCAACTGGGTCTGGAGACAGTTCCAGACCAATCGACGCTCTGGCGCAGCTGGCACAAGCGGTTCGCAGCTGACCTTCGCGAGACAGTCGAGACGGCGGCTCGAACGATCCTCATCAAAGCTCAGGATGCGGGTGTCGCGGTTCCGCGTGAACCGACACGAACGCCCCGAGACCACGGGAACGAGTCTGATGAGTCAGACCCGGACGATCAAACTACGTTGGAGCAGGCAGAGAAGATCACCGACCACGTCAGCCGTATCGTTTTCCCGGCATTTTCGCTGGATCGTGGAGACGGCTGTGAGATCCACGAGAACGCCTACTGGGACCTGCAGACGTATCTCGGACTTCGTGAGCGCCTCGCGGCCAACGAGGGCGCTCGTAGCTTCACCTACGAGTCGACTCGAGAGCGGACACCATTGGGTCACGCCCATCGCGAGCAAGTTCGTGACCTCTCCATCGTGAAGATCCGCGAGATGTATCGACAGGCCATCGGAAGGCTTCTGAACGAAGTTGCGGAGACAGAGCAGTTCTTCCGAGCTGGGATTGTTGCAATCGACATTACCGAAGCCGACCCCTTCACCGGTGATCGAACGGGCCACGAAGACGAGATCATCGGGACGAAGGAGAAGACCGATGAGTACGCCTATCAGTGGGCCACCGTCCAGTTAGTAGGGAATGCAGTGCCGATTGTGCTGGACGCACGGCCGGTTCGGAAGGGTGAGCCTCGCTTGGAAATCGTTGAGGACCTCTTGAATTCAGCCGAGGAAATGGTTCACGTTGATAACGTGCTGATGGACCGTGAGTTTGACAGCCAACACGTCCTGGAGATGCTCAGCCAGCGTGGCTTGTCGTATGTCGTCCCCAAACGAATGCAGACCAGCGAAAAAGCGCAGGCCAAGCGCCTCCTCAAACGGGGAAAGGACCGTTACGAAACTGACCGGAAATTGCATCTCGGAAAGAACGAGTGGCACGAGACGACGCTGATCTATCGCCGGAAAAAGAACTCAGAGCACGACGACCATCGACAGTATTCGGTGTTCATGACGAATAGAGGGACTGGGCACCTCACGGAGTATGGCTACCGGTGGGAAATCGAGAGTGGCTACAAGTCGATAAAGCGATTCATGGCGGCGACGACGTCGAAGGATTTCGGGCTCAGGTTCTTCTACTTCGCGTTCGCGTGTCTGTTGTACTCGATTTGGCGGGCAGTCGATCTGCTCGTCCAGGTTGAATTGACCGGGGAGTACGAGCACTCGCCGATCGTGACAGCCGACAATACGCTGACGCTGCTGAAGAAGGAGACTGGAATCGGGTAGAAAGCTCTCAGTCTGGGTTAGCACGACGTCTGAGTGGCTACACTATCCGAGGTCTCGGAAATGCTCCGAATTAGTTTCCAGTTCAACAAGAATACCCGATTGGAGAGGGATCTGAAGCAGGTTCCGCTCATCGATTCGGCTGAAACCACGCATCACAACCCCGCTAAGCCCACTGTAGTCTCAACTTCAGGGAGGCTCGGAATATATAGCGTTCCGGAATTTATCGAATCGGTTACTCCGAAGTTCCCCGGTCGGATTGGACACTGGGGATAGTCGAACACCCTGCTCTGGTGAGGGCAACGAAGACCTCCTCGCAGTCGATTCCACCCAATTACCGGTACTAGGGAGAACGCTGCAGCGCTGAATGAGTTCGTCGATTCCTGGAGAGTGGATCGTGACAAGCCTGTGGATCGGGGAGGTTCTCGAGGCTTCCGGTGCTGTAAATAGTACTTTTCATTAGTGGTCTGAATGAACTTGCTGCGTCAGGCAGTGGGGATGGCAGGCAGATTGTTGAGGCCCTATACAATGGCGAAATGAATCGCTTCCGCAGGGAGAGTGCGAACGAACTGGAGTATTCTCTCGAAGAGAACGGGTACATCGAACCTCGTGATATACTGGATTACGGTCAAATTCGTGCCCAACTTATCGAGCGCTTCGTCGATGAAGGTCTCCTGCCACGAGGCAGACAGGACTGGGGAACTGCTTTTACGATTGAATGAGAACTGTTGCTTTCTTACCACTCTCAGACTTTCATGGTCAGCTAGCGACTGATTCCGAGATTTGTCATCAAAGGGATGAGGAGAGTAAGCGACAAATCACGACGCCTGAGCGAATGGATCTGTCCTGAAAGCGTACTCCAGTTGCTCCTCGGAGAACAACGATATCCAGTACTGTTTCCCCTGACCTGTGGGACGTATCCAGACCATCAGTGACGCTTTCGCGGCGTTCGACGAATCCCGATTCGCTGGTGGGAGTGTTCCGACGGTTTCCCTCGAGTAGCGTGATATCGAGGCTCAGCTGGCGTGGATGTGCGTCTACCGAGTTCTGATGGACGGAGCTGTTCGAATCGTCGTTCGGAAGGTCTAGCGGTGCCGACTTCGGCCGGGACGATGCCACCGGTGATCCGTCACGACTGGCTGGCTATTGGAGATACAATAGGTGGGTAGCTACAATAGGCTCAATCTGCTCGATAGGTGGTGGTGGTTCAATAGTCGCAATGTGTACAGTAGATATGCGCAATATAATGGGTCAACTATGTTTGTTGGATACGATCGGCTATCTGAGGAGACTCTACTGCGGTTCGTTCGATAGCTGGAATAGCTATAATCGGTGGCGAGTCAACAATAGGTACCTATCCTCCCTCACCTACTTGTTCTATCACACCTATCTTGCCTATCCTATCTATTATGGCTATTCCACCTATTGAACCTATTGGGTCTATCGTGTCTTTTGTAAGTGGTGGTACTATCCTATCTGGCGTGCCTACTCTATCTACTGTCTCTTGAGTTGGCCTCGACAATCGGTGTTGGCTCCTACAATAGGTGCCTGAACTACCTTTCCTATTGGTCCTATTCTACCTATTGTAGTTACCTCTCCTATTGTACCTCGAGTAGGTAGAATTAATATGATGGGGTGGAATCCATTCTTCACCAGCTGAAATAGGAGATATCAGAACAATAGGGGCCTATTCTGGCTCGCCTATGGCAGGTACATCCAACAATGTCCGATACAACGACCGAGTCACGTGCCGTAAGCGTGGTTATCTTGAAAGGTGGCGTCGGCAAATCAACAACTTCGATGAATCTCGCGCGCCAGCTTGTAGAGCGTGGACGAACCCTCTACGCTGATCTCGATCCGAACGGTCACGCAACGAACGGCCTCGGTTTCGAAGCGGCATACAATGGTGAGATCAATCTCGGTGACGTCATTCTCGAGGGCAACGCGACACCGCATGACTTGATTCGATCGACCGATTACGGCTTCGACCTCCTTCCGTCTTCGAACACACTCGAGGATGTCGAAAAGGACCTTGCGGGCGCGATGCAGGGCTCGGCTCGGATCAAATCGAAGATCGTCGATCCGTTACTCGGTGACGAGTACGACTTCATCGTTTTCGACTGCCCGGCGTACCCGGGGATGCTCAATAACAACGCCCTCGTTGCGACGGGGAACGTCGTGATCCCGATCGAACCGGGCTCGAGTGCGATCGGTGGCTACAAGCGAACGATGGAACGGTTGATCGAACCGGCCCGGGAGTACATCGACGTCGACGTCCTCGCTGTCGTTCCGAACAAACTGTCCGATCGGATCGACCAACAGACCGAAGATCGGGAACTACTCGAGAACCTGAATACTGCGACCTACGAGGTAAATCCAGGACAATCGTTACAGGAGGCGATCCCGAACTTCGCTCGGATTACGGCCGACGAGTTCGATGCGATCGACGCCGGCGAGATGGCTCCGCCAAAACCCGGTATCCGTCACCGATCGGCGCTGTCGCGATCACTGCAGCAGAATCAACCGTTGCAGGATTACGACCCCGATAACGATCAGATCGACTTTTACGAGGAACTTGCCGAAATAGTTGCCGTCGGAGGGGTTGAACGATGAGTAACCCGTTCGACGATCTCAAAGACGACGAGACGGACACGTCCGAGTCGGAAGATTCGAACGACTCCGAGTCACGAACTGACTCGAACCGAACTGACAAACAACCGTCGGTAGCGGAGTCCTCCGCCTCGAGTATACACGAGGAGTCTGCTTCAGAAACGTCCGTGGAGGGAGAGAGCTCCGACGCGACCTCGGATGAACCGCTATCGCCTGCAGAAACGGGACCGGCGTTCGAGTACAGTGAAGTGAAACAGAAGCCGTTCTACGCACGCACCGAGACGGTGAACCAATTCGAAAACGAGATTCGGATGACGATCGTTCCGACACTTGCCGAGGCCGGACTGCTCGACGAAGAGACACGCGAAATTCACGATGCGGTCCTCCGCCTCGCAAACGAGCAGCCAGAACGGATCGCCGAACTCGTTCTCGAGGAACGACGACAGTCGGGGAGTCAGTGAGTTCGGTGGGCCGTATTCCTCATCGATTCGGCGCTGATCTGTGAACGGTTTCTCCGTCCTCGTAGTGATTGCTGAATCTCGAGCGATAATGGTTTGCAAAATGGGGCTCTCAACCTCTTTCTGTGAAGAATAGGTCCCTTAGGTTCAATAGGGTGTGTTGACAGCCTTGATGAAACGAATACAATAGGATGAATAGGTGCAATAGCCTAGGTATTTTGGATAGTAGAAAGGGTGTACGTTGTGGAAAGAATAGGAGGTGCATCGCCTCAATCTGAAGTTCCGAGGCAGTTGACCGGCCGACAATAGAGTTCGCTCTGTGAGTTCGAATGGGCGAATCTACGAAGCAGGCGCGACTAGATGATTGATATATCCTGAACTCACGGAACGATGTCGATACCAATTTATAAATTATATTATATAGTTCTGGGGCAGTGTGGTAGCACAGTTTCGGAGGAGAGGCTATAGTAGTCGTGGGTCAAATTCCCGTTGATTGGTGATTTTCATCGCCACTCAAGAGTCGGTTTCAAGCCCTGTCGACCAGTGTCATCGTATCGAACCCGACGGCGTGAAGCGCGTAAATCTACTGTCTGAAACTGCTTAGTAATTGACGGCGTCACCGTGGCCAGAATCGAACTACATCCGTTTGATCATGCTGTGTCCATCTCCAGCGTCTCTTGGAGAGGTTCGACACGAAACACGTAATCCGCGTAACTGCCATCAAGATTCGCGGGACTCTCTTCGGCGGCATGCTCTTGACAGAGAACGGCCTCTGCCTCAACGGCACCATGCCCGGTTTCTTCCTGATATCGTTCGAGGACAACAAATATCGCCCTCTCGGTGCAGTCGCGACGGTGGCATTCGGGCAGCGAGTCCGGAACTCCGTCCTCGCGTCGGTTCTCGTCGTCTGCTTGCTTCTCTCGTCCGTTTTCCGTGTCTGCCATCCCCTTTTCTTAGGGAAGCAAGCGGGATAATGCTGTGTGGTCGTTCGTAATCTCGGAGATGCATACGCGCTTTGTGGTCTCCATGATCGCTGACACCTATCACTGATTGTGGATTTCAGCAAGGCCAGATATTGGTATCCTTCGGCTACCCGTCAGCAGCGACTATCCCCCCGGCTGCAGGAGCAATCTATTGATTACTTGGGTTTAACTTTTGAACGAAAAGCCTCAGAAATCGCGTCAGACATTCGCTGGCGAAGTGACCTGGAACTCGTCTGGTCAGCTACTATCTCTTCGATTTCGTTGAACGATGCTTCGACGCGTATTTGGACTTCGTCACGGACGTCTCGAACTGTCTCCGTGTCTTTACCTTCCGAATTCGTGAAATAGCACACACGAGACTCGACTCCGTACTGTTTGGGATTGAACTCCGCGACAGTACATCCATCGTAATGACCTGCCTGAAGTCCACCTTCACGACGTGTCCCACGGATTCCAACCGCAGGAACAAGTGGGAGACTGTAAACCGTACTCTCCCAATCCAACGATGCGATGCCGTGGGATTCCTCCGCGTTCACTCCGAGGCGGATGCCAATCCGACCAGAGCTATACGCAGGTTTATAAGCTTTAAATACATATTTTTGAACGTCTTATGGCTGACCCGAAGGAATCCATCAACATCGAAAACGTAGTCGCGTCGACCGGCATCGGGCAGGAACTCGATCTCCAGAGCGTCGCAATGGACCTCGAGGGGGCCGACTACGACCCCGAACAGTTCCCCGGTCTCGTCTACCGCACCCAGAATCCCAAGTCCGCCGCACTGATCTTCCGTTCAGGGAAGATCGTCTGTACAGGCGCGAAAAGCACTGACGCCGTCCACGAGAGTCTCAACATCGTCTTCGACGAACTTCGCGAACTCCAGATCCAGGTCGAAGAGGACCCCGAGATCATCGTCCAGAACATCGTCAGCAGCGCTGATCTCGGCCGCAACCTCAATCTGAACGCGATCGCCATCGGGCTCGGCCTCGAGAATATCGAATACGAACCGGAGCAGTTCCCCGGACTCGTGTATCGCCTCGATGAGCCGAAAGTCGTTGCCCTCCTCTTCGGTTCCGGGAAACTGGTTATCACCGGCGGGAAGAAGGTGGAAGACGCCAGTCAGGCCGTCGATGTGATCGTTACCCGCCTCGAGGAGCTCGGCCTGCTCGAGTAACGCGTCTTCGTCCGTCGCTAAACCGTTTTGTTTGTACTGTCACCCGCTTTAGAAGTGCGACAGTAACAACTGAAACGAGTCACACCGACCGCACAGTCCGCGGTTCGGAGCGAACGCAGTGAGCGAGAACCGCGTTCCCATCGTATGATCGGGTGTACAGTGACTTTCAGCTACTATCGGGACAGAACCCGTTGTACAAGTACAGACGGAGGCGGTACCACGACGGGCGTCTGCGAACGTAGTGAGCACTTCACGACTTGCCGACCAGATGAATCCCGGATGCGCTACGATCCTGTTTCGATGAGTTCCGCTTCTCCGTACGTCTCGTCGACGGTAGTAACTCGAACCGTGGCCTCGATCGCTGCAATGTCTTCCTCGAGAAAGAGGACGAATCCGCTCTCGGTTTTGCAGACGAGCGTTCCGTCGGATTTCTCATCGACGATATCGACGGTGACCTCTTCCCCGGGCTCGGGTTTCCCGCCGAGGGGCTCCCCGCACCGCCAACAGTCAGTTTCGTATTCTGCGGACCCTTCTGGGGCATTGTTTGCCCCACATCGAGGCGTATCACACTTGATGAATGAGTCGTGTTTCCCTGGATGGTAGCGTCCCACGTCGCAACCGATGCCGGTAGTCCGTAAAAATATGCCGCTGATCACTTGGCGGAGGCACCGATCCCGCGTTCCAGTGATCGTTGAGTAGGCACATCATCTCGAGAGCGACACGCCCAGCGACATCGATCAGTTACGAGTATGCGCACGCCTTGCTCCACTTCGATGTCGATGACGACACCGAGCGGTCGAAACGCGAGGTCGGGGCCGAAGCTGTCGCGTATGTCGTCGACCGATACTGCGGGCTCGACACCAGCGGGTCAGCGTTCTACCTGGCCGAGTGAAAATCGGCCGATTCGGAGGTCATCCGAGATCGACCCGACTGGATCAATCGGACGGGAGAAGCACTAATCGAAGTTCTCCAAGGCTGAACCAGCGTCGGGAGGAGCCTCGATCGGAGCGCTGGGGTGGCCGTTAGCCGCGGGACGTGGCTGACCCGACCGGCTGTCGTCGCCACACACTTGCGATCAGTCCGGACCCGACGATGCCGATGAACGAGAACGCGAGGACGGTGGTAAGGACGTTTGGGTCCGAAAACCCGGTCGTCGCGATGAACAGCGCGATCGCCGCGTTTCGGGCGGCAGTCGTCGTCGCCAGCACCTCTCGGGTCTCTCGTGCTGGCCCACCGAGGGCGTACCCCAGCACCAATGACGCGCCCACGGCGACGGTCGAGAGCCCGAGTGTTCCCGTCCCGACGAGAGACACCATACTGTCGCTATAGACAACCACCAGCAACACAATCAGCCCGACGAACGTGTAGTCAGAGAGCCGCTGAATAAGGGTGTGTAGGCGGTCTACGAACCTTGTGAGGGCGAACGACAGTCCGAGCCCGAGCAGTAGCGGAACCAGCTGAATGCCCAGAACCATCCGTCCGATGGCGAGGGGATCGACGGCGACATCGCCAGGGAGCAACAGCAACAGGGAGACGGGAATCGTCACGACCGAGAGCATACAGAGGATCGCCATAAGGCCGCTCGCGAACGCTACATCGCTGTCGGAGACCTCTGCAAGTTTCGGGCCGAACGGTGCGCCAGGTGAGACCGCAAGCAGCACGATCCCGGCTGCGAACCCAGTCTCTACCGAGACCGTCCGAACGAGGAGATAGGCGATTAGCGGCACCACGACGAGGTTCACTACCAAGGATTTCGTCAGCAGCCGCCACTTCCGGAGCGCGTTGACGAGCTGGCTGAGGGACAGCTTTACTCCCATCGAAAACATCGTCGAGAGTACGAAGATAATCGTCACGACCTCGACGACCGTCTCTCCGGATGGCACTACCATTACTTGTGGTTCTCACATATAGTTTGGATCTCGCCCATTTGCTTGCTGTGGTTTCAGATTACCGGCTCCCGGGAGGGCGCTGTTCAGATAAGGCTTGAAAAGCGAGGCGATCTGAATTCTAAGTGTCCATGCCCGAATTCAACCGCTTCACCGGTGCTAGGAGTGGCATTCAATTAGATTTTGTGGAGCGTGAGGCGACACCGCGAGAGCTGATGTGATTGAGTATCCAGCTCCATCCCTCTGGACTATCACTTTCGGATACTGTTTCTGTCTTAGAGAGATTTGGTGTCAAACGAGCACGATCGGCGATCCATAATTGGGTGCAGAAAGCTGATCTACAGCCGACAGCTGGAAAACAACCGGACCACGTTGCGCTCGACGAAACCGTGATCCAACTCGATGATCAGCGCTACTGGCTGTACGCGGCTATCGATCCCAAAACCAACGAATTTCTCCACATCAAGCTCTATTCAACGCGCACAATTGCACTTGCTGAGATGTTTCTCCGCGAACTCACAGAGAAACACGACATCGAAGACGCCGTGTTTCTCGTCGATTCAGCACCGTGGCTCAAAGCTGCACTCCACCATCTCGGACTCCGATTTCGATACGAAAAACACGGAAATCGGAACGCTGTCGAACGTCTCTTCCAAGAGATAAAACAACGTACCTCTAAGTTTTGAAACTGTTTCAGAAACATCGATCCAGCAACCGCTGAAACATGGTTGCAGAGCTACGCATACTGCTGGAACCAGCTAATCTGAACAATGAAAATCTGGCAACACAACGGCTATGAGCAACAATAGCGTACAAAAACGGCTTGCTGAACTACCGATGGGACAATGTCCAGCGACGGACAATCTACACTGGCTCGATCGACTCAACACCGGCGAACCGCTCGAGCGGCCTGCTACTAACACTCATAAATCTGGGAGAAAACGAAAACACTCAGAAAAAGAGTACAAGGAATTCGAAGAAACTGTCCACGAACCACCCGTGGAAGTTGGTATCGGCGCGACGGCGTAGATCCCGACGCTCGTCCAGCAGTATCTTGTCGAAACAGATGATGTCGAATACTCACTCCCGAGTTGGCGGCCGTTACTCAAAGAAGCGGGATTGAGATGGCAATACTACGCTGTACAGCCGCCGAACCTGATGCTGACGTGCAAGAGATGTCCCGCTCGAACACAAAAAACAGCGGGAAATGGACGTCACAGGTGCCTGTATCGATCAACTCAAGAAATCTGTCCACGTAGGGCCACGTGAAGCGTGTTTCTTGCTCAGCATGCGACCATACGTCGAATTTCTGGCCAATTCGACTGGACCTTCGAACCAGTTCTTTTGCCCCTTTTCTGAACTTACAACAGCGATCGATACTGCTCTTATTCGACGATAAAAACGCACTCTCACGTAGTGCCCCGCTTCGTTTGCAGATGCGTACTCGACAGCGCCGCATTCGGATATGAGGAATCAATACTGACGTGTATGACTGTAGAACCGTATTTCAACAGATCATCCCGAGAAAAGTCCTGTTGGACAGGAATACGCATGACTGGGCGCGTGTCCCTCACGTTAAATACGTCCGTTCGTTCTCGGAATCCTTAACTACTAACACACGGAATTTTCGATATGCACGATCTCACTGGCTTCCAGCGCGACCTGTTGTACACGATCGCCGGACAAGACGACCCACACGGCCTCGCGATCAAAGACGAACTCGAGAAGTACTACGAGAAAGAGATCCATCACGGCCGCCTCTATCCGAATCTCGACGAGGTCGTCGACAAGGGACTCGTCGAGAAAGGCGAACTCGACCAGCGGACGAATTACTACACGATCACGGCTCGCGGTCGGCGTGAACTCGAGGCTCGCCGAGAGTGGGAAGATCAGTACGTCGGCGAGTTGTTCGCTGAATTGGAGTAACGAGTATAGTAGCCACTGAACGTCACTGCACACCCGATCGTACGACGGCAGCGCGGTTCGGAGCGAACGCGGTTCGGAGCGAACGCAGTGAGCGAGAACCACGGGAATGCGAACGGCGAGCAAAGCGAGCCGTGAGCGAGCACCTCGAGTGAGAACCGCGGACTATGCGATCGGTGTGTAAATCGTCTCAGTTGAAACCCTATTAGATAGATACGAAACGGTGCCGATTAGTGTCTTTGCGAATTACGACGCTGTAACTTTATTATGATCATGTTCTTCTAAGAATAATATGGAAATGCTGCGACTAGCCCCAGTAGAATTGGTGCCCATGACGGAAGACTTGAAAGTAGAATAACCATCACGAGGAGGATTTCAACAGAGCCAATCGACTGCATTCAGCCCAAACTGACGTCAAGGTACAGCATCACTATTACGCCAGCCATCACCCCGAGCGTGGCGGTCCGCTCGTAGCCACGCGTATGAGTCTCAGGGATAATTTCGTCGGAGATTACAAAGAGCATTGCGCCCGCGGCAAACCCCATCGCATATGGCAGTAGTGGCTCGACAACATTAACCGCCAGTGCACCCAGCACCGCGAGCGGGATCTCAACAATCCCCGACCGCAACCCAGCGAAGACAGCATAGGAGCGACGATCTAGCCCAGCGTTGATCGCAGCCACTGAGACGGCAAGCCCTTCAGGGATATTTTGGATGCCGATTGCCAGCATCAGCGTAATTGCGTTCTCGATGTCCCCAGAGCCGAACCCGACGCCTACTGCCAGCCCCTCGGGCATATTGTGAAGCGTGATCGCTAAGATGAACAGCACGACGGGAACCAGTCGCTCGTTAGCGACTGGGAGTGACGTGCTTGGGTTGGCTTCGTCCGTTCGTCTGCGCCCGGTCAACAGATAGTGTGCGTGTGGGACGAGCCTATCGGCTTGATCCAGAAAGATGACGCCGAATACGATGCCCACCAGCGTCGGAATCGGATTTCCGCCAGAGTATTGCTCTATTCCGGGGATGATGAGACTCGTGAAGGCTGCGGCCAACATCACACCAGCTGCAAACCCGAGGGCACCATCCAGCGTCCGTTCCGACGGGTCTCGCCAGACGAACACTAACAACGCGCCGAACAAGTTGAGTCCCGCGATAACAATGCCGCCGACAAACCCCTGAATTACGGGATTTTCACCAGCGACACGAACAAATACCTCAGCTACTGAAACCATCGGTTTAGTATCTGATCCACATTCACTGTGATAAGTATCCTGTTGTTGGTCTAGATTTGTACGCCCAGATCCGTTGCAAGACTCGTCAGAACGTCACGGACGCGACCTGTTAGGGACAAGCGTCTCGATCCACCGCGGAACTGCGAGATTCCCTCTCGCAGAAAGATAGGAACCTTTGGCTTTGTTGAAATTCTAATAATAGGATTTCAACAGAGTCACTCAACCGACAACTTACGCGTTTAGGACGTATCTGACTCGTCCTCTGGTGACGGGGGACGCTGGGATAGCTCGTCAAATCGCCGTTGGGCTTGCTCAGAGCGGTCTACCGTCTCACGTTCTTCGTACGTGATGTCGATCACTTCTTCGTCCTCGAGTTCGACGCTCACTACTGCATCGACGTGACGAGCGTCTTCAGGGAGCCGCTCCGTGTCGAGGACTGCTTGGTCGACCGTGTCGCCATCGTCCTCGAGCAATACTACCGCGAGGTCGTCCTCAAACCGGTCCACGACCGCCGTATAGACTCCGTCGGGTGTCATCAGTATTCCTCCTCGAGTACGACAGTCCCGCTGTCGTTTCGTACGGTAACGGTATCGCCGCCGTTGTTCCAGACTGCACGGCCCGAATCCCAATGCAGATCACTCGATGAATCCGTTCCGTTGCCGGTGTGGAGGGTGACCTGTGCGCCCGAATCGAGCGAGAACCCGCTCGGGAACGTGTAGGTGTGACCTGCTTCATCGGCGACCGACCAGCCGTCGAGCTCGAGCGGTTGGTCGCCGGTGTTTTCGAAGACGATATACTCGTCGTTCAGGTTGTCGCTCTCGTCCCCGGCGGCGTCCTCGTGGATCGTGACGATCGACAACGCTCCCGCTTGGTCTGTCGGTTCTGTCGGCTCTGTTGGATCTATCGGCTCTGTTGGGTCGGTCTCCGTTCCGCCATCAGGCACGACTGGTGACGTCGTCGACTCCGTGATCGAGATCACCGTTCGACTCTGGAGGGCATCGTCGACACCGGGTTCGATCGGCTCCCCGTCTCGAAGTGCCAGCGGCGCAGTTGGCGCATCGCGCTGGGTCGCGACCGTGATCGCGGACCCGTTGCTCGTCAACCGGACGGTTCCATGCGTCGCCGTCCAGTAGGTACGAATCGACTGCTGGGAAAACCGATCGAGGACCGACTCGTGGGGATGGTCGTACTGGGAGTCGTACCCGCTCGAGACGACGGCAATGCGCGGGTCGGTCACGTCGAGAAATTCGCTCCCTGAACTCGATTGACTCCCGTGATGGCCAGCACTCAATGCCGTCGCATTGAGGCCGGCCCCGTATTCGTCCACGAGGAACTGCTCACTGGTCGTCTCCCCGTCCCCAGGAAGCAGGAAGCTCGAGCGGCCGAAGCCGAGCCGGAGGACGATACTGTTCTCGTTTCGATCTCCGTTCGCGAGATACCCCTCAGGCGGCACGAGCACTTGCGTTTCGACCCCGTCGAACGGAATTGGGTCACCCGCTCGCGTCTCGTACAACGTCACGTTGTGTTCGTCGATCGCATCCAGATATCCCGTATAGGTCTGGGACGTCGACGTGATCCCGGGATCGTACACGGTACCGATTCCGTTGCCTTCCGTCTCGAAGTAGTCGATGACGGCCTCGTGGCCGCCGATGTGATCCGCGTCGGCGTGCGTCGTCACGAGGGAGTCGATTCGATCGATATCGTGCGTTCTGAGATAGGCGAGCACGTCTTCGCCGTCGTCGGACCAGTCCCCCGAATCGATGAGCATCGTCTCGTTCGTCGGGCCGACGATTAACGTACTCGAGCCTTGGCCTACGTTGATGAAAGTGACCGACAGGGTGCCGTTCGGACTCGCTGTTCGTTCGTCTCGTGTCTCACCCGGCGATTCAGGTGTTGGCCCTGTCGTTTCATCCGGCGACGTCGCTTCGTCACTGATCACTCCACCACACCCTGCGAGAGTGACGAGGACGACAACGGCGAGTATGCTGAGGAGCCGTCTACGCATCATGGAACCCTCACAGGACGAAGAGGCATAGCTGTACCTGCTATCAACTATGGAGAACGGACCACTCTCACACGCGGTCGCTCGTAATCGCTCTGACCGTCAGCCTTCGAGGTCGTCCAAAGGTGGTCCGAATATCTACTCCACCCCACTCCACTACCGTTTTCGTCCCCTATCGGAAACCGGCCCGGTTAGCCTACGAGGCGCGTCTTTGTCCCCTTCTCTCATCCGTTCAACGCCCACTCGCGATCAAACGGAACGGTGGTCGACCCCGTTCCGCGCTGTGCCCAGTGATCGAAACGAAACTCGAGGGAAGAGAGGTTAGAAGTAGAGGTCGCCGATTCGATCGGCAGTTCGCAGTGCGAGCGCTTGCCCGGTGTTGGTCGGGTTCGGGCCACCGAGTCCGTTCGCCAGCGCGGAGTGGTCCGCGACGAACAGCCTCGAGACGTTCTTCGCCTCGGCGTTCTCGTCGAGGACCTTCCCCATTCGCATCGTGGACTGCATGTGGAGCAGCAAGGGTGGCCACTCGCTGCGGTGGACGTGTTCGGCGCCGGCCTCTCGATGGATGTTCGCGGCGATACGGGCGAGCTCGTCGCGCTTCGCGTCGTCGTCCGGGTGCGGCTCGTACTTGACCTTCGGAACCGGCCCGTGCTCGTCGCTGAAGGTATTGTCCAGCGAGACGCCGTTGTCCTGGCGTGGGAGGTCGTCAGTGAGAATCAGGAGCGCCTTCGTCTGCCTGTAATCAGACATCTTTCGCTTGAGATCCTCGCCGACAACGTAGCCGCGGGTGTCCCACGGCTCGCCGGGGTCGACCGGGGTGTCGAAGCTGTACCCGGCCTCGGTGAAGAGGTAGTCGGCGTAGGAGACGAGGCCGGGAGACATGCCGATGTCTTCCATGCCGCCGACGCCGGGCTTGTCGAACCGAACTGCAGAGTTGTGCCCCACGTAGGGGTCCATGTGTTCGTTCTCGGGGTTGATCTCAGCGACGGTATCGTCGTCGTAGACGCCGACGACCCAGTCGAACCAGTGGGTCGTGAGCCCCTTTCCGACCCAGCCGTCGTCCGGCAGGCCCGAGTTGAGCCAGAGCCGCGGCGACTCGATGCAGCCGGCAGCGAGGACGACGACGTCGGTCGAAACGGTTTGTGAGGAGCCCGACCAGGAGTCGCGGAACGTGACACCGGTCGCCTCTATCGTCCCGAACCCGTCGTTCGTCTCGATATTCGTGACGAAGGCGTTCGGGCGAATCGCGACGTTCCCCGCGTCGGAATTGTCGTTGGTGTCGAGCGCTCGCGGAACCCAGCTCACGTTGGCGGACTTCCGAGACTTTTCGCGAACCGGTGCGTCGACGGGTGTCGACCCACCCTGGAAGTGGTCACCGACGAGCGTATCGCCACGGAACCCGTCGTCGTAGCTGAACGACCCCTCGTAGTCGGCGTCGAGCGGCTGGTTGGTCGGCGTCTCCTCGCCAGGGTCCGAGACGGCGTTCGCCTGGGGTCGCCAGCCCGTATCCGTGACGTTTTTTGTGTCGATTCGTGGGTAGCCGGCGTTCGTCGCACCCTCGATGAACACCTCCTCCTTGGCTGTCATCGGCGCTTGCTGGGTGCTCGTCACTTCTTCGTTGAGCTGGTAGTACGGGATGAGTTCCTCGTAGGAGATGGGCCAGTGGTCCTGCTCATCGATGGCGTGGGGGTAAGCTCGAGGGTGGTTCGCAAAGTAGTGGAGCGAGGTGCCACCGACCGCGCCGACTTGCCAGATAAACGCGTTCTGGTGGAGGTTCCGGAACCACGGCGCTCGCGAGTGGTCCGCCGGCCCCACACGGAGGTATCCGTGGGTGGGGTCGTTCGCGTCGGCTTCCCGGTGGGTGAACTGCTCGTCCAGGAGCTTTCCATCGAGGTCGTCGGGATCCGTGCTCACCGTCCCGCCGGCATCGGCGTGTGGCTCGGGCCACTGGTCGTTGCCGTGCCACGGCCCTCCCTCGAGGATGAGAACGTCGAGGCCGTGCTCGCGAGCGAGTCGTGACGCGGTGGCGGGACCGTCTGCACCGGCACCGATCACGACGACATCCGGATCGTTCATCAGGTGTCACCTCCGATCCCGTCGATGACGTCGTCGCCGGTCAGATCGTCCGGAAGGTTCAGATTCTTCGCCTTCGGATCGCTGAATCCGCCCGGAACGGCGTGGCGCCAGTCGGCCGCGTGCCCCGGGGCCGGCCCCGGATAGCCGCTCTGCTGGTGACTCTGAACCGATCCCGGCTCCGTCTGCATTTCGCGTTCGTTGGGCGTGTTCGTCTTCGTGTCACCGTATCCGGACCACTCGGTGTAGTACCCGAAGCCGTGGAGGCCGTTGACCGCCATAACGACGTACTTCAGGATGCCGGCGTCGGGCACGAGCGGCGACAGGAGGTCGTCGAGCGTGTCGATGACGCCTCCGTCGATGATGGTCCACAGGCACCGCAGCCGGTCCTCTCGAGAGAGCCTGGTGAACGTCCCGCCGCCCGGGAACTGCTCGTTCGGTGAAACGGGATCTTCGTTCTTTCCGAGCGCGACGAACTCCGCGGCCACGAGGTCGAACACGAGCGTGAAGAGCGCCGCGTAGGGGTAGTTCTGGAGGACGCGGTGGACGGTCTCGTTGGCCGTCTCGACGACTAGATCGAACTCGGCCACCCCCTCGGTTGTATCGTCGAGGTCGGCAAACCCGATCTCGAAGCGTTCGATCGGTCCGAACGTAAGATGAGCCTCGAGCGCTTCGCCGTCCAGATCGAGGTCCAGAAGGCTGATATCTGCGAGGTCCAGGAGCGCATCCAGATCGGAGCCGAGCCCCGTCGTATCGACCGTCACCTCGAACAGGCTCCGCGGCATCTCCGGTCCCGAATCGCTCGAGAGTGTATCCTCCAGGAGGTCATCCTTCTCGGTCACCATCTCGGCACGGATCTCCTGAAAGTGGTTGAAGTCCCAGATGAGGAACTTCTCTAACTCGACGTCGATACCACCCGGAACGTGCTCCGGCCCGAGTTCGTCCTCGAGCTGTGGTGTCCGTGGCACGATCGCGTCGACGATCGATCGGTACGTGTCCGCGGTGTGCGGGTCACTCTGCAGTGGCGAATCCATCGCTGCCTGTGCAGTTGCGATGGTCGCATTCGACATGGACAGCGCTGCGAGTCCGCCGATGCCCTTCACGACTCCCCGTCGGCCTATCTGACTCCTATCGTTTTCTTGCATGGTGTGTCCGGGCCACGTCAGCAACTATCGGTCAGTCACTGTGTGACTCCATCACAACTGAACCAGAAGATAGCGTATAAACCTACGCAACTGATATAAACTACATTATTATAGAGTCACACTATCGTAGATATACTCTCTATAGGCCGATAATATGGGCTTATATACTTTATAATGGCTTCCCAACCCGTCTTAAAAAATCTCAAATATTCGGTTTGTGGCACCGACATTCGTTTGATACTTTCTAACATCTATACTATTGATGGCGTGTGATTGGGGCGGTTCCGTCCCACAATGTCGCACACTTTCAAGGGACGTCGACACCCACGGGGGGACATGGACGAGGACCCATCGGTCTCGATCAACGCGATAAAACGGTCGTATACGATCGTCGATGAGATATGCGACCGTGACCGGGCGGGAGCGACCGAGCTCGCGGACGCGTTAGGGCTTCCGAAGAGCACCGTTCACAACCACCTCCGCACGCTCGCGACGCTGGGCTATCTCGTCGAAGAAGACGGGACGTACCGCCTCGGGGCTCGATATCTCCACTTAGGGCAGAAATCGCGGAACTCGCGGACAGTATTCCAGCACGGTCGCGGCGCCGTCGAGGCGCTCGCAGCGCAGTCCGGCAGATACTGTCAACTTGCCGTCGAGGAAAACGGAGAGACGGTAGTCATTCAGTCTACGCAGTGGGTTCCCGACGAGGGAGCCCGGCCCGCTCAACAGACGTATCCGATGCGTGCGCACCTCCACACGAATGCGCCGGGCAAGGCGCTCCTCGCACACCTGCCGTCCGAACGGATTACGGCGGTGATCGATCGGACGGGTCTGGATTCCCGGACGGAACTGACCGTGACGGACGAGGACGACCTCCGATCCGAACTGGAGACCATACGCGAGCAGGGGTACGCCGTCGACCAGGGAGAACTCGTCAGTGGAATGCTTGGTGTCGCCGCTCCCATCGCGACCGAACGGACCGTTCACGGCGCAGTCGCCGCATACGGCGCTGGCCACGAGATGCGAGAGGCACTCGACGAGGGGCTCCCCGACCTCGTTAAAGAAACCGCGGACGACATCAGGGCAGACATCGTCTTCGATAGCCTCGAGTAGGCTCAGTCTCGAGAAGGGGCTTGCTCCGTGGTCTCCATCACGGAGTTCACTCGCACGTTCGTCCCACAATATGGCACACAGACGGAAATCCCAGTTCAGCGTGTGAGTCGAACTCTCGAAGTGAACGACTTACAACTAGTTATGAGCCCAACCTGATATGTGAATATATTTTCAAAAAATCAGATGGTCCGGTAGGTGATTCGTCCGCCTATGAACTTCGGGAATGTCGTCGACAATGTCGCGAGGAATACTCCGGATGCGCGGGCGGTAGGGGACCCGGAGCGACAGGTAACGTACGCTGAACTGTCGGCAGCATCCAACGCGGCGGCGAACGTCTTCGCGGCGCGCGGTGTGAAGTCCGACGACCGCGTCGCGATCTGCCTCCAGAATCGGGTCACGTTCCTGACTGCGTACCTCGGCGCGATGAAGCACGGGGCCGTCCCCGTTCCCGTCAACACGCGATTCACCGACGAACAGATCCACTACGTGCTCGATACCAGTGACAGCTCGGTGATCGTGACTGACCAGGCGTTCGAATCGGTCGCAACTCACGTGGAAACGGCGCTAACCGTCGACGGGAGTGTGGGCGCCAACTTCCACACCCTGCTCGAGGACGCATCCGATACGTACACTGTGCATCCGCGGCGGAGCGACGAGACGGCAGCGGTCGTCTACAGCAGCGGGACGACCGGGCGGCCGAAAGGCGTCCGGCACACGCACGGTAATGTCATCGCCAACGCGCGGGGAATTCGCACCTACCACCGCCTGACGCGGGACGATGTCGGTCTGACGGTGAGCAAGTGTTTCCACGTCACTGGCCTCAACGTCACGACGACCCCACTACTCCTCGCCGAGGCGGAGAACTGGTTTTTGCCGAACTGGGATCCCGTTTCCGTCGCGGAGACCATCGAACATCGCGACGTCACATACACCTTCCTGACGCCGAACATGATGAGGGCTCTGCTCGCCGACGAGGACGTCGACGACTACGATCTCTCGTCACTACAGCGGGTCGTCGTCGGTGGTGCACCGATGCCGACGGAACAGTTCGAGGCCGCGGAGGCAGCGCTCGACGCGACGGTACTCGAGGGGTACGGGATGACCGAGACGACACCGCTGGCGGCGTTCAATCGACCTGATACGGTGGTGCGAAAGCCGGGTAGTGTCGGCCCACCCGCTCGTGAGGTCATCGACCTGCGCATCGAAGACATCGAAACGGGGCAGCCGGTCGATCGCGGCGAGCGCGGCGAACTGCTCTGGCGGGGCGACACGGTGACACCGGGATTTGAGCGACGACAGCGCGAGGCCAAGTCCTTCGTCGAGAGAGATGGAACCCGATGGCTCCGCTCTGGTGACATCGGCTATCTCGACGAGGACGGTCACCTCTTCGTCGTCGGTCGACGCGGGGACATGTTCACCGTCGGTTGTGCAAACGTCTTCCCGCGCGAAATCGAAGAGGTCCTCTACGAGATCGACGGTGTCACGGGGGCAGCGATCATCGACGCCCTCGACGATCGGCAGGGGGCGGTCATCACGGCTATCGTCACGCGTGACGGCGACATCGCCGAAGCTCGAATCCGTGAGGTGTGTGCCGCCCAGCTTAGAGAACACGAGGTGCCGGAACGAATCGAATTCGTCGACAACATTCCCCGGACGGCGACGGGGAAGATCGATCGCATCGCGCTCGGGGACCTGTTTGGGACACTCTCGTCTGCCTGAATCCGGACCTCTGGTGTCAACGGTTTGCACTCCACTGGGTCAGGGTCGTCGCCGTTGAACAGTGTCCGGAACGGACAAACTCGATACTGATCCTCGAGGGTATGTTGAAACCCCACTATTCAGGTACGTTTCCACGTGAAATGCACGCTCACTATACGTGCGTACTGAACGGTCAGTTCCCAAAAGCACTTGTAGTTCGTATCAGGTGGAAAATATATGAAACGGCGTCATTTCTTCGCGACGGTAACCACAGCGGGCCTTGCTGGTTGTTTCGGTGGGTCTAATAGCGAACCGACTGATCAAAGTACAACGGGTTCCATAACCGAACTCAAAAATAGCGAGTACGTGTGGAAACACAAGATCCCGGGAAATAGTCTGGTTGTATCCCATGGGAGAGTGCTCGGTGATGAAAAAGTACCACGCACTGACCAGCATGGTTTAGATATCTCTGGAGGTGTTTTTTCACTCAACGTTCAATCGGGGAATCATCAGTGGACATATGGCTCATCGCATGAGTCGATGTCGGGGTATGGGACGCCAATAGTAAAAGATGCGATTTATGTCAACAAAGGGAATGATGTCACCAGCTGGCCCTTTGCAATCGAGTTTGATGGAACTGAGCGGTGGTCCGGCTCAGAATCCTCGTCGGGTCCACTTAGTGGTGGGATCAGTCACGTTATCGACGGTATCGCTTATCTCGAAGACAGAACCGATGTCAGGGCAATTGATGCTGCTACTGGAGAACAGTCATGGACCGCTCGAGGGTCATCTGTCGAATTGGATACTGCTGTTTCAGACACTCACGAAACAGTCTACATTGGTGGGGACGAACTCGTTGCACGTAATCCAGATGATGGGAGTGTCCAGTGGCGTTATGAACATAGTGGTGACGAAAGTGATGTAGAAGTTGTTTCTGACGGTGTCGTATACGCTACTGTTGATCGCGAGGCCGTTATTGCAGTCGCCGATGGTGAACTACTTTGGCGTGTTGACGCGCTTTCTGGCGTATATCGCCTCAAGGTCGTAGCCGGATCTGTCCTTATTGGTAATCGAACTCGAATCTATGCGTTCGATGCTACCACGGGAGATCAACGCTGGACAAAGAAGATGGGGGGCAGAGTCCACGCTAATACTGACAGAGTATACGTCAGCAGAAAAGGGAACATAGGAGAGCGATCTTATGTCTCTGCATTCGCGTTCAGTGATGGTGCCAAAATTTGGACGACCGAAGTCGGTAATAAGGATAAGTTCCAATCATTATCGATGAATGTTATTGAAGAGGGAAAGAAATCAGATGGTGGGCCACTATTCGTTCAAATAGGTCGAGAAAAGCTCCACAGAATAAATTCAGTCGGTGAAATAACTCAGACGTGGACTGCCGAAGAGATGCTACACGATTTCGTAATAGATGAATTCCTTATTATCTCAACAGATTCCGGAATTTATGCGCTGAAGCCATGATAAGCGCAGTCCCTGTACTGAGCGATAGGTACTTGTCCTATACTGACCGCGAGTTCGTGGGTTCTTCTCAATAAAGAAACCGTGCTACTATCCCCTGTAAAGAGTTCTCATGAGTGAATCCTCAAAAATTGGTCGCTGACGAGAAGAGCAACGAAGCGCACCGTGCTGGCTGCTACGATACCGCCTCACGACTCATGGTGGAGGTGGAAGTAGCCCGAGTACAGAGGCAGGAAGCAGACTATCACTTGTTATTGATGCATAATTAAACTAATGCCACGCGTGATAAGGGTCTGGACAGGACCGGTATCCGCATACTCGAGTCCGTCGATTACATCCACTGCTTCGAGATGTGGTCGAAAGGAATTTAATCGATCAGTTGGTTGGACGATTCCGCGTTGCTGATTGTATTCAATAATTCCCTTCCTATCGAGTTTCGGGAGATGTTCTTGGTACAGTGGGATATAGACGCGCTGGCGTTGGGTAGAGGTCAGCTTTGCGACAGTCGTATCGTGTTCTTTTGCCGAGACGATCTCGGCGAGGTCTCCCATCTTGATCGGTTCATCGTTATCCAACAGGTGGGCGATTACGTCTCTTCTACGGCTTGCTTGGAGGAGATGAAAGGTTTCATCTTTGGAGAGTTTCGATATCCCGTCCGGTTCTCCATCGCTAGAGGGGAAGTCTTGTTTGTCCATCATTTCGTTCATTAGGTGATTGATTAGAGAATGTATTCCAAGAGTGAAAAGACATCTTCCATTATAATTTGGTATGAGAGAATGTCACTATTGCTGGTGAAACGCCTGGGAGGCCAACGGAAAGATCTACTACGAACGCCTGTTTCTGCCTTGTATCAATGGATTCTAACCCGGTTGTATACTACTTCTTTCCTATCCAATGGGTGATGATTCACGGAAGCGGAGCCTTGGCGTGATGGACTGAAACGAGTATACTACGGCTTGACTCGTTCTCTTCGAAACGCTCTCGGACTCCTCTCGCCACAATCGTCACGAATTGTGAGTTCACCCCGTTTGTCGTTCGATCCGAAACTGTACGCGGCAGGGGAGTTCCAACCCTGGCGTACAACTCAGGTCTCTGCCATCGTTACACGGAGTTCATCATCGACTTCGTAGAAGTAGCCCCGCTCGAGCAGCCGGGTAATCGCATGGTCCGCGTCCGCAGACTCAAGCGACAGTTCGTCGGATTCGAGGAGGACCTCAAACGCACGCTCTCGCGAGATCGACTGCACGTCTTCGTGATCGTCCGAACCGTGGCTGTGAGTACAAAGGAGGTCGTACGAATCCAAAATCCACTCCGGTAGCGGTGGCCGTGGATCGGTGAGATCGTTCATCTCGGGTTCGTGTGAACAGTCTTCGCACTCTCGCTGCTTAAGACTACTCCCCAGAATGGGGAAACTATCGTAGTCACTGAAAGTTACTGCACATCTGATTGCGTGACGGCGATGCAATCAGCGTGTAAATCGTTTCAGTGACTACTATCGCTACACGCAAGAAGCCGGTCTCGAGAAACGAATCGGACGGACAGCGATCGCAATCTCCAGTTAGGCTACTGGCACGACCGGAACTGTGGCGAAGAACGGAATCGCCGTGACGAGCTCACCGACCAGTGCGAACCACCAACACCACTGACTCCACTCGAGGCCGGTGGCTGCTCGATCAACGAGCCGCGAACGCGTTGTGCACTGTGCGATGACGTGGACAGCCGCTTCGCCGCGGTTGGTTCCCATGCGGTTGTCAGTGCGAACAGACGTGCCGACGAAGGAAATCTTGAGATAGAGACACGTGCTGGCCGGATTTCGCATAGCACCAGTCAGACGGAAGCCGTACGCAGCTTCGACGCCGTGACCTCGAGATTCACACGAGGCCGGTTCCAGTCCTGGATGGGAAATACAATAGCTCCAATAGGAACAATAGCTCCAATAGGTGAAGTAGTAACAATAGATAGAATACGAGAAACTGCTCTGTCACCCCTCGTCCGACATCTCCTCTCGGTTAGTACCGTCTATAGTAGCCACTGAACGTCATTGCACGCCTGATCGAACGACAACTGTGCGATCGGTGTGTAACCCGTTTCAGTTGGTACTATAGAGAATAGAGCGCATTAAAACGCCACGCCGTATTCTTTTCACTGTAGCTGAAGACCGCCATGAGGCGGTCCCGTGATGGAGCGTCGCAGAGAGCAGAAGGTTATAGTCTCTCTAGGTAGTATGTCACATGGTATGGAGTACACCGTTGTCGATAGCGAGGATGTACCGCTCACTGACCTCTCTGAAGTCGACGAAATGCCGCCGGATCTGGACATTCGGGCCGTTGACGAGGAGCTCGACTGTCAGAACACTGCGGTGAAGATCTGGTACTTCGACGAGGGCGAAGAGATCGGATATCACGCGCACATGGAGCAGGAGGAACTTTTCTACGTCCTCGAGGGGACGTTCTCGTTGAAACTCGGCCGCTCGGGCGAGGAAGAGTTCGTCGAGGCAGACGAGGGGACCTTCTGGGTCGCTGCGCCGAAGATCGGCCACGGCCATCGCTGTATCAGCGAGGATGGTGGCGCTGTCCTCGCGTTCGGCGCGCCATCAGTCGACGACCCCGGCCGTGATCCGCACTCGCTTTCCGACGAAGAGAGAGATGGCTGACGGTCCGTGACATCGACTGTGTTGCCGCTGCATCACCCTCGAATTTTCGGACCTGGAACGGTGGTGTGGAGTAGTCAACCTGAATGAGAGGAAGGGACGTGATAATCCCAGCCAGGCGGCTGTTGCCATGGATTCCTTCGCTCGAGTCGTCGTTCCGATTCACCCACGATCAGTTACGTGTCGTGATTGTGGGTATGGTCGTGGTCGTGCCCATGCTGGTGTCCGTGTCCCGCGTCCGGCGTTTCGAGAACGTCCTCGCACTCGACGTTCGTATACCCGGAATGGAACAGTTCGACTGAGCCACCGTCGGCGTCGAACGCGTGCCGTTCGATACAGCCGACATCCGCGCCGAGCAGGTGGACGCTGACGCTGGGTTCGTTCGACGTCGTCTCGACGGAGTGGATGTCGTTGTTCGGCGGGATCAGTTCGTAGTAGTCACCCCGTTCCATGCGCTCGGTCCGGATCCGCTCGAGTTCCGCCTCGCCTTCGTCGTTCGTTGCGTCATCGACCCGGCGGTAGAAGTCTTCGCGTTGCGTTCCACCGTAGATTCCGACGAGTCCCCAGGCGAGATGATCGTGGACCGGCGTCGAGGCGCCCGGCGGGAGGACGAGCGTGAACACCGACAGTTTGTTTCCCTCCCGATACAGCAGCCACTGGGCGATGTCCTCTCCCATATTGCCCTTGTCGTCCACGTCGTCCATGGCGAGTTCTTGATACCGTTCAGCAAGCCAGTCGTCGTCCGCGAGGAGTTCCTCGAACGGGTCCGCCAGCGACTCGAGCAGCGGTGGCACCTCCTCGTGTTCGTCAGCGGTCGCTTTCACCGTCTCGACGAATTCACGCAGTCGATCGGAATCGTCGATAAACTCCGGTTCGGGGTCCGATTCGGATGATACCATCTCAGCTTGGTACTTGTGGTCAATGAACATAAGCACGCTTGGTCTGCTGCCACGTTGTGGCAGCGCCGAAACGACTGAGGGTACCGAGTATGCGTACTCAGTACCGCTGCTCCTCGGAAAGCTCGAAGTCTATCGGTGAGGTGCTATCGATCGTATTCGGGCTAACCGTTCCCCCGCCTCGCTCGGCTCCGATCTGACGGCCCGTCATCGGTCGTCGGTTCCGCGTCACACGACTCGATTGGTCAGTTCTCCGCCCGCCTCGAGTCGCTCGACGTTCCTGCGGACGATGTCGCCCACGTCGCGGTGGTAGTCACGGGTGTACGCCGCGGCGTGCGGCGTGACGATTACCTCGTCCATGGTCCACAGCGGCGACTCCCGGGGGAGCGGTTCAGTCTCGAAGACGTCGAGCGCGGCGCCCCGGATGGCTCCACTTTCGAGGGCGTCGATCAGCGCCGACTCATCGGCGATTGCGCCGCGAGCGACGTTGACGAAGTACGCGTCCGACCGCATCGTTTCGAACTCGGCCGCGCCGAAGAGTTCGCGAGTATCCTCGGTCAGGGGAACGGCGGCGACCACGAACGTCGCGTCGGCGATCGCCTCGTGGAGCGCATCGGTCGCGTCGATCTCATCGAACCCCGGGACGGGGTCGTCGGACCGGCGGACGCCGGTCACCCGGACACCGAGCGGTCCCACGACGTCGGCGATGCCCCGGCCGAGCGTTCCCGTCCCGACGACGCAGGCAGTGGTTCCGGGCAGGGTGAACGCCTCGTCCCACGCCGGGCGCTCCCAGCGCCGCTCCGTCGCGCTCGCGATCTGGTCGTGAAGCCGACGGGCGAACGCGAGCAGATAGCCCGCGACGTTCTCACCGACCGTCCGGCCGTGGATGCCGGTGCTGTTAGTGAGCGCGACCCCCGCATCTGCAAGGGCCTCGAGCGGGAAGCGGTCGACGCCCGCCTGTGTCGAGTGGATCCAGTCGATCTCGAGCAGTGCGTCGAAGTAGTTGCGCGTGACGACCGCGTCGCAGTCCGCAATCCCCGCTTCATCCACGACAGTGACTTCGACCGGTAGATCGGAGAGGTACCCCGCGAGTTCAGACGGCGGAAAGATGGCCTCGACGGACTCCTGAATGCCGAGTCGCTCGATATTGGCTGTCATTATCACACACATGACCGGTCCGGACATCAAGATTCGGTTTCGACCGCACCGAGCAGAGAAATACGGCTCGAGCCGTCGCTGCTTCGCTCCTGTCCCGCCGACGTCCGCGGAACGGGGTTCGGGATCCGCCGATCGATCGGGTTCACGCTCGGTGCGACGAGTCCGGTTCTGTTCGGTGCTGCGGCCGACCGCGGCTTCTTCGACGAGGCGTTCGCACCCGTGCCGCAGTCGATGAGGCTCGCCCAGATACGGACCGGCGGGCGGTCGCGATAGCCGGTGATCGCCATCAGCCCGGAGACCGCCTGAATACAGGGATCGTAGCCGGGATAGGACCGGTACGGGCCGGTTCGGCCGAACCCCGACAGCGAGCAGTAGATCACGTCCTCGTTTCGCGTCCGAACCGACTCGTAGTCGAGATCGTACTTCTCGAGAACGCCGGGCCGGAAGCTTTCGACGATCACGTCGGCCTCGTCCACGAGTTCGGTGACGATCGAATGTCCGGCTTCGGTATTCATGTCGACACAGAGGCTCTGTTTGCCGTGATTGAAGGGTGCAAAAATGTTCCCGTTCATGATGTGACGGAAGTTGTCGCCCGATGGCGGTTCGACCTTCAGCACGGTCGCACCCATTTCTCCGAGCAGTTGCGTACAAACCGGGCCGGCGACCGACTGCGTGAGGTCGACGACGGTGAGATCGTCTAACGGCTTCATACTATCCACCATGTCACAGTCCGAGAAATGAATTTGGGAAATATTACCATGCGTGACGTATATGCAGAGCAAGTATCGGCGTGAATGCGACGAACCGATCGGCCGATCAAGGGCCAGTCGTCCGTTTTCGGCGTGTGCGTATCCGACCCACACCTTTTTGCCGCCCCCATCGAAACGACGAATCGATGGCACAAACTGCCGACGCGAGCGATCGGACCGTCCGTCGACGGACGGTGGCCCAACGAACGAGCGCGACGACGCTGTCAGGTCGTCCACTCGAGACGAGGCGGTTGCGATGACGGGCGGCGACTTCAGGGAACGGTTCCTCGAGGGCGACGCGCTCGGGACGTGGATCTCGATCGGACACCCGGCGATCGTCGAGGCGGCGGCGAGAGCGGGGTTCGACTTCGTTCTCATCGACGGCGAACACACCGAGATGAGCCTCGAGACCGTTGCCGATCTCGCTCGCGCGGCCGCCGCCGCGCCCGGCGAGCTCGCCGTGATCGTCCGGCCCGCGTGGAACGATCCGGTGCGGATCAAGCGGATCCTCGACATCGGCGTCGACGGGATCATGGTTCCGATGATCGACACGCCGGACGCGGCCGAAGAGCTGGTGCGGGCCACGCGGTACCCGCCCGACGGCGAGCGGGGAGTCGCGTCGGGGCGGGCGGCCGGCTACGGGCAGAACTTCGTCGACTACGTCGCAGAGGGGCACCGATCGCTACTCACGATCGCACAGATCGAGACGCCGACCGGCGTCGAACACGCGGCCGAGATCGCGGCGACCGACGGCATCGATGCGCTGTTTGTCGGTCCCGCGGACCTCTCGGCGTCGCTCGGCGTCTTCGCGGAGTGGAACGCGCCCGAACTCGACGAAGCGATGGCCGACGTTATCGACGCCGGCGCGGCCGCCGACGCGCCAGTCGGAACGCTCACCGTCCGCGAATCGGACGTCGCGGACCGCGTCGAGCGAGGGTTCGATTATCAGATCGCCGGCAAGGACATGACGACGCTCATCGAAACCGGCGAGCGGATCCGCGAGACGTACGAGGGGAGCGTCTCGAGCCGAGAGTAGGTTACCTGACAGTGAGACTGTAGTCGAACGACAGGAGGATGACGGGGGGATGATCGGAGGGCGACAGGAATGAGGCTCGTTTTCTGCGAATTGTGACACCTCCCGACTGCTCGAGTCGGGACGCACTGTCGGTATCAGTTCATCCAGACGCCGGACTGGGGTTCGTAGGGATCGGTCGGAATCTCGACGAGCGTCGGGCCGTCGCTCGCGATGGCGTCGGCCACGGTCGACTCGATCTCGTCCGGTGTTTCCGCCCGCTCGACCTCGAGACCGAGCCCCTCGGCGACGGTGGTGTAGGAAACCGGCGTTTCCTCCCAGCCGTACTCGCCCTCGTCCATCCGGTAGCTCCGACCGGCCTCTTCGCTGATGATCGCGTAGTCGCTGTTGTTGAGGACGACGACCGTCACGTCAATCTCCTCGTCTGCCAGCGTGTGCAATTCGTGAAGACACATCAACAACCCGCCGTCACCGGTGAGTGCCACGACATCCTGTTCGGGGTTCGCGACTTTCGCCCCGATAGCTGAGGGGACTCCCGATCCCATCGTCGCCCACGACCCCGGATTGACATAATCGCGGGGCTCGTAGGTGGGAAACATCACGAGCGTCCACAGCCGGAAGCCGCCCGCGTCGACGGCGACGACCGCGTCGCGCGGCGTTCCCGCCCGAATCGCGTCCAGCGCCTTGACGGACGTCAGCGGCGCCTCGGTCACTGCCCGCAGTTCCTCAAGGCGCTCGTCGACCGCGTCCCGCGTCTTCCGCACCCGCTCGCTGCCGTTTCCGCCGGCGATCGATCGGTCCGCCAGTTCGCCGTCGAGCGCCTCGAGCGTCCGGGCCGCGTCGGCGACGATGCCGACCGCCGGCTCGTAACCGGTGCCGATGTCGTCGGCGCCGAGGGTCACGTGGACGAGGTCGTCGGGGATCTCGATCGACCAGCCGTGCATGGAGACCGCGTCGAAGTCGGTGCCGACGCCGAGCGCGGCGTCGGCATCGGCGATCAGTTCCTTGACGGCTGTTCCGGTCCCGCCACAGAGGACGCCGCCCATGAGTTCGTGGTCGTCGGGGAAGACGGCCTTCCCCTTGTACGTGAGAACGACCGGGGCCTCGAGCCGTTCGGCGACCGCTCGCAGTTCGTCGCTCGCCTCAGACGCCCGAACGCCGCCGCCGGCGACGATGATCGGCTTCGACGCGTCCGCGAGGAGGTCCGCCGCGGCGGCGACTTTGCCCTCGGGAACGCCGCTGAAGGTTTGTCGCTCGATATCACCCCGTTCGGCGAGCGAGACATCCATCTTGAGGAAGTTCTTCGGAATCCCGATCCGGACGGGACCGTTCGGCGCCGTTTGCGCGGCGTCGATCGCTCGCTGGAGTTCGGCGACGGTGCTCTCCGGTGTCTCGACGGTGATGTTCTCCTTGACGACATTGTCGTACGTGTCGGGCGGCGTCTCGTGTATCCCGTCGCCGCCGCGGATCTCCGGCTCGGTCTCCACGGCGATGTGCAGAAGCGGCGTACAGTCGTTCAGCGCGTTCTTTAGCCCGTTCATCGCGTTCATATCTCCTGGTCCCGGAATGACCACCGTCGCGGCCATGCCGCCGCTGGTCTCGGCATATCCCCACGCCTGGTGTGAGACCGCGGTTTCGTGGCGAGCCATCACGAACTGAATGTCGTCGCGTTCGCTGATAGACTCGTTCAGCGGGAGCGATTGCTTGCCTGGGATACCGAACAAGGTGTCGATATCGTTCTCAGTCAGGCAATCGATAATCGCCTCGTTGACCTTCATAGCAGTAATGAGAGGGAAGACAGTGTAAAGGTCTCGGATCATTCGACCGTGAAACCGGGGCCGTTCGTCGACCCGAACAGTAACTCTGCGGCTGGGACGCGTCCTTCGGTGTTCTCGCAGTCATCGCGGTCCTCGTTCTCGGTGCGCTGGCCGGAACCCGACTCCTCGATATCGGTCTCTGATCGCCATCGACGCGACGACGACGGTATGTTTTTATATAGTGGATTGGTGGTAGTTGACATGGATGTCCTGCACACGGCCATCTGGGTCGACAACATCGAGGCGCAACTGGACTTTTACTGCGACGGACTCGGTCTCGAGCGCACGCGAGAGTTCGATCTCGACGGCGTGACGAACACGTACGTCGCCGGGGAGAGTACTGCGGAGATTCAGTTCAAACACGACGGGACGGAACGGGACCCGAAGCCGGCCGGGATCGATCATCTCGCCGTCGGGATCGACGACATCGACGGTACCGTCGACGACCTCGTGGAGCACTACGGCAGTGAGGTGGTCGAAGGACCCCGAACCGTCGACGAGAAGGACATCCGGCTCGCGTTCGTGACGGCCCCCGAAGGCTACGTCGTCGAACTCATCGAAACGCTCGAGGACTGACGATCGGTGTCTCACGATGAGTAACGATCGAACGGGTCCCTTCGGACGGCTACTCGAGGCCGAACGCCAGTTTCACGAACTGATGCCGGGCAAAGACATCTACAGCAAACTGCTCTTCCGGACGCTGTTCTGGTTCGGACTCTTCAGCGTCCTGTACACGGTCATCTCCGGACTTTGACATCCTCCCCGCGCTAAAGGGCGAGGCTTTCGCCTCGAATTTTCCGTAAGCCGCCCGCAGTCCGACGTGAGCTATATGTCCGTCCCGCGCGTCGCCCTAGACGTGACATCGAACGCCACCGCGCGGATGACGGCGCTCCTGAAAACGCGCGCCGAGCCGGGGATGACGCTCGAGACCGTCCCGGTCCCCGAGCCGGGGCCGGGCGAGGTTCGGATCCGGGTCGAGTCGGTCGGCATCGACGGCGGGGCGGAGGCCCTCATCTACGACTGGCACGAGAGTAAGCACCACTACGCCGACGACTTGCCACAGCTGTTCGGCCACGAGTTCGCCGGGACGGTCGACGAGATCGGCCACGGTGTCGACGGTGTCTCGACGGGCGAACGCGTCGCGGTGGAACCGATCGTCGGCTGCGGTCACTGCCGGTACTGTCGGTCGGGCTCGTTTGCGATCTGTCCGGATCGGTACATCCTCGGCCTCGATACGGCGGTCGACGGTGCGCTCGCGGAGTACGTCGTCGTTCCCCGGGAGACGATCTACCCGATCGGCTCGCTACGCGCCGATGTGGGCGTCTTCCTCGAACTTCTCGGGTTAGCTGTCCACGGGATCGAACGATCGAGCTTCGAACCCGGCGATAGCGTCGCGATTGCCGGCCCCGGCCCGGTCGGCATCGGCGCGCTCGTCGTGGCGGTCGCCGGCGGCGCGAGTTCGGTCACCGTCGTCGGAACGGACGCCGACCGCGGGGACCGACTCCCGCTCGCCCGGGAACTCGGCGCGACTCGCGCGGTCACGGCCGAAGCTGTCGCCGACGGGCTCGAGACGGCGGTCGACGTCTTCGTCGAGGCCTCCGGCCACCCCGACGCGCTGTCGCTCGCGTCGTCGGCGACCCGCCGGGGCGGCGAAATCGTCCAGATCGGTATCTTCCACGGCGCGGAGGCGGTGCCGGTCGAACTCACGAACCTTGTTCGGCGCGAGGTCTCGCTCGTGCCGGTCTACGGCCGGCGTGACTCGAGCTGGCGGCGAGCGATCGCGATCGCCGAGGGAGTCGATCTCTCGCCGGCACTCGGGCCCGCGTTCCCCCTCGAGGAGTTCGATGACGCCTTCGACGCGGCGCGGAACCGCGAGGGGATCAAGATCACGCTGCACCCGTGAGACTCGCGGCGAATCGAGGCGGGTCGAGAGCGATGGTCACTCGGTCTGTTCGGTGTACATCTCGTCCGGGTCGAGATCTTCGCGGATCAGTCGAAGTTCCTCCGCCTCGGGCTCCGGCGTCGTTCCCAGATCGTCGGCGAATGCGATCTCCCACCCGGTTTCCTCTCGTACCTCCTCGCGCGTCGCATCGGGGTGGAGCGCGTCGACGTACATCTCGCCGCGCTCGTCGAACCGGCAGACGGCGAGGTCCGTAATGACTGCCTCCGGACCGCCCGAAAGTCCGAGTTCCGCTCGTCCCTCACGGCCGTCGACGTAGCCCGGACTCGTGATGAAGTCGACTTCTTCGGGAAACCGTCGCTCTGAGTGGGGCGTGACCACCAGCGTTCGGTCGACGTGACAGGCAATCTCGCAGGCACCGCCGCTGCCCGGCAGTCGAACGTCCGGGTCGTCGTAGTCGCCGATGACCGTCGAGTTGATGTTGCCGTTCTTGTCGATCTGTGCGCCGCCGAGGAAGCCCACGTCGAGGCGGCCAGCCTGCAGTTGGTAATTGAAGTTGTTCCGCATCGGCTCGATCGAGACCGCCCCAGACGCCAGCACCGGATCGCCGATGGACAGCGGCGGCGACGACGGATCGGAGCCGATCGTGCCTGACTCGTAGACCATCTGCAGCTCCGGCGCGTGCGTGCGTTTGGCCACGTTACACGCCAGGTTCGGCTTGCCGATCCCGACGAGAACCGAGTCGTCGTTCTCGAGTTCCCTCGCGGCTGCGACCACCATCAGTTCGCTTTTCGTGTAGTTCATTGGATTGCCTCCGTGGATTCGTTCGATCGATCGGCTCTGCCGTTCTCGCCAGCGCTCGAGCGGCGGGGCGTCGTCCGTCCGCTCCACGGTCGATCGATCATCGGTACGCCCCCATGTCGACGGGCGTCGCGTACGAGCGATCCGGCTGCAGGTCGAGCAGCCGGTCGACGCCGAGCTTTTCGACGTACTCGCGGCGGTCGTCGACGCCGTAGACCCACTCGTCGAGCCACGCCTCGACGCGGTCGACGTCGCTCGCGATCTCGCTCCATTCGATGTACGCCTCGTTGTCCCGCCCGTAGTAGCCCTGCGCGTACGACGGATGTGACCCGTAGGGGTCGTGGACGACGTGGTCGACGTCGTCGCTCGTAATGACCGTCCGGTTCGGGTCGCTGCGGATCGTTTCCTCGGAGCAGCGCTCTTCCACCGAGAGGATTACTGTATCGGCGGCCAGCCCAGCGATCTTCACCTCCCCCTGGATTCCCCAGAGGTGTGCGTTGCCCGACTCGTCGGCCCGCTGGGCCCGAATAACTGCCACGTCCGGCTCGATCGGCGCGACGGCGTAAACGTAGTCGTCGTCGAACGGACTCTCCATGCGAGCGATATTGTCGTTGTGCTTGGGCAGGTCCGAGCCGATAAAGCCCCGAAGCGGGGCGAAGGGCAGGTTGGATGCGCCCGCGTCGAGGGCGGCGATCAGTCCGAAGTGCGTGTACTCCTCGAGTTCGAGTTCGGTCGGAATCCCGTCCTCGGCCGCCCGGCGGAACGCCGGGAGGCTGCCCACACCGGGGTTGCCGGCCCACGAGAACGTCGCCTTTCGCGCACAGCCGGCGGCGATCAGCTGATCGTAGACCAGATCCGGCGTGGCCCTGATCAACTCGAGATCGCGTTTTTCCTGTCTGATGATCTCGTGTCCCGCGGCGAACGGGATAAGATGGGTGAACCCTGCGAGATAGACACTATCACCGTCGGAGACGCTGTCGCTGACGGCGTCGTGCATGGACGTGAGTTTGCTCATAGCTGTGCTGAACTACGAAATGAATGGCGAAATTCGCACATAAGAATTGCCTTTGAGGCACTTCGATGCGGGATCGACACGCGAGTCTCTCCGTCGGGGGAGCGGATCTGGTGCCGTACATTGATATCGGATACCGCGATACCAGGTTACATGATCTACTCAGCCCCGAGCAGGAGCCGCTCGTCTCGTCGCTGGAAGACATCGCGGACCGCGAGTTCGCCGAGCGGGCGTTCGACTGGGACGGCGAACCGCCGTGGGAGAATGGCGAAACGCGTTGTGGACCTCGGGGCGATCGATCGGTATCGTCGCGATACCGCCGTCCGTCTCGTCTCGGATGTCTTCGGTCATGCTGATCACTCGTAGGTTCGCCGTCCGATCTCTCTCGCTTCGATTTCGTCCCAGTCGTACTCGACGCCGAGTCCCGGTCCGTCCGGCACCTGCACGCGGCCGTCTGCGTCAACGGTGTCCAGCATGTCCGAGTAGTCGTCCGCGTACACCGGCGGCTGCGTATTCGGACAGATCGGGTGGACGAGCGCCACTTCGTAGTAGTTGCTGTTGCGCGTCGCGGCGAGGCAGTGGCGCTGTGCCGGCCCCGGTGCGTGGTACTCCACGTCGAGGCCGAACCCTTCTGCCATGTGGGCGATTTTCATCGCGCCGGTGATCCCGCCGTCGTACTCCGGGTCTGCCCGGACGAAATCGGTCGACTCCGTCGCCACGAAGTCCGTGTGGGGCTCGAGGCCGCGAACGTGCTCGGTCTGGAGGATCGGCGTGTCGAGCATCTCGCGGAGCTTCCGGTGGGAGTGCTGGGAGACACCACCGTCGCGGTAGGGATCCTCGTACCAGAGGAAGTCGGCCTCGTCGCAGGCCGTTCCGATCTTCAGCGCGTCGGCGAAGGTGGCCGGGTTGCAGGCCGGATCGAGCATCAGGTCCATCTCGTCGCCGACGCGACGGCCGACCTCGCGGACGACCGCGGCCGTCTCCTCGGGGTCCGTCCAGTCGCCACCCCAGTCGTG
Source organism: Natrinema sp. H-ect4 (assembly GCF_041894845.1). NCBI lineage: Archaea > Methanobacteriati > Methanobacteriota > Halobacteria > Halobacteriales > Natrialbaceae > Natrinema > Natrinema sp. H-ect4. Next base: position 45,187 of record NZ_JBHDYC010000008.1, read on the forward strand.
AATCTTGAACCCCTGGTACCCCATTTCGAGACAGTCCTCGGCGAAGTCGGCGTACGCGTCGGGCGAGTCGAGGCCGCCGTTCCGGTCGCCCTGATAGGTCGACGCATAGGCGGGGAAGGTGTCGCGATAGCTGCCGAGCAGTTCGTGGATCGGCGCGTTGCGGTACTTCCCGGCGAAGTCCCAGAGCGCGATGTCGATCGCCCCCATTCCCATCCAATCGTACTTCCGCAGGGCGCGCTTGAAGGCGCTCCAGTGGCGCTCGCGCTCGAGGGGGTTCTTCCCGATCAGGTAGTCCGCGATCATGTTGAGTTGGGCGGCGCCGGGCGAGTTGCCGCCGACGTACTCGCCGGTGGTGCCCTCGTCGGTGTGTACTCGTAGCGCGAACAGTTTCCGTTCGGTCGTCGAATCGGGGTCGTAGACGATGCTGAACCCGTTCGGCGCGTAGCCGACCTCCGGGAGGTCGTAGCCGAACTCGATCGACTCGATGCGCGTGATCGTTGGTGCCATCGGTACGCTATCACATAGCTAACGAGTTCCAAATGCGTTTGCATCGCGGCCACTCGCTGCTCGAGCAAAGGGTTACCACGGTCCGTCGAAAAGGGATGGTATGGTATCACACGGATTCGTGTTGCCGACCCGCGGCGTCGTACTGTCGGCTGATGACTCGCTCGAGCAGGCCGCTCGCGTCCAGTCTGAGGTGATCGGGCTCGCCCGGCGAGCCGAAGCGCTCGGCTTCGACGGCGTCTGGGCTGGTGACAGCGTGCTGGCGAAGCCGCGGCTCGAGCCGCTCTCGACGCTCGCCGCAGTGGCGGGCGCGACGGAGTCGGTCACTCTCGGGACGGCGGTCTACCTGCCCCAACTCCGCAATCCGGTCCACGTCGCCCACCAGACGGCGACGGTCGATCAGGTCAGCGGCGGCCGCCTCGCGCTCGGCGTCGGTGTCGGCGTCGGCGAGGGGGTCGAGAACGAACACGACCAGCTCGACGTTCCCTACGAGCAACGGGGGGCGTTGCTCGACGAGGGGCTCGAGATCCTCGCGGGACTCTGGGACGACGAGCCCGTCTCCGTCGACGGCGAGTTCTTCGAACTGACGGACGCCGACATCGGGATCCGCCCCTGCGGGAGTCCGCCGCCGGTCTTCGTTGCGTCCGCGACCTTCGATCCGAGGGACGGCTTCCCGCCACGGATTCGGGACCGCATCGCCGATCGTGGCGACGGCTGGCTGCCGATCGGGATGTCATCCGAGATGTACGAGGGCGGGATCGAGCGGGCCCGCGAGATCGTCGACGACGCCGGCCGCGACGCCGCTGGCTTCGACGCCGCCTACTATCAGGACGTGGTGATCGCAGAGACCGAAGCCGAGGCGATCGATCAGGCGCGGGACTTCCTCGACCGGTACTACCCCTCCTGGGGCGAGCTGAGCGACGACGACATCAAGCGCCGCGGGGCGTTCGGCCCGCCATCGGTCGTCGCGGACCACCTCGAGCGCTACGCCGACGCCGGCGTGGAGAGATTCGTCACGCGATTTACGGCGCCCGACCAGCGCGAGCAGTTACAGCGGTTCGCGGATATCGTCGGCTGAGACGCATCGTCTCGAGGGACCGGCGAACCGTCTCCGAGCCAGCGAAATTCGAATCTTTATGGCCCCCGGATCTGATTTGCCGGTATGGGTGCGACGGAGAGTCGGTTGGGAGCCGCCGGTCGGGTACTGATCGCCGAACGAGCGTTCGTCGGCTGTCTCCTCGGAACGTGGCTGCTGACCGCAGCGGCTCACTACTACGTGATGGCACCCGCGAGCGTCCTCTCGCGGGTCGCCGACGATCTTGCGGTGACACCGGCCGTGGCGGTCTGGATCGTGAGTGCGGTCCCGGGGACGTGGGCGCTCACGAACTTCGCGCTCGGCGTCTGGATCGACAGACTAGGGGAGTATCGCGTGATCGTCGTCGGAACCGCGGTGCTCATCGCAGCGGGGGGCTGGAGTTGGTGGGCCGGTCGTCGAGGAACGTTCTATCCCTTGCTGGCGTCGCGATTGCTAGCGGGCGTCGCGGTGGGCGTGATCTGGACGGCGTCGACGAACCTCATCGGGGGCGCCGTCTCCGGTGCCAATCGAGGGACTGCGATCGGGGTCTACGTCACGAGCGCGCCGGCCGGATTCGCGCTCGGGCAACTCTTCGGGCCGATCGTCACGGCGCGAGCCGGCTGGCCGGCGAATTTTCTCGTGATGAGCGTCGTCGCCGGCCTCGTGATCGGCGTGATTTCCCTGTCGGTCCGCCGCCTCGAGATCGATCCCGTGACGAACACCGCATCGATGCGGTCGAATTTCACGTCGGTGCTGAGCCATCGAGTCGTGTGGTACGGCTCCGCGATGGCGTTCGCCGCCTACTCCTACTACCTCTTCATGAACAGCTGGATGCCCACGTATCTCGGGAACGAGTTCGCCCTCTCGGCGGGGCTCAGCGGGCTTCTGACGGCGGCGTTCCCGGCTATGGGCGTGCTGTCCCGGGCCGGCGGCGGTCTCATCTCGGATCGGCTCCTCGGTCAGCGTCGCGTTCCCCTGCTTCAGGCGTCGTTTCTCGTTTCGGTGCCGCTGGTCGTCCTCATCGGGTGGACTCGGCACCTCGCCGTCATCGTCGCGGCGCTGGTCGCCGCCGGCTTCGTCATTCAGCTCACGTTCGGCGTCGTTTACAGCTACGTCCAGGAAGTCGTCGAGACGAGTATCTCGGGCACGGCGCTGGCGTTCGTCACGTCGGCGGGCATTTCGGGGGCGTTCTCGGCACCCCTGATTACCGGGGCGCTCATCGACTGGACCGGCGGCTACCTGGCCGCCTTCGCCTACGCGACCGCGCTGACCGTACTCGGACTCCTCCTCTCGAGCGTGGCTCCCGAGTCTCCTGCGGCCGACCGCTCGCAGTCCCGCTGATCCGGTGTCGCTGGTAGACGGCCGCTGAGAGGGGTGATTCCCGATTCCCGGGCAAACGGCTCCCTCAGGACAGGTGATTGACGAACGAGGTGCAGTACTCCTCGTACCCCATCTTCTCCGTGTAGAATCGGTGGGCGTCCTCGCGCCACTGTCCCGACTCGAGTTCGACCGCGTCACAGTCGTTCTCCGCGGCCCACTCGTGAACGAACGAGAGGAGCCGTTCGCCGTGCCCCTTCGACCGCTCGTCTTCGTCGGTCACGAGGTCGTAGACGTAGACGTGTCGACCGAGGTAGAAGTTCGTCGCGATCTTCACGCCGGCGACCGCCACCGGTTCGCCGTCGACGTAGCGCGCGAACAGTCGGTACCCCTCCTCCCGCATCTCCTCGAACAGGGCGAGAAACGACTCGACGTCGAGGTGATCGCGGAGTTGAACGAGGACCGGGAACGCCGCCCGGCGCTCGCTTTCCGTCGTTACTTCCCGAATGTCGGCTGATGACATACACCGCTATGGGGAACGACGGCTAATCAAACCGCGGGTTAGGCGGGGGTGTACTGCTCCGTATCGCGGCTCGAGGGATCGCTGGCCACGAATCGTCCGGATCGTTGCAGCGCTGGCGAGGGACGAGACGTGTCCCAGCGATATCGACGAGTCGGAAATCGCGGTTCCGGTGTTCGTCCCCGAGGACGGCTGACGGGCCGCTCCGAGTCGATCGGAGACGCGAGGAGTGGCTGGGGACTTTCCTACGGGAGTCGACCGGTCAGCGCCTCGCTTGCGGGTGCGATGGGGAACTCCGTCCCGAGTCCGTCCGCGCGCGCTTTTTCGTAGAGCATGTAGGCGGCTGCGACCGTCTCGATACCCGTTCCGCCGCTGTCGAAGACCGTGATCTCGTCGTCGCCCGTCCGCCCGGGCTCGGTCCCCGCCACGACCTCGCCGAGTTCGGCGTGGACGTGGTCCTCGTCGACGACGCCTGCCTCGAGGGCCGCCAGAAACGAGCCCGCGTCCTGCGTGACGCGGTCGCGGAGGTCGGGAACGTACGTCGATCGCTCGATGGTCGTCGTATCGAGTTCGCGCCGACCGGGCGTGTACTGCCCCATCGCCGTCACGTGCGCGCCGGGCTCGAGGTCCTCGCCGTCGAAGACCGGATCGGCCGCCTTCGTCGCCGTGATCACGATATCCGCGCCCGAGAGGGCGGCCGCGCTCGAGTCGACGGGACCAACGGACGCCTCGAGGTGGTCGTCGAACTCCGCGGCGAACGTCTCCCGGTTTTCGGGCGTCGGCGAGAAGACGCGGACCTGCTCGAGATCGCGGACGGTCGCCGTTGCGTGGAGCTGGCCCCGCGCCTGCGCGCCGCTGCCGATGACGGCGAGCGTGCTCGCGTCCGCTCGCGCCAGTGCGTCGACGGCGACCGCACCGGTCGCCCCGGTCTTGAACGGGTTCATGCTCGCGCCGTCGATGAGCGCGAGGGGCTCGCCGCTCTCTGCGTCGAACAGCGGCGTCACGAACCACGCGTTCGGACCTGAAAAGCCGGACGAGTACGTATAGCCTCCCATCGCACCCGTCTCGGGCAGGATCGTCGAGTAGTTCGTCAGCTTCCCGTCAGGGTTCTCCCGGCGGAACGTCTGCCGCGGCAGGGCCGGTGCGCCCTCGCCGCGCTGGCGGTAGCCGTCGCGGACGACCTCGACGTATTCGGCGGGCGTTGCGAGACCCTCGACTTCGGCACTGGTCAGGAACAGTGTGTCTGTCATACTCCGTGTTACACACGCGAGGTAGAAAAAGACGGCCGATCCGATGGCAGTCGTGCATAGCGAGGAACGGCTCCCACTGTCTCGCCGGTTGGGCACGCGTCACTCTGTCTGGAGTACCCGGTTCTCTTTCAGTTTGTTCAGTCGGTAGTGGATCGACGACTTCGAGCGGTCGAGTTCGTCGGCGCAACTGATCTCCGCGATATCCGATCGACACGTCCCGTTCGAGCAGAGACGGATTCGGCGGTGGGAGAGAGATCAGTAACCGACAGCTACTCCGTTCGAAGCTACTCCGTTCGATGTTCCGCGACGACATCCCAGTCGAGTTCGATCCCGAGCCCCGGTTCATCGGGAACCTCGATATACCCGTCCTGAATGAGTGGTTCGTCGGCGGCAACGAGGTCGTCCCACCACGGCACGTCGCGGGCGTGGAACTCGAGCGCGAGGAAGTTCGGGACCGTCGCGCCCACGTGGACGCCGGCCATCGTCGCGACGGGGCTCCCGATGTTGTGGGGACTCATCGTCTGGTAGTAGGTGTCGGCCAATTCGGCGATCTTCTTGGTCTCCGCGATGCCGCCAGTCTTCGGGATATCGGGTGCGACGAACGAGACGGCTTCCTCCTCGACGAGATCGCGGAAGCCGTGTCGGCCGTAGCGGTTCTCCCCGGTGAGCAGCGGCTGTTCGATGCTCCGATTGAGCGTCGCCAACGCGTCGGCGTTCTCCGGTGGGAGCGGATCCTCGATCCACGCGAGGTCGTATGGCTCGAGGGCTTTACACAGCTTTTCGACCGCCTCGACGCTGAAGTTCCAGTGGAGGTCGACCGCGACCTCCGCCTCGTCCCCGACTTCCTCGGTCACGGCCTCGACCAGCCCGCGCTTGTGCTCGATCTCCGGACGGTCGAAGTGGCGCGCGAGCGTATCGATGTCCCGGCCCGACGGCACGTCGAGGTCGAACTTGATGATCTCGTAGCCGTCGTCGACCGCCGCTCGAGCGGCGCGGGCGTAGGCGTCGGCCTCGTAGGTCTCGTCGGGCTGGTCGTTGAGCGCCGACTCGACCATCCCCTCGCCGGCGTGGCAGTCCGCGTACATTCGGACCTCCTCGCGGGTCTTGCCGCCGAGGAGCTGGTAGACCGGCTGCTCAAGGATCTTACCGGCGGCGTCCCAGAGCGCGAGTTCGATGCCGCTGATCGCGATCGTCCCGATCCCCTGCTGGGAGCCCCGTCCCGAGAGACTCTCCCGCATGAGGTGATACAGCCGCTCGACGTCGAGCGGGTTCTCGCCGACGAGGACGGGTTCGAAGTAGTCCGTGATTACCTCGTGGACGCCCGGCGAGGGGTAGGCTTCGCCGATTCCCGTCACGCCGGCGTCCGTCTCGAGGCGGACGATCGTCCACGGAAAATTACCGTCGACGACGATCGTCGACAGTCCGGTGATCTCGGGCGTCTCCGTCGAACGAGCCGGCGTTTCGCCGAAGTCAGGCCAGATGCTGGACGCTAACCGCGCCGCGAAGTCGGAATACATGGTATCATATCTCACTTTTCGGAGTCGTCATATTAACTTATGGGCGAGACGAGAGCGCGGTCCGCTTCGAACGGAGTTCGTCGCGTGGAGGAACTGGGTCTGAGACTGTGAACCGATATGCTACGCGTCGGGGAGTACCTTCCCGGGATTCAGGATTCCGTTCGGATCGAACGTCTCCTTGACCGATCGCATGAGATCGAGTGCCTGGCCGTGCTCCTCGGCCATGAACTGCCGCTTTCCGATGCCGACACCGTGTTCACCGGTCGAGGTGCCGCCGAGCGCGATGGCCTTCCGGACGACGCGCTCGTTCAACTCGTGTGCCCGTTCGACCATCTCCTCGTCGTCGGGATCGACCAGCGACGTGAAGTGGAGGTTCCCGTCCCCGGCGTGGCCGACGCAGGACGTCAACAGGTCCAGTTCTTCGCTGACCCGCGAGACTTCCTCGACGATGTCGGGGTAGCGCGAGATCGGTACGACCACGTCACCGACCAGCGCGACCTCCCACCCCTCTCGATAGCTTTGCGTCGCCGGGTACTTGTCGCGCCGGGCCTGCCAGATATCGTCAAGGTTCTCCTCGCCTGCCGCCTCCCAGGAGAGCATCCCGTGATCCTCGCAGATCGCCTTTGCGAACGCGAGGTCCTCCTCGATCCCGCTGTTGTTCGCGTGCAACTCGATGATCAGCGTCGGTCGCTCCTCGAAGGAAACGTCGTCGTGGTACGCGTTCAACATCTTGACCGCCGTGGTGTCGATGAACTCGATCGCACCGGGAACCAGCGCCGAACCGATCGCGTCCGCGACGGCCCCGGACGCGTCGACGCGCGAGGGAAACGTCACCAGCGCCGCCCGCCGGTACTCGGGGATCCCCACGAGACCGAGCGTCACCTCGGTGACGACGCCGAGGGTGCCCTCGCTCCCGACGAAGAGATCCTTCAGACTGTAGCCCGCGGATGTCTTGACGACGCCCCTCCCGCAGTCGACGACGCGCCCGTCGGCGGTGACCACCTCGAGCCGGCGGACGTGGTCGCGCGTCTCGCCGTAGCGGACCGCGTTGAAGCCGCTCGCGTTCGTCGCGACCATCCCGCCGATCGTCGCCACGTCGCCACTCGAGATGCCGGGCGCAAACCGCAGCCCGTGGGAGGCCAGTCGCTCGTTCAGGTCGTCGTAGACAACCCCCGCGCCGACGGTCACCTGCATGTCGCCCGGCGAAACTTCGATGCCATCGATCTCGGCCGTGCTGAGGACGATGCCGCCGGCGGTCGGGATGGCGTTGCCCTCGAGACCCGAGCCGCCCGAGCGTGGCGTAACCGGTACCCCGCGGTCGTTCGCGGCCGCGAGGACAGTGGCGACCTCGTCGGTCGATACCGGCCAGACGACGGCGTCCGGAACGCGTCCGGCGTGTGGACTTTCGTCTGACGCGTACTGTTCGCGAACGCTCGTTCCGTGGGCGACGCGTCCGTCGGTGACCGCATCGTCGAGAAACGTGCAGTCGTAGCTCGAGTCGGGCTCTTGGTCCATGGTACCGCATTGGACGCGAACTGGATAAGTTCTCTCTCCGATTCCCACCCCACCAGTAGCTATTCGTAGATCGGGCGTCTGGGAGAAGACATGACCTGTCCGTACCTGTCGTACCGTCGATCGGCCGGCGACCAGGAGTTCGAAACGGAACGTGCCTACTGTGACGTCGTCGAAGAGTTCGTCTCGCCGATGCGTGCAGACGTCTGCAACGACCGCCACGAGTTGAACCACGAGCGAGACTGCGAGTTCTACCGCGACGCCGAATCCGAGTGAGCGGCGGTCGACGCCGGCGACCCCCATCCTCAGTCCGAACTATAGTAGTCGTTGAAAGTCATTGCACTCCCGCTCGCGAATCAGCGGCCAGCACGAACGGTGCTGGCCGCTCGAGTGCAAGCGGTGAGTAAATCGTTTCAACGACTACTATAGCGATCGCCACGCCGGATCCGCGATCACCGGGTCGGAATCTCGAGCAGTTCGCGGGCCTCCGCAGGCGTCGCGAGTCCCCGGTCGAGTTCATCGGCGATGCGAACCGTTCGCTCGACGAGTTGGGCATTGCTCTCGGCGGGTTCGCCCCGGCGGTAGTAGAGGTTGTCCTCCATGCCGATGCGAACGTGGCCACCCATCACGATCCCCATCGTCGTCAGCGGGAGCTGATGGGGACCGATCGCGAGCACGTTGAAGATCGAGTTCTCCGGGAGGTTGTTCACCATGTTGACCATGTTCTCCGGCGTCGGCGGCGTCAGCGTCCCCGGCCCGAAGATGATGTTGATGTAGTACGGTTCCTCGAGCAGTCCCTTGTCGATGAGGCGGTGGACCTCGTTCATGTGGCCGTTGTTGAACACCTCCATCTCCGGTTTGATCCCCTTCTCTTGCATCTCCGCGGCCAGCGTATCGATCATGTGACGCGTGTTCTCCGAGGTGATGTGCTGATACCGGTTCATCGGCCCCATATCGAGCGACGCCATCTCCGGCAGCGGATCGGTCCGAATCCCCTCGGCTCGCTGCTCGAGCGGGATTCCCGTCCCACCGGTCGTGTTCTGGATGATGATATCGTCACAGCGGTCGCGAACGGCATCGTTGATCTCCTGGAGGCGACCCGCGTCGCGCTCGCCGTGTTCGTCCCGGCCGTGCAGGTGAACGATCGCCGCGCCGAGTTTCTCGCACTCCCGTGCCGCCTCGGCGATCTCGTCGGGCTGTTCCGGCAGGTTCGGGTTCGCCTCTTTTCCCTGCACGCCGCCCGTCGTCGGGACGGTCAGGATCAGCTTCCCGCCCTCGAGGTAGGTCTGGTAACTCATCTACCGTCTTCCAAACGGGCCACCACGAAAGCGTTAATGGACGTCCCAGAGACGGTCCACCATGGACGACCAGCCGTCAAAGGATCGGGAGATAGCGTCCTGTCCCGCGATCATCGGTGCCGGAACGATGGGACGGAACATCGCCGTGGCCAGCGCGGTCGGCGGCCGGTCCGTCACACTGTTCGACGTCGACGAGGACGCGCTGGCGGACGCGAAGAACGAGATCCGATCGACCGTCGGGACAGTCGTCGACCGCGGTATGGGGGACACGACTGACGTCTCGGCCGTCCGCGATCGCGTCACGTACGCGACCGAACTGCCAGCTGCAGTCGGGAACGCGCCCCTGATCATCGAAGCGGTGACCGAGGACCGCGAGGTGAAAGCGGCCGTCTACGAGGAGATCGAACGCCACGCGGCGTCCGATGCGACGATCGCGACGAACACGTCCTCGCTGTCGATCACGGAACTCGCGTCGACGCTTGACCGTCCCGAGCGGTTCTGCGGAACCCACTGGTTTCACCCGGCCCACATCGTGCCGGTCGTCGAGGTCGTCTACGGCGAGCACACCGCCGACGAAACCGTCGACGCCGCTGCGGGCTTCCTCGAGTCAATCGGCAAGGATCCCGTCGTCGTCGAGCAGGACGTGCCGGGATTCATCGCAAACCGGATCCAGTCGGCGATGGCCCGCGAGGCGTGGGCACTGCTCGATGCCGGCGTCGCCAGCGCCGAGGACATCGACCGTGCGGTCAAGGGGACGTTCGGCTTCCGGCTCCCGACGCTCGGCGTCCTCGAGAAGGGCGATCACTCGGGGCTCGACGTTCACCACACGGTCCTCACCGAGTTGCTCGACGAGATCGACTCGCGACCGGAGCCGCCGGCCGTGCTCACGGAACTCGTCGATGAGGGTCGCGTTGGCCGCAAGGCTGGCCGTGGCGTCTACGACTGGACGGCGACGGACCGCGACGAGGTGACCGCCGAGCGCGACCAGCGTCTCCTCGATCAACTCGAGGTCTATCGAGCCGCGAGCGACCCGCCCGAGACGGCCGACGGTTCCGAGTCGTCGACCCGCGATCCGTGATGCCGCGATCGCGGCGCCACAGCCGCCGACGCTTCCGGCGCTGCGAGTACGATTATATGGCTGGGTCCCCAATTATAGGGAGAGTCTATGTACCACATCGTCATCCCGATCGACAAAGACGGGACGCGATCGGCGGCCGCTGTACAGTTCGTCTCCGATCTCGGCGACGAGTCGGGCCTCGGCGTCGACTTCGACGAACTCTCCGTCACGGTCGTGAACGTGTTTAAGGAATTTCAGGCGATCGACGACGGCGGAAACGTCGACTCCGAGGATCTCTACGACGAAAGCGAGTTTCCCGACTCGATCGAACGCATCCGGGAGCAGTTCGCCGAGGCGGGTATCGAGGTGGACCTCGTTCGCCGGCACGGCGACCCCGGCGACGAGATCGCCGAGTACGCCGAGGAGGTCGACGCCGATACCATCGTGATCCCGGGTCGGAAGCGGTCGCCGGTCGGGAAGGCGGTGTTCGGAAGCGTCACTCAGGACGTTATTCTCAACGCGGATCAGCCAGTCACGATCGTCTAGCGGCGACGCCGGAACGAGGGACGCCGAAACCGGCAGGACCGACGCTGATCGGACCGAAACTGGTCAGGCCGAAATAGGTCGCGCCGGAGCGCCGGCGATCCGCCCCTCACAGCCAGCGGGCCGAAGTCAGACGATGTCGTTCTCGCGAAGCCGCTCGCGCTCGGCCTCGTCGTACCCGAGTTCCGCCAGCACCTCGTCGGTGTGTTCACCGAGGCGCGGCGGTGGCCCCTCCGCATCGGTCTCGAGCGAACTGAAGGTGACTGGGTTGGCCGGCGATTTGAACGTCCCGAGATCACCCGCTACTGGTTGCATACTCCTGAAACCCTTGAGTGGCGGAAGGATACAGATTATGGTGGTTAGAACCCGATCGCAGTCCCGTCCTTTCGCGGATCGGTTCCGCCAGAGAGCACGCCGTCGGCGGTGCGCGCGATCTGGCCGCCGCCGAAGTGCGGCGGCGGCATGACGCGAACGTCGTGGCCGCGTCGGGCGAGTTTCGTCAGCACCGAGCCGTCGAAGCGCCCTTCGACGGCCAACTGGCCATTCGTCTGGTAGCGCCAGCGCGGGAAGTCAAGCGCCTCCTGAATCGACATCCCGTCGTCGAGGAGGTTCATCAGTACCTGGAGGTGGCCCTGCGGTTGCATGTAGCCGCCCATGACGCCGAACGCGGCCCAGTCGTCCTCGTCGAACCGCGCGAGGCCGGGGATAAGCGTATGGAACGGTCGCTTTCCGGGCTCGAGGCGGTTCGGATGCTCGGGGTCGAGAGAGAACGAACTACCTCGATTCTGCAGGGCGATGCCGGTGTCGCCGGCGACGACGCCGCTGCCGAAGTCCTTGAACCGAGAGTTGATGTAGGAGACGACGTTTCCCGCCTCGTCGGCGATCGTCAGCAACACGGTGTCGGCGTCTTCGGCGCGGCCGTTCGGAACGCCGACCGCAACGTCGTCCGTGGCGTTCGAACCGATCTCCGCGGCGCGGTCGCTCGCGTAGGACTTCGACGCGAGCGTCGGAACGTCCGCGAACTCGGGATCGGTGACGTGGTGGAGACCGTCGGTCAGGGCGCGCTTGGTCGCCTCGGCGGCGAGATGGATCCGTTCGGGAGAGTCGGGTGGATGCTCGCCCGCCTCGAGTGCCTCGGCGACGTTGAGCGCCTCGAGGGCGACGAGCCCCTGATTGTTCGGCGGGAGTTCGTAGATCTCCGCGCCGCCGTAGGTCGTGCTGACGGGATCGACGAACTCCGGCTCGAACGACGCGAGGTCGTCGTGCGAGAGGAACCCGCCGCGCGACTGGACCTCGGAGACTATCTCGTCCGCGATATCGCCCTCGTAGACGACGTCAGCACCCCCGTCAGCGATACGCTGCATCGTCTCGCCGAGCTGGGGGAGGCGGACGCGCTCGCCAACGGTCGGTGCGCGACCGTCAGGGAGGTACGCCGCCCGCGCATCGTCCCCGCGCAGAACGTCGGCCGCCTCGGCCCACTGCTGGGCGATGATCTCCGAGACGGGGAACCCCTCGGTCGCGTACTCGATCGCCGACTCGAGCGCGCGCTCGAGGCTCAGTTCGCCGAGTTCCTCGATGGTCCGCTCCCAGCCGCGAGCCGTTCCGGGGACGGTCACCGTCAGCGGGCCGTATTCGGGCATCGTCGCGTCGTTGGGATCGACGTCCGCGTCGTCGGCGACCCGCCGGCGAACGTCGTCGAGCGTCGCCGACGACGGTGCGCCCCCGCAGCTTCGAAGCGCGCCGATCTCGCCGTCGGCGGTTCGATAGAGCGCGAACACGTCCCCGCCGAGGCCGGTCGAGGTCGGTTCGACGACGTTTAACGCCGCGGCGGTCGAAACCGCCGCGTCGAACGCGTTTCCGCCGTCCCGCAACGTTGCGACACCGGCCGCCGCAGCGAGGGGCTGGCTCGTGGCGACGACGCCGCGGGTGGCGTACATCGTCGATCGCCGAGAGGTGAACTGGTCGAGGTCTGGCGTCGTGTCCATGCGAATGGATTGTCGGGTCTGGACTAAAGCGTTGGTATGCCACCGTACAGCACCGAATCAGCGCGGCTACCGCAGTAGATATGTGTGTGTGTGTGTGGGTAGTGATACCACATCACTATGGACTTGCAACTAGACGGTGACGCGGCACTCGTCACGGCATCGAGTAGCGGTCTCGGGAAAGCCTCGGCAAAAGCACTTGCACGAGAGGGTGCAAACGTCGTACTCAACGGCCGCGACGAGGACCGGCTCGAGGCGGCCCGCGAGGAGATTTCGGCGGTCGCCGACGGCCGCGTCGTCGCGCAGCCGGGCGATCTGACCGACCCGGACGATATTTCGGCCCTCGTCTCGAGGACGGTCGACGAGTTCGGCGGGATCGATCACCTCGTGACGTCCGCGGGCGGCCCCGCGAGCGGCCCGTTCCTCGAGACGACCGACGAGGACTGGTACCACGCATACGACCTGCTCGTCATGAGCGTCGTGCGGCTGGTCCGTGAAGCGGCCGACGAATTGCGCGCGGGCGACGGGGGCAACGTCGTCCACATCACCTCCCGGAGCGTGAAGGAAGCCATCGACTCGCTCGTCCTCTCGAACTCGGTTCGAATGGGCGTCATCGGCCTCGAAAAGACCCTCTCGCGTGAACTCGCGCCGGAGGTACGCTTCAACAGCGTGCTTCCCGGCCCGATCGAGACCGAGCGGATCAGCGACCTGATCGAACAGTCCGTCGAGCGCGGGGAGTTCGACTCCTACGAGGAGGGACTCGAGGCGAAGGGGAGCGCGAACCCGCTGGGGCGGATCGGCCGACCGATGGAGCTCGGGAATACGGTCGCGTTCCTCTGCTCGCCGGAATCGGCGTATATCAACGGGATCACGGTTCCCATCGACGGGGGGCTCGGTCGATCGAACATCTGAGGGGTCGACGGTCGACCGCGAGGCTCGAACTCGTCCGACGATCGTTTTCGCACGTCCACCGGAGTACGCTCCGACCCCGAACTACGCTTTGAACCCGGAGTACGCTCCGACCCCGGATCACTCGAGATCCGCGTCGGACAGCTCCTCGAGCAGCGCGACGGTCGTTCGAGCGCCCGCGCGGAAACACGCGAGCGCAATGTTCTCGTCGGGGGCGTGATTGTTCTCGTCAGCATTGGCGTACGGAACGACCAGACACGGGACGTCGAGGGTGTCGGCAAAAACGTACGTCGGCACCGAGCCGCCGAGCGAGGGCTTGAGAATGGGATCGACGTTCCACCCCTCCCGGACGGCTCGCAGCGCCGGTTCGACGACCGGACTGTCCGCCGACGTCCGCTGGGGGGCCATCGCCGCGACGCGCGAGAGCGTCACGTCGATGCCCGCTGGTGCTCGCTCCTCGACGTGGCGCGAGAGGGAGTCAAAGACGTCATCGGGATCCTGATCGGCAACCAGGCGGAAGTCGATCTTCGCCCGAGCGCGCGACGGTAACACGGTCTTCATGCCCTCGCCGTCGTAGCCGGCGTCCAACCCGGCGACGTTCAGATTCGGGCGACAGAGCAACCGTTCGACGTACTCGTCGTCCGTGTCCGTCGCGAGCGCGGAGAGTCCGAGATCGGCTTTCACCGCCTCCTCGTCGACCGGGATCGCCTCGAGTATCTCTCGGTCGCGATCGGTCAGCGGACGCACGTCGTCGTGAAACCCCTCGAGCGCGATTTGGCCGGTTTCGTCCCGGAGGGACGCGAGCAGTTCGACGACCGCGGTCGCGGGGTTGGGGACCGGGCCACCGAAATTTCCCGAATGGAGATCCCGGTTTGCACCCGTCGCTTCGATATCGACGTAGAGCAATCCGCGCGAGCCGAGCAACACGTGCGGGCGTCCCGATTCGTCGATCGGCCCGTCCGCCACGAACGCGACGTCCGCGTCGAGTTCATCGCGTCGGTCGCGCACGAGCCACTCGAGGTGTTCGCTCCCGCTTTCCTCTTCGCCTTCGATAAGCAGTATCACATCGGTCGGTACGCCCGTAGTCTCACGGAGCGCGCGAACCGCACAGAGGTGCGCGAACCACTGTCCCTTGTTGTCCCCGGCACCGCGCGCGTAGAGGCGCGCCTCGCCGTCGGGCCCGTCGCGCAGGGTCGGTTCGAACGGCGGCGATTCCCATTCCGTGGCGGTTGCCGGCTGGACATCGTAGTGACCGTAGAGCAACACGGTTGATTCGTCCTCGCTCGCTTCTCCATCGGCGAACGCGTGGGCGATGATGGTCGGTCGTCCCGGCGTCTCGACGATCTCCGCTTCGTCGAACCCGTACTCGAGGCAGGATTGCCGGACCAGTGTCGCGCAGTCGTCGATCCCCTCGCCGGTCGCACTGATCGACGGCTGGGCGAGCAACGAGCGCAGGTCATCGAGGACGGCTTCGTCGTGACGCTCGAGGAACGCGGACGGCGTTTCGATCGTCATTGGACGGCCCTCCATCGAGATGAAAGCGGTTCAGCGAGCGCGCGCAAATTCCGTGTCATACTCACCCATATATACCACGCTATGAAAGAAAGCTCTAGGGCTCCCAGCGATCTCGAGTAACGACAGTTTTCGATCCATAGACCGGTGCTAGTATCGAAATTTCACGGTGTTCGCGCTGTTCAGGCGTATTTACAACCTTGTCCGAATGAGATAGTAATTATAGGCTTTCATCTAGCTTCTCGTGACTGATACTGAACACGATGGGAGTTCGAGAGAAGCTTTAAATAATATAAGCGATATAATGCATAACGATGTTTGGGAATGACAGGCAGACACGCAGGAACGTGCTACGGGGAACTGCTGGAATCGGGGCGATTTCGATCGCCGGCTGTCTCGGTGGCGACGGTGGGGATCAGGTCGATCTGACAGTCGGTTCGTCGTCATCCGGTTCGTCGACGTACGGTAACTCGCAGGCGATTCAGCGGGTAGTGAGTCAGGAATCGGACTACCTGAATTTCATTACGCAGGACGCGGGCGGTGACCCCCAATCCATCCGACTGTACGCTGACGGGGAGATCAACTCCTACTCCGCGGGAAACTACATCATGAACCAGGCGCTCACGGAGACGGGTCCGTTCTCCGATGAACCCGTTTCGGAGTTTCCACAGTTAGGATTTGGTCACCTCTCGCTGAACCTCTACTGGATGGCACTGGAAGACAGCGATATCCAGACTACCGACGACCTCGCCGGGAGGGACGTCTACTGTCTCCCCGCTAGCTGGGGACTACGTGCGATGACCGAAGAGATGTACGGCGAAGCGGGTCTCTGGGAAGGCCTCGAAGAGAACGTCGTCAACGTGGAGACGAGCCAAGCGGCCAGCGCACTCGACGAAGGGCGGGCCGAGGCGTTCATCGTGTACACCTCGAACTACAGCCAACTGCCCTCGTGGGCGACGGAGATCGACTCGCGCGTCTCTGTTCGGGCGATCGAGATGACCGACGATTACGTGCAAGCAGCACAGGACTTCGCAGGCGCTGGCTACGAAGAAATCGACGAGATCGGCGGCTGGGAGCAGGACGTTCAGGGCGGTGACTTCCCGAAGCACACGTGGACGGAGACCTACCCGTACTACTTCAGTCCGGACATCTCCGCGGACGCCGTCTACGACCTGATGGAGATCTGCCACAATAACTACGAGTCGATGCAGGAGGCGAATCCGACGATCCTCGACTGGTCTGATCCGGAGAACTTCACGTTCGCGCTGGTTCACACCGATGAGATCCCGATCCACCCGGGAGCCGCGGACTGGTACGAAGAGAACGACGTCTGGGACGACAGCTGGACTCGCGGCGACGAATAACATCTGCAGAACCCGTCACCGCTATCATGGTTTATTCAACAGCAGACAAAAACCGACTAGAGATCGCCAACGACGTAGTGACCGGGCTCGCTATCCTGACCTGGGTATGGATCCTGTACTTCGCGTTCACACAAGGAATCCAGCGAATTCTATTCACTGTCACGTTTCTTGGATCAGTCATGCTCGTCTATCTTGGAAACGAACTCATCGAAGCGTATGAGGACGGTGACAAACTGGGATTGGCTGGTCTGACTCTCTCCGCGTTCATCACCGCCGGAACGACGGTGTACTTGATCGTGAACTACAGGGAGCTGTTGCGTGTGCGCGTCGGTACGGCGTTTGGCTACGAGTACGCAATCGCCATCGCGTTCTTCCTCGTCATCCTGTACCTGTCGTACCGAGCCTACGGAATCACGTTTCTGGCCGTAATCGTGGGCGTGATCCTCTACGGACTCTACGGGAACCTCGCGCCGGGAATTCTGCGCCACGCGGGATTCAGCATCGAACGGATGATGAGCATCATGGTGCTCGACTTCCAGGGGGTCTACGGCTCTATCTCGAGGATTATCGCGACCTGGGTCGCCCTATTCTTGCTATACGCAGGGCTGATGCGTGGCTTCGGCGCGTTCGACCTCATCATGCGAATCGGCCTCCGATCCGCCAACTACGTCCGATCGGGCGTCGCCCTCTCCGCGGTGACCTCGAGCATCATCATCGGCTCGATTACCGGCAGTCAGGCTGCGAACACGGCGATCACCGGTTCGTTCACGATCCCGCTGATGAAGGAGACGGGAATGAAAGGCGAGACCGCCGGAGGGATCGAATCCGTCGCCTCGACTGGCGGGCAGATCATGCCCCCGATCATGGGCGCGGCCGCGTTCGTGATGGCCTCGCTACTCGGAATCACCTATCTCGACGTGATCATCGCCGGAATCGTTCCCGCGATGATCTTCTATGGGTCCGTCACCATCGCCGTCCACTACAAGGGGATCGGCCAGCTCCGCGGACAGACGACCAAGATCAACGTCGAGAGCCAGTTCGAGGAACAGATGTCCCAGAAGGAGTTCATCATCCAGTGTCTCCGGTTTGGCATTCCGTTCGCCATCCTGGTGTACATCCTCGGCGTCCTTCAGTACACGGTGCTCACGGCCGCGCTGTACACAATCATCGCGATGTTCGTCACCGGCTTCGGGTTCCCGCTGGTCCAGACGGCGACGGAGGGTGGCGACCTCGTGGCCGAGTTCATCAGTCTACTCGGCGACGCGGCGTTTGGCTTCAGAGAAGGGGCGATGATCCTTGCACCGATCGCGATCATCATCGCCGCTATCAACGGCGTCGTTGACGTCTTCACCGCATCAGGGATTCCGGGAATTCTCTCGCTGGCCCTGCTAGACCTTTCCGGCGGCGTCATGTTGACCGCGGTCATCCTCGCGATGGTCATTTCGATCGTTTTGGGGATGGGGATGCCGACGGTCGCCGCGTACGTCATCGTCGCGGCGCTGATCGCACCGGCGCTGGTCCAGCAGTTCTTCGTTCCGGACCTTGCGGCACACTTCTTCGTGCTGTACGCTGCGATTCTGTCGGGACTGACGCCGCCGATTGCGATCGCGGTCGTCGTCGCGACGGGAATCGCGGAGAGTAACTTCTGGCGGACGGCCCACGAAGCCATGAAGATCTCCGCACCGATCTACGTCCTTCCATTCGCGTTCATCTACAACCCCGAGCTCGTCGTCGGTGGGTTCGGTATCGACACGTTATTCTCGGGACTCATCGCACTGGCCGGTGCACTGGGAATTTCTCACGGCCTCAACTACTACGGGACGTTCTTCCACGAGAGCCCGTTCATCAAATTCCCCGTCAAAACCGTCTTCTTCGTCCTCGGCGTTCTCGCGATGGTCTACCCGGACGACATGGTGCGTCTTGGCTGCGTCGCCGTTATCTTCGTGATGATAGCGATTCAGCTCCGAAAACCGATCCTCGAGCGCGTCGGCGGACGATACGGGACTGACTCCATTGGAACCACCAGGGACTAGGGACCGAACACCGGTTCAGCGTAGATTTGCAGTTCGGCTCGGCGACGGAGACGCGCGACCACCGTGAGCGAGACAACGTTTCGAACACTCCCAGCCGGTTCGATCACCGCGAGTCGCTCTCGAGCGGAGCGTCGATCACTCCTCGAGGAGTCTCGCCTCGAAGAACGGATACTCCTCGAGCCACCCCCGGTCGTAGTCAGCGTCGTACTCGGTCGGCTCAGTGCTGATCCGATCCCCAATCTCGAGTGCGTCGTCGGACTCGTCGATCGGTGCGAGCAGCCGGGGCCCCTCATCCAGTTCGACGACCGAACTGACTGTAGTGGGCGAACGGAACAGTCGTTGTGGCGGGCGTTCGACTGAAGGGGGCGACGGCGGACGCGCGTTTGATTGGAAAATATGTAGCCGAATACTGGGTCAGCTAGACGTAAGACGATAGTCTATCCGATCGCCTGTCACACGTTTCACAATCAATAAGTGACCCCGCGGCGTCCCGTTCGACAAGATAACCACGTACTCATGGGACTCAACACAAACGATCGGTCGATCGCCGGCTTCACGATGGCAGGCCATTCGCTGGTCCACTGGTTCGAGACGTCGATTCCGATCTTCCTCGTCGTCTGGCTCGCGGAGTTCGACGTTTCGGTTGCACTGGCCGGCATCATCGTCGCGTTCGGATACGCCCTGTTCGGGTTGGGCGCACTTCCCGCCGGCGTCCTCGTCGATCGATACGGTCCGAAACGGTTGATCCTGCTCTGTCTCGTCGGCATGAGCGCCTCGTTTCTCGTGCTCGCTCTCTCGATGTCGATTTACGCAGTCGCGGTTGGACTCGTCTGCTGGGGCGTCACCGCTAGCGTGTACCACCCCGCCGGACTCGCACTCATTAGCACCGGCGTCGAGGAGCGCGGGACCGTCTTCGCCTGGCACGGGATCGCCGGCAACGCCGGTATCGCCCTCGGCCCGTTCGCCGCGGCGACGCTGTTGTTCCTCGTCGATCAGTGGCAACTCGTCGCCGCGATCCTCGCGGTTCCGGGCTTCATCGCGGCCGCGTACGGACTCCAGGCCGACTTCGATCCGACTGCCGCAGAAAGCGAGGCGGACGCCGAGGCAAACGACGCCCTGTCGTTGGGCGAATTCCTGACGAACTCGCGGGTGTTGTTCACGAGCGCGTTCGCCGTCGTCTTCGCCATCATCGCCGTCGAAGGGCTCTACTATCGCGGAATGCTCACCTACCTGCCGGAAATCCTTCACGGTCTTCCCGCGATCGGCGATATCACGTTCTCGACCAACCTCGAGGGAATCTCACCCGGCGATTACATCTACGTCAGTCTGCTCGTCGTCGGAATGGCCGGTCAGTACGTCGGCGGCAAGCTCACCGACCGTATCCGGTCGGAGCGCGGGCTGATAGCCATTTTCGCCGTTCTCTGCGTCCTCGCGCTCGCGTTCGTGCCGATCATGTCGATGGGGCTAGTGCCCATCGTCCTCTACTGTATCGTGCTCGGGTTCTTCCTCTTTGCCACCCAACCCCTCTACCAAGATGCAGTGGCGGTCCACACACCCGCACGTGCACGAGGCCTCTCGTACGGCTACACATACGTCGGTAAGTTCGGTATCGGTCCGGTAAGTATTGCGATCGGTGGATTCATCCTCGGCGGGTTCTCGACGGCGCTGTTCTTCGGCGTGCTCGCGGCGTTCGCGTTCGGTGGGATGGCGCTGACAGCGGGACTGCTCGTGGCGCTCAATCGCACGAACTGGTGGCAAACGACCACGGGCGCGACGAAATCGAGCGACTAACGGCGTACGACCATTGAATAGGGTGCAGCAGGACGGTCTCTATTCCGATCGACAGTACTCTAAACCGAGTAGAACCCCCCTCTCGTCTGCGACAACGTCATGGGTGATGTAGTCGGGTAGCGTTGGCTCGGCTCGAGAAGCCGACGTTGAGCAGTGTGGGAACAGTGCCAATAGTATTGTATTAATTCGACTCGGTGCGAGTTTAGAACTGATTACCGAACTACCCCCCGAAAATGTGAAACGGTAGCACGCTATTTCCTCCTTCAGATAGCATTTCCTCCAAAAGCGGACCACGTGAGTGTAGCGGCCTAATCAGCTGAATCAGTGCAGTAGAGACCGACTCGACATGACGTCCGTTTCCGGAAGAATACACCGTGGTCCGAATTACGGTCCGGTCCCACCGTCTCATCCCCAAATCCGTTCCGATCGGTCTACAACCGTTCGATTCACCGATGCGGCGCTATCGCTGGGTCCTCTATAGAGAACGGAATCCCGCTGTCGCGTCGGGACGGACTAGCCGGAAAACTTGTCGCGACGGTACAGGTCCAGTTCGCTCACCGTGTTCGGGGTCTCCTGACGCGCGGCGAACGCGATCGCGTCGGCGACGGCTCGAGGACCGGTGACTTCGTCCTGTTCGTAGCGTTCCTTCGAGGTCTGTTCTCGGAATTCCTTGCCGAACTCCGTCCGGACTTCCGAGGGGTTGACGATGCTGACGGCGATGTCGTCCGTCCCGACCTGTCCCGCGAGGCTCTTCGCGAATCCGCGGGTCCACCACTTCGTCGCCGCGTACAGCGGCGCGCCAGGACTGGGATTCTTGCCCGCGTAGCTCGCGACGAAAATCGCCGTTCCGTTCGTCTCACGGAGGTGCGGAATCGCCGCTCGGGCCGTGTAGAACATCCCGTCGACGTTCACCCCCATGACGGTCCGATACTGGTCGGTGGGGAACTCCTCGACGGGCGTCTCGGAATCGGTCGCGATCCCCGCGTTGTTTACCAACACGTCGAGACGGCCGAACTCCGAGACCGCCTTCTCGACGGCCGCCTCGACCTCGTCTTCGTCGCTCACGTCCGCGGGACAGACGAGCGCCGACGCGTCGGTCTCGGATTCGATTTCGGCCGCGAGTTCCGTCAACCGATCCGCTCGACGGGCGACGAGTGCGACGTCGGCACCGTCGGACGCGAGTGCGCGAGCCGTTTCCCGTCCGATTCCCGCACTCGCGCCGGTAACGATCGCTCCGTTGTCTGCCAGTGGGTTGGTTGCCATCGGTGAGACATTGTCGCGGTGATGCTAAACTCTACGTGTTATTGCTGTGGGCGTATACAGAGCCGCGTCGATTTCCTCGGCGATCGTAGAGAATCACGTCGGTGGGTTCGCCGTGTTCGCGTCGCTTCACCGGGTCGATACCGGCCGCCTCGAGCGAGCGTCGAACACGGCTACGTGCGTGCAAGCCGGTCCTGTTCCCCATGAAGTTGAGTACGATGTCCCGCGTCGGAATGCGGTCTCCATGATCGACCATACAGTTCGTTCTCACGAGTTTCTCCGTACCAGTTCCGTGGGTCAGATATGCTTCTCAACGGTGCTTTCCGAATGGCCCCGTTTTCGATCCCGTTCTGCAGACAGGAACGTGGCCCCTATCGTTGCATAGCCCTCTATCACACGATATCCTACGATAACTATCACAAACCCTAAATATTGGGAAGAACGGAGCCATCTACCCATTTGGAAGTGTATTGTCATCAGTCACCAAGGGAAGGGCCGTTCACGGGTATCGAACGCGAGTATCAAGTCCGAACGGAACGACACGAGTGATCACTGCCTCTTGCTCCTCGAGCCATCAGTTATGACGGCGATACAGTGGCTGGAATCACGGTGCGGTCGCGTGGCCCGATCCGCGACGAGAGTCCGTTCGACGCATTTGTCGGGTCGGAAAGCCGACTGGGAACGGAGCCACATACCGAGTGTCGACAGCGGTGGATAGATCGGTGAGTTTCGTCCCACGGAATGAACCGTCACGGAGCTGGCTACCGACGACGTAATTTACAACAATACTACTGGAAAGCAGGTGCTGTGCGAACGGGGCGTGAGTCATCAGAAGGGAAACGATTTTCTTCGTGATATACGATGACCAACCTGAGATGACACGTCAGGGTTCAGGCGGCCGCGGGAGGTATCTGGAGGCGAAGCCAGAATGAGTGATGCGGTCGAACCAGAGGTGGAATGATAATGAGTGACGTGGTCAAGAACGAACACCAGTGCACGTGCAAAATCGGTCGCGCTATTGATCGGTACGATCTCGACGGACTGAACGGAGAACTCCAGCACCGACGCGATGTCGCGGATGCGAGCCTTCGGACGCTCGCGGAGTATATCAACGAGCGGATCCTCGAGACGGCACTCGCCGAGGTAGAGACCGATCTAACGGACGTCGCGTACGGGGCAGTTAGCGCCGACGACGCCCTCTCAGCGGTGTATGAAACGCTGACGAGCGATACAGCGCCGGCCGATCGCGAAGCGCGAGTCCGAAAACGCTTCGAACAGAACGGAATCGATATCGAAGAGATCGAGTCCGACTGGGTCACGCATCCCACCGTCCGTTCCCACCTCAACGATTGCCTACAGATCGACACGGCCCGGACGACGAAGATCACGGCCGAATCAGCACGAAATACGATCGAATGGGCGCGAACGAGATGTGCTCGAGTCGTCGAACAGACAATCTCGCGGCTCGTCAGCGCAGGGATCGTCTCGATTCGCGATACCGAAGTCGCCGTCACGATTCAGCTAACGTGTTCCGACTGTGGTTCGACGTACCGATTCGGAGAGTTACTCGAGTCCGGATCGTGTGCCTGCTCCGCCGACGAAACGACCCCATTGGATCACCGATAGCTCTCCAGCGTTCCCCACCACGTTATCGTGACGTCCGTTTTCGGCACACGCGACGGATTCGCGAGTGCGGACTGAGACTGCTCACCAGCTATAGTAGCCACTGAAACGATTCACACACTGATCGTACAGCTATCGGTCGATCAGATATGCAATGACTTTCAGTGGCTACTATACCCATACCCGTGAGTCCGTGTTTACCGGTCGGTCGTGGGTGGAGACAGACGCTTACTGAGTTTACAGCTTGATTCCCATCCCGCTCGGAACGGCGTCATCAAAGGAAACCTGATTTCTGTTCAAAAATGTTTTCGTAACTACTCCTCATACGATGGATATAAATGAGTGAGCTGTGATACAACGAACAATGGAACACTCGAATAGAACCGTACAGAACACGCATGCCGAGGTACCAGTCGAGTTAGCGGCCGAAAACATGGGTGGAATCGATTCGTGCGCTATCGAGTTCCAGAGCGGGGTCAATCTCCTCACCGGACGGAACGCGACCAATCGAACGAGTCTGCTTCGAGCGGTTACCGGCGTTCTCGGTGGAACGAGCGCCACGCTCAAGAGCGACGCGGACGAGGGCCACGTGACGCTCACTATTGGTGATCGGGAGTACTCACGCCGGTACAACCGCACGGAAACCGGCGTTCAGGTGACGGGTGAACCGTACGAGGAAAACAGCGAACTCATCGATCTCTTCATCTCCCTTCTCGAGAACAATCCGGCCCGTCTGGCGGTCGAACGCGGTGACGACCTCCGCGAACTCATCATGCGACCGGTAGATACGACCGAGATCGAACAGCGGATCCAGCGCCTACAACGCGAGCGCGACGAGCTCACCGACACGGTCAATCGCGTCGAGCGGCGCTCGAAACAGCTACCGGCACTCGAGGAACAGCGCCAGACGCTGACGGCAGAACTCGAGTCGCTCGAGGCGGAGATCGAGTCGCTTCGGTCGGCGGTAACCCAGTACGAGGCCGACGCCGAAATGGCGGAGGAAGCCGAGGAGTTGGTCGACAAGCTCGACGAGCGGCGGAAAGAGCGAAGCGAACTCACGGACCAGATCGATCTGATGACGGCCGAAATCGAGGCCCTCCGGGAGCGGCCCGAGGAACTCCGCGCTGAGCGCGACGAACTTCCCGAACACTCTCAGGCCGATCTGGAAACCGTTCAAGACGAACTCCGATCGGTCAGAAACCGGAAACGAGACCTCGAAAATACGGCCGCGGACCTCTCCGCGATCGTCGAATTCAACGAGGACATTCTCTCTGACAGCATCTCGAATCTGCCCGAGGAATCGGCCAGCGACGATCCGGTCGCGGAACTCGCTCCCGAAGCGGACCAGGAAGTCACCTGCTGGACCTGCGGAAATCGGGCCGAACGCGGGGCGATAGCCGATCGGCTGGAGAATCTTCGGAACGTCGTTACGGAAAAGCGGACCGAATCCACCGAACTCGAGTCTCGGATCACCGAACTGGAGCACGAACAGGAAGCGATTCGAGCGGCGATCGAGGACCGAACCGAACTCGACCGGAAACTCGACGACATCGAACGGAAACTCGAGGCGAAAGTGGAGCGAAAGGAGTCCCTCGAGGAAGAAGCCGAGGCGGTACGCGAAACGATCAGCGAACTCGAGACCAACGTAGCGGACACCGAAGAGTTACGCGACAGTGATCTGTTGGAGACGTACGAGCGAATAAGCGAATTACAGTACGAGCAGGGCCAGACCCAACAGGAGCTAGCGTCCGTTGAAGACGAAATCGAGGAGATCGAATCGTTGCCGGACAAATCGACGCTGCAAGAACAACTCGACGAGATCCGTCAGGAACTCAACTACGAGCGCGGACGGGTGGCCGAACTCGAGTCCGAATCAGTCTCGAAGTTCAACGAGCATATGGATGAAGTGCTGGACATCCTCAACTACCGAAACATCTCCCGGGTCTGGATCGAGAGAAAAGAAGCGGAAAGCGGGAGTCACGGCTCGGATTCGACGTTCGACCTTCACCTGGTCCGAGAGTCGGACACGGGATCCGTATACGAGGATACGGTCGCGAATCTGAGCGAAAGCGAACGCGAAGTCATCGGCCTGATCGTCGCACTTGCCGGCTATCTCGTCCACGAAGTGTATCAGCACGTCCCGTTCATGCTACTCGATTCCCTCGAGGCGATCGATTCGGACCGTATCGCCGACCTCATCGACTACTTTTCGGAATACGCACCGTATCTCATCGTCGCACTGCTCCCCGAAGACGCATCAGGAATCACGGACAAGTATACGCAGATTACGGCTGCGGAACTGAACTGAACCGAACCCGTTAGGAATTCGTTTCGGAAAAAAGCTACTGCTCCGGTGGTGACGGCTCCCCGGACCGAGACGTAGTGTGGGCGAAACGCACATCGGAGCACCGTCTGACGCAGTACTCTCGGTGCCGTCTATCCGCTGAATGACTCGTACCGCTGCGAAGCGCCGTCTATAGTATGCGTTAGAAATAATTGCTCACTCCTGAACTAGAGTTGAGTAAGCGCGGTGCAGTCGCTGTTAGTAACTCGCTGGGGATGTCAGAACCGATTCCTGAGAGGAGGGTGCAGCCATCGTCACCACGCCCGACTGAATTCGATTCCGGCGAACACGCCGGAAACGTGGCGAATGCAGGGTCGTCACGGTCCTCGAGGACAGTGACGACCGATGCCAGGACGGACGGCGCTCCCTCCGGAACGACGACCGAGCTATCTTCGTACCGTTGTATAATTCAAAACTGATATGTTTTGAGTAATCCGCAGTACCATACACCTCGGATCGAGAGAAAAAAGTGATCACCGTCCCCGGTGGTCGCGCCCGAGAGAGGCATCCAGCCGCGTTGCCCGAAAAATTCGACAGATGGCCGCGACCTGCACGGAAACAACGTGGCACGCGGCTCGACGTGGACGGATCTCTCGGTTTGATCGAGAGAGCCTACTGTGGCGTCCATTTCCCGCCGCTTTTTTCGGGTCCCTCACGAAACGGTTCTCGCTCGTAAACATCAGATTCAGCGGCTGTCAGGCGACATTTTTGATAGCACAATCCCGCTTTGTTGAGCAGCCGCCGACAACTCGGAATCGAGTATTCGCGGCATAGATATCGTCGATATATTGCTGGACGAGCACCGGTGTCTACGTCGTCGCAGCGAAACCGACCGCCTCGGGTGATTCGTGGACAGCTTCCTCGAATTCGATTTGATATCTTCTGATACTTTTTGTTTTCTCTCAGATCAGTGAGTATCGGTTACTGCCTGCTCGAGCGACTCGTCGGTGTCGAGTCGTTTGAGCCAGTTATAGATCGGCCGTCGTTGAACGTCGTACCACTCGGCTAGCGCGGTCTGCGTGAGGCCATTTTTGTACGCTATTGCCGCTACTAGCCGTTGTGTCGGTTTCTTGCTTTCCACGTTGTCGAGAGCATCTTGCCATTTCTCGACAGAAATCTCGTCGAGATGATTCACTGTGCTCAGTACCAATTTCTGAGTAGAACGTTCTAACGGTACGAGGGACACTACCCGTCGAAGTCTTTCGTCGGGTGGGTGCTCACCGATCTCACGCACGAAGACCTCAGCGCTGAGTACCGGTCGTCACATCTCTGGGCCCCAGATGTACACGGTATGATCGACCGAAAAATACCACCGGCGTCTGTGGTGCGTCTACAAGTCGTCTGAGTCGCTAGAACGAGCGGGTTCCGTTTCGGACTCCTCGATCCGCCCGCCGTCGCTGGCTGCGGGTGCGGTCGAATCGCTACTCGGCGCCTGGAAGGAGACATCGGGGCCGAGATATTTCGTCCAGACGACGAGCAGACTCGGGAGGACGAGCACGCTCGCGAGGAACGCGTAGATGATCGTCAGCCCGGTAATGATCCCGAACTGCTGTAGCGGCGGGAGGATGGCGAACGCGAGGACGCCGAAGCCGCCGACGGTCGTTGCGGCGCTGCCGAGCAGCGCGCCGCCCGTCCCGGTGACCGTCCGGGACATCGCTTCCCAGACCGATCCCGTCCGTTTCAGTTCCAGGCTGTACCGTTCGCTCATGTGGATGCTGTAGGCGACGCCGAGTCCGACAGTGAGGCTCGTGATCATCCCCGTCATGACGTTAAACGGTATTTCGAGCAGGTACATCGTCCCGAGAATCCACGAGACGCTGAACACGACCGGAAGTAGCGTCACCGCACCGAGAGTTGCACTCCCCTCTCTGATCCGGTAGCTGATCATCAGGAAGGCGAAGACGGCCACGAGCGTAATCAGCAGGCTCTGGATGACCGTGTCCATCAGCTGCTTTTGCACGATATCGAACAGGATCGTCTGTCCGGTTGCGGTCGCCTCGAGCCCGTTACCGTCGATTCCGTCCGCGATGGATCGCATTTCGGTCGTGACGTCGCTCATGGCGGCCGTCCCGCTGGTCGAGATGACCATTCGAACGGCCTCGTAGTCACCACCGGTGGACGAGTCGTCCACCGTGGATTGGGATCCGTCGGATCCCTCACCGTCATCAGTCCGATGAATAACGGCGGCCGCTTCGTCGGGGGCGACCTCGAACAGTTCGTCGTACACCTGCTCGAGGTTCCGATCGGGCACTCCGTCGCCGTCCGTATCGGCCGCGGTGAACGTCGCGTTGAACGACTCGTTCTCGGCGGCAACCCGTTGCATCGTCCGGAGGGGACTCTGGACGTCGGCCTCGCCACTCGAGAGGGTGACGGCAACGTCGCTGTCGGCGGTCTCGTTTTCGGCGTCCGAGACCCGCTGTAACGTCTCGGGATCAGTTACATTGCCCTCGATGAGGATCTGCGCCTGGGAATCCTCCCGGACGAAGTTTTTATTGACGAACTCGAGGTTTTCTTTCATCGAGTAGTCGCCGGGCTTGAACGGCTCGGGGAGGTTCTTCGTCCATTCAGGCGGGTCCTCCGCGATGAAGTCCTCCTGATTGAAGCTGGTGTCGACTTGCGTCGCGCCGTACGCACCGCCCGCGCTCACGAGGGCTGCAATCAGGATGATGACGATCGGGATCCGTCGCGCTGCCGTCGAGCCGACCGAGAGCACCTGACTGAATCGGCCACCGCCCGTCCCGAACGCACGCTTTTTCCGATCGTAGCCACGGTTCTCGAGGAACTCGTCGAGTTCGGCCTTGAGCGCTGGAACGACGGTGCTGAACACGAGCAGGGCGACCGTGATGCCGACCGCGCTCACGACGCCGAAGTCCTGAATCGGCGGGACCGGGCTCGTGAGGTTCGAGAGGAATCCGATGGCCGTCGTCGCAGTCACTAGCACGAGCGCGATGCCGACGCCGGCCAGCGCCACTCGCATCGATCCTCGAGCGTCATTGTCGCCGTATGCACCACCGTGCTGGCGCTGCTCGCGGTGGCGCATGAATATGTGTATCGCGTAGTCGATAGAGAGCCCGATTAACAAAACCGGGACCGCGATGAACATCTGGTTGAAGTCGATCCCGGCCCACCCCATGAAGCCGAACGTCCAGACGAGGACGGCGGCGATTCCGAACAGGCCAAGCAGGATATCCAACACATCGCGGTACGCGACGATCAGGGCGACGACGACGAACAACAGCGCGAGCGGACCGACAATCGCGAGGCTATCGCCCATCGAGTTGTTGATCTCTTCGCCCATGATTCCGCCGCCGAAGACGATGACCTCCGATCCGCTCGCCTCGACGTCGTCGTTCGCGATGGACTGCATTGCCAATTGTGCGTCGACGATTGCGTCGGATGCCATTCCGCCCTGACCGCTGTCGCCCTCGGACTGGTGCGTGACCAGCAGCATCGTCGCGTTCGCACTCGTCGAACCCGCCTCGTAGTTCGTCGGCATGAACGCCAGCCCGCTCATCCGGCCGGCGGAATCCTCACTCAGTACGGCACCGAGTGCGCGTTCGTACTCCGTGACGTTCATCGACTCGAGCGCGTCGATCTGGTCCTGCAGTGTGGGCGACGCGGGGGTCTCCTGGGCTGCCTGTTGTTGACTCGAGCCGTTCTCCTGAGTCGCTTGCTGTTGACTCGAGCCGTTCTCCTGAGTCGCTTGCTGTTGACTCGAGCCGTTCTCCTGAGTCGCTTGCTGTTGACTCGAGCCGTTCTCCTGGGCCGCCTGTTGCCCCCCGGAGAGCGACGCGAGCGCGACGAGGTTCGCCGCGCCGACCGTCGGCTGTTCGTCGACGAGCGTCCGATTGATCGTCTCGTTCTCTCGGAACGACTGTTGCAATCGGAGTTGTTCGACCATCGACTCCTGGGAGAGGACGTTTTCGCCCCTGACGATCACTTGTGCCGATGTCGTATTTTCCTGTCCTGTCGTGAAGTTCTCCTCCACGTAGCTCAGTTTCTGGGCTTCCGTCGAATCGCTCTGGAACTGGTCGAGCGACGAGGACTGCTCGATCATGCCGGCACCGGCGCCCATGAAGACCGTGAGAACGAGCATGATGGCGATCACGGCCCGACTGTGGGCCATGATCGTCTCGGAGAAGCGGTCGATCCAGCTCATTCGTCGAGCCAGTCCCCGTGAGCCGCGTCTCCGACCGTGTTATTCGAACTGAATGCGAGTCGTTCGCGGAGTCGATGGGCCGATACCCCGACCGATCGCCGTCGGGTCTGCACCGGGCTCATCGCCACCCACTCCGTCTCGGTTCTTCGCTCATCTTGTGACTGACTATTCAGTCAGCCCTTATGAATCTTCTCACTGTCGGACGCTGCACAATGGCTGAAACGGGGGATGAGAGGGGTCTCACAAGTCCGGAACTGACCATTCAATCAATATTTATAGGTGGCGATAGTATACCGTTTCCAGAATGGGAACTGCTACAGAACCGAATCGGAGTCGGCGTCGCTCCGAAATCGCCATGTACGGTGCGATCGTGGGCATCCCCGTCGCCTCGCTGAAACGAATCGGGTGCACGCAACGCGACGATATCACATCAGTTCGGACAGACAACACGTTACGTCCCGCGCGCGATCGACATCGCCGTGCTCACGAATTCGGCACCGCGCCACAGACCTCGGTTCCGTCAGATTTGCGGGCCGGTGTCCGCGGGAATCCGGGATCCGTCCGGTGTCCACCGCTGGCAACCGCACGTTTCGGCGAGAGATGGCTGACAGCGGGGAGGCTAGCAATATGACGCACCCACCACCGTTCCTCGAGGAACCGGACGATACTCGGGACGCGATCATGAAAGCGACATATATCGCGCTCTGTAAACACGGATACAGCGACCTCACGATCCAGCGGATCGGGGACGAGTTCTCGAAGAGCAAGTCGCTGTTGTACCACCACTACGACAGCAAGGACGACCTCCTCCTCGATTTCCTCGAGTTCATGCTGGACCAACTCGAGGAACAGCTGCCGACGTACCGAGAGGGGGGAGCCGACGCCCACATCGAAGAAATAGTGGATAGTACGTTCTCGTTCGGCGACGGCAGGCCGGACACCGATTTCACGCAAGCACTCGTTGAGCTCCGAATACAGGCCGCACACGACGAGGACTACCGCGAGTATTTCACCCGGAGCGATCAGTTCGTCAGAAAACACATCGTCCACACGATCCGCTCGGGTATCGAACAGGGCGTTTTTCAGGAGGTGGATCCACAGGAAACGGCAGCACTCTTCCAGATCGTGTTCTCCGGAACGATGACCCAGCGCGTAACCAGTAACGACGACGTCTTTGACGACGCCCGCGCCGAATTCGAGCGATACGTGCGAGACTGTCTCCTCGAAGCGGAGTGAGACGGCGAACAAACGACTCTCGTAACAACTGCAACTAGTTACACACTGATCGCACAGTCCGCGGTTCTCGATCGCGGTGCTCGCTCACGGCTCGCTTCGCTCACCGTTCGCATCCCCGCGGTTCTCGCTCACTACGTTCGCTCACGGCTCGCTTCGCTCACCGTTCGCATTCCCGCGGTTCTCGCTCACTACGTTCGCTCCGAACCGCGTTCGCTCCGAACCGCGTTCGCTCCGAACCGCGTTCGCTCCGAACCGCGTTCGCTCCGAACCGCGTTCGCTCCGAACCGCGTTCGCTCCGAACCGCGTTCGCTCCGAACCGCGCTACTGTCGTGCGATCAGGTGTGCAGTGACTTGCAGTGGCTACTATAGATTCTCTGCAAGCTCCTCGAGACGTTCGCAACGTCATTTCCGACCCACGAGCCGAGGTAGTTTGCGTTCCCGTTATGTTCCCTTGAGGAGATGTGTCACGCCGACGGTTTCGGCGATGATCCACGTGACGAACAAGCCGTAGGCCAGGAGTAGCACGACGGACTCCCGCTTCGTAACCGAGAGACCAGTCCGTAAAAACGTGAATAAGAGAACGGTGGCCAGGGTCAGGACTCCGAGCATCGGGACGGCCACCGCGAAATCGACGGATACACTCCCGACGATGAGAACGCCGATCGGAATCGCGACCAAGAGGTCGAACGTGTTCGATCCGAGCACGTTCCCGAGACTCGTGATCCCCTTGTCCGCCTTGGCAGACCGGACGCTCACGAGCGTGTCCGGAAGGCTCGTCGCCGCCGCGATGATGGTGATACCGGCGAGGAACTCGGGGATACCGAACGTCTGGCTGAGCGATTCGACGCCACCGACCAGCTGTTCGACGGCCACGAGGATGACGAGTAAGCCGACAGCGAGTGTTCCCCACTCGTGGCCGACGGAAATCCCAGTTGGTGCGTCTTCGGCCTCGTGGTCGCTGACATCTTTCCACTGGATGAAGAGATACAACCCGTAGAGGAGGAGGGGGAGCAGCGCTAACGGACGCGTGAGCTGTCCGGTAAGTTCGGGACCGTCGGGAACGGGAACGTAAATTACGGCGAGTGCGAAGGTGATGATCAGCGTGGCAACGGCGATCATGTAGAACTGTGCTTCCTTGTACACGATGGTCCGGTTCGTGTCTAGGTCGCCGTCCGTCGCGATCCCGGAGAGTGCGGGGATGACGAGAATGTTGAAAATAGCGGAACCGACGATCGCCCCGATACCCATGTTGAACGTTCCGGCAAGCGCCGTGAAGACGACGCTCGACAACTCTGGAAAGCTCGAGCCGATAGCGACGACGATTGACCCCTGGACGACCGCTGGCAATCCGTAGTATGCCGAGAGGCGTTCCGCTGACTCCTCGAGCCAGCTACTGCCAACCCAGATGAGGCCAGATGCAACGACGATGACGAGCCCATTGACAACGGGCACGTCCGGGAGTACACCACCGAGGGCCATTGCCCGTCGATACCCACTCGAGTCGTTTTAATTATTCTATGGACTGATACCGCGCTTCCGTCGTGCGGTCGGGTCTGCAGTGACTGTCAGTTGGGACTATAGTAGCCACTGAAACGATTCACACACTGATCTTCGATCAGGCGTACAATGACTGTCAGTGGCTACTATAGAGACCGGTTTCTCGAGTGTCTCGGATCGAATTCCGGTCGGTGCTCCGGCGACGAGAGACAACGTTTACTACTAACTAACCATTCAGTTAGTGTATGGCGTCTCGTCTACAGACACCGGTGACCGCCGGACGGATACCGACGGGAGGGCGATATCAGTGAGTCGGACGCGAGACTGGGGGCTTCTCGGTCGGATGGCTCTGACAGGCGGGCTCCTCTTCGTCGTCTACCTGCTGTTCGCCATCTTTATCGTCCGGGTACTGGGCGGGGGGCCGCTATTCACACTCTTGCTGCTCGGCGGGTTTTCGCTGATCCAGTACTTCTACAGCGATACGCTCGCGCTCCGGAGCATGGGTGCACGCGAGGTCTCGGAGACCGACTATCCAGCGCTTCACGGTACGGTGACCCGTCTCTCACAGCAGGCCGACGTCCCGAAACCGACCGTGGCCGTCGCCGACAACGCCGTCCCCAACGCCTTCGCCACCGGCCGGAATCAACGCAACGCGGCCGTCTGCGTGACCACCGGTCTCCTCGAGTCCCTCGAGGGAAACGAACTCGAGGGCGTCCTCGCTCACGAGCTCGCGCACATCAAACACCGCGACGTCGCGGTGATGACGATCGCGTCGTTCTTCTCGACGATCGCCTTCATGGTCGTGCGGTGGGGCTGGTGGTTCGGCGGCGGTCACAATACCGACGATGCGCCACCGGTCTGGGTCGCGATCGTCGTTTCGATGCTCGTCTGGGTCATCAGTTTCTTCCTGACGCGGGCGCTGTCGCGGTATCGCGAGTTCGCCGCCGACCGCGGTGCGGCCGCGATTACCGGACGGCCAGCCGCGCTCGCGTCCGCCCTCATGAAGATCTCCGGTCGGATGGACGACGTGCCGGAGGACGACCTCCGCGAACAGGCGGAGATGAACGCGTTCTTCATCGTTCCGATACGCACAGGGGTCATCGCTCGGCTGGCTCGCACCCATCCGCCGACGGAGAAACGGCTCGAGCGTCTCCGTCGACTCGAGCGAGAGACGGAAACGGTACGACCGACATGACGAGTCGAAGTGACCGAACGCGGCTCGCGCTCATCGTCTGGGGCGTCCTCGTCTCGCAGGTGTTCCTTTATCCCGGCCTCGAGGATACGGTCGCCGCGCTGGGCGGCGGTGACGAGATTCTCGCCGGGACGTGGTTTCTCGTCGCCGAGTTCGGTGCGTTCGTCGGCTGTGCCGTGGTGTGGGGACTCGCGAGCGATGCGCTCGGACGCCGGACACCGCTCGTCGTCCTCGGTGCCATCGGCGGCGCCGCGAGTTACGTCGCGGTCGCGCTGGTGCCACAGGTGGGGCTCGGGTTCGGTGCCGTGTTGCTGTTACGGGTCGTCGGCGGCGCCTTCACGATCGGTGCGTTCTCGCTGTCGATCACGATGTTGATGGACCTCTCGGGCGGTCACGGGCGGAACATGGGCGCAGCGGGGACAGCGATCGGACTCGGCGCGGCACTCGGGTCGGTCGTCGGCGGTCAGTTCGCGACGATCGATCCGCTCGCGCCGCTGTACGGCGGTGCAGTGATCCTCGTCGGTGCTGCCGTCCTCGCTGCGACGATTCCCGACCGCAGCCCCGGCGACGGACGCCCCGTCGGAACGCTCGCCGAGCGCGTTCGCACGCGCCCAACCTTGCTCGTGCCGTTCGCGTTCGGCTACATCGACCGGCTGACCGCGGGCTTTTTCGCGTTAACCGGCGTCGCCTATTTCCGGGATACGTTCGGTCTCGACGCTGCACAGGCGGGGCTCACGCTGGCGCTCTTCTTCGTTCCGTTTGCCGTGTTGCAGTACCCCGCTGGGTCGTTGTCGGATCGAATCGGGCGGTTTCTTCCGGTCGTCATCGGATCGCTGTGTTACGGCGTGATGATCATCGCGGTCGGACTCGCGCCCACCGCCGCACTCGCCGCTGGACTGATGGTCGTCGTCGGCGTCTGCGGGGCGTTCGTCTCGCCGACGACGATGGCGCTGGTCACTGACATCGTGCCGGCGTCGGAGCGTGGTGCCGCAATGGGCGGCTTCAATGTGTTCGGCAGCCTCGGAATGCTGAGCGGCTTTCTCGTCGGCGGCATCATCGCGGACCTCTACGGCTATCTCCCGGCGTTTCTCGCCGCGGGCGGTCTCGAGATCTCGATTGCCGTCCTCGCGTCTCGAGCGGTCAGACGAATCGGTCCGCAGCGGTACGACTCTACACTGGGTGTCGTCGAGCGGTGAGCGAAGCCGTTCGAAGGGGAGCCGAAAGGGAGAAGGCTTATTGCTGACTAACCGATTAGTCAATATATGGCCCAGTCGCTACCACAGAAACGACCGTGGTTTGCAGCGCTTCTCGCAGCGTTGGCTACCGGTCTCGGCCACCTCTATCTCCGCCGGTGGGGTCGCGGGATCGGATGGCTCGTTGCCTCCTTCGGTGCGAGTGTACTGTTCGTCGATCCGGCGGCGGTCGATGCGTTTCTGACCGGGAACTGGACCCCCGGAACGCTGCTGGCGGTCACACCGATGTTCATCGTCATCGGACTCAGCGTCGTCGACGCGTATCGGATCGCGCAGCGACAGAACGCTGCCGCCAGTTCGTCCGATGACGCCGACGAAAGCGCGGTCGCCTGTCCCCACTGCGGACACGACCTCGATCCGGAACTCGAGTTCTGTCACTGGTGTACGAATTCCGTCGAGGACGTCGACCGGATGCGTCAGAACAGCAGTGAGTAGACCCCGCTAGCCGCGCTGTGTCCCGTCTCCTCGACGGTCGTTCACTAGCACGTTCGCCACGTACTCGTCGGCGATCTGCCTCGCCGTCGTCAGTGCACGCTCCTCGTCTAGCACGACTGCGCGAGTGCGGGCGCCGTCGACGATCGTCATGAGCGCTCGCGCCTCGTGTTCGGCGTCGACAGCTGCGAACACGCCCTCGTCGATCCCGTGGTCGATCACCGTCTGAAGCATGTACCGGACGTACTCGTCGTTCTGCCGAAACCGTTCGCGAAACCGTTTCTTGTACGGTGCCTGACTACGCATTTCCAGTATCGCGACGAGCAGATCCAGGTGGTCCTCGGGGTCGACGAGCAGTTTGTCGAGTAGCAACTCGAGTCGCTGTTCGGGGTCCGTCGTTTCGACCTCGTGGACCGCATCCTTGAACTGCTCGAGGATGTAGTCCAGAAACGCCGCGAGTAGATCCTCTTTCGTATCGTAGTGATAGTGGATCGCCGCGGTCGACTTCCCGTATTCGTCGGCGATCCGTTGGATCGTGAGATCGGCGTATCCGTGCTCTCGAAGCGCACGGTACGTAGCCCGCATGATTGCCTCGTTTGGGTCAGAGACTGTCTCTGTCGACGGATCAGCCATCGTATCGATACTCACGTAGGCGAGGGATAACAGTTTTGACCCACTCGTCAGGATGAATCGTTTCGGTATCTCCTCGATCGCCGCCGACTGAACGAACGCGAAACGAAGCGATAGTTTCGGACCGATCCCGTTTCCGAACGCTTTTGACTAACTAGTCAGTAAGTAACCGTATCGACCGATATGAACGACGAACCAACCAGTGAAATCCTGGACGCAACATATCATGCCCTCTGCAAGCACGGGTACGCTGCACTCACGTTGCAGCATATCGCCGATGAATCCGCGATGAGTAAAGCATCTATCCACTACTACTACGATAGCAAGAACGAACTGTTCGTTGCGCTTCTTGACTTTCTCTACGACCGGTATACGACCCAGATAGATTCGACTGCCAGGGACTCTCCCCGAGAACATCTCCGCTCACTACTCGAGGTGTTGCTCACTGATGAGGAGGACACGCCCGGGACGGAGTTCCGCACTGCAATGCTCGAAGTGACGGCACAGGCTCCGTACGACGACAAAATCCGGGACCGCCTCGTCGAATTTGGCGACTATCTTTTCGAACGGATACGTCAGATAATCGCGGCCGGCATCGACGCGGGTGAATTCGCCGAGAGCGTCGCTCCGTCGCGTATCGCCGAGGCGTTCACGACGCTGATCGTGGGAGCTAACACCCGTCAAGTCGCGGTCGAGTATTCGACGGATCGTCTCTCCGAGACCATTACGTCCCATATTGAGACGGATCTACTGATCAGGACACCGGTGGAGGGAGCGCAATGACGGGCATTCGACGTCGCATCAGTTCGCTCTTCAAAGGGCGTGAGGAGTTCGACCTCACGTCGGGCGGCATCGGAAAACCGCTCTTCTTCCTGTCGATGCCGATCGTCGTCACGAACCTCTTTCAGACCGCGTACAATCTCGCGGATACGTTCTGGCTCGGTCAGTACAGCACGGACGCGCTCGCGGCGATCAGCTTCGCGTTCCCGATGGTGTTTCTACTGATCTCGCTCGGAATGGGCATCTCAGTCGCCGGAAGCGTTCTCGTCGCCCAGTATACGGGTGCTGGCGAGGAGACGGAAGCCGAATACGCCGCGTCACAGACGATGACATTCGCCGGCATCGCGTCGGTCATCCTCGGCGTCGTCGGCTATCTCTTCGTCGGAGATTTCCTCGGGTTCATGGGGGCGTCTCCCGACGTGCTCCCGATGGCCTCGAGTTACATGGAAGTCATCTCACTGGGCCTCCTGTTCATGTTCGGGTTCGCCGTGTTCGTCGCGCTCATGCGAGGCTACGGAGACACGATCACACCGATGCTAGTCATGTTCGGCTCGGTGGTTCTCAACATCATCATCGACCCGTTCCTGATCTTCGGGTGGGCGGTCGTCGAGAACGCACCGCTCGTGGGGACGATTGCCTTCCCCGAACTTGGAATCGAAGGCGCCGCGATCGCGACGGTGTTCTCTCGTGCGCTGGCGCTGGTCGTCGGCCTCGCGATCATGTTTCGCGGGGAGCGTGGCGTCCAGATCAATCTCCGAGACATGGTGCCCGATTTCACCTATCTCCGCCGCCTCGCCCGAATCGGCGTCCCCGCCTCGATCGAGGGGACGGGACGAGCCGTGTCGATGAACCTGCTGTTGTTCATCGTCGCGTTCTTCCCCGATACAGTCGTCGCCGCGTACGGGATCGGCACGCGCGTCTTCTCGGTCGTCTTCCTGCCCGCGATCGCGGTCGCCCGCGGTGTCGAGACGATGACCGGACAGAACATCGGTGCGGACAAGCCAGATCGAGCCGAGCAGGCGACGGCGCTCGCAGCGAAGGCCCTCTTCGGTATCCTCACGGGTGCGGGAGTTCTCATCTGGTTCGGTGCGGCACCTATCGCCGACCTGTTCACGACAGATCCCGAAGTGGTCGAAATCTCCACGGAGTTTCTGCGCTACGTCGCGCTGACGTTCGGGTTCATCGGAATTATGCGGGCGTACACGGGTAGTTTCCGCGGTGCCGGGAAGACGCTCACTGCAGCAGCGATCTCCGTGCTGATGCTCGGGTTCATCCGCTTCCCGATCGCGTGGGTTTTCGCCAGTTCGATCGGCGAATCCGGCATCTGGCTCTCGTTTGCCGTCTCTAACGTCGCCGGTGCGGCCATCGCGTACGCGTGGTATCAGCGCGGGACCTGGCGAGCGGGAGATCTGACCGAATCGGACGTCGGCATCGATGAGACCAGTGTCGAGGTCCCGACAACGGACGACTAAGGACGATGGCTCACAAACACTCACTCACTGACCGACGGACCGAAATTGACACCCGACTCGAGCGGGCGCTCGACGGGACAGAAAGCGGCCGGTTAGCTCCCGCCTCGACGGCAGTTCTGGAGCGTGATACTCGGTGGTACGGGCAACTGGTAGCCCTCTCTCACAACTCTCTGGCGACGACGGCGGATCGAGCGGTGGCGGTTCCCGCAGCGACAGCGATCGAACTGCTTCGCGGATACCTTCGGCTTCGCGAGGAACTGATACACCAACTCGACAACGAGGCCACTGACTCGTTGCAGCGGGAGGTGACGCCCGCATTGCTGGCCTCGGATTACCTCTATACGTCGGCGTATTCCACGCTCGGAACCCTCACCGCGGATCGCATCGCGGAGTGCGTCGAAGAACTCACGACCGTCTCGGAGTCGATCATCGAGGCGTTGGGAAGCGACTGTCTGCAGTCACCACCGTCGCCGGCCGAGTACTGCTCGGCTATCGACAACACTGCCGGCGCGCTCGGTCGAGGGGCTGCCGTCATCGGTGCAACGCTGGCGGGTATCGACGGCCCAGACGGCGACCACTTTGCGACACTGGGGCGTGGATTCGGCACGGTCTGGAAGATACAGGACATCCTCGCTTCTGATGGTCTCTCTGTCCGGACGGGGACAACACACACTGAACGCCGACTCCGCCAGCACGCGAACCGACGCCTCCGAGAAACGGATCGCGCGCTCCGACAGCTTTCGTCCGCTGTCGACGTTCCCTCCTTGCGAGCGTTCGGTGCGGAAACTGTGTCGGAGCGTATAGCAGGTCGCAGCAGCGACGAATCGTAGCAACAGCGATTGATCACAGCGGCCAGTACGAGTGAGTGGTCGCAACGAAGCAGCGCCGCGTGATACGGCCTCTCTCGAGTCGACACCAGCGAAATACGACGACTCTCGTTTGTGCCTAGTCGTGCTTCTCACTCTCGAACGCCGCGTCTGGAACTCTCCGTCTGCTGCAAACTGGTGTGTTCACGGTGTGCAAAATTGAGTCCACCTCGCTCCCACGAACAGCTGTCATCGCCCGATACTCGTACTACTGGCGAATAGCAACTACCGGGTCGGTTACTGCAGGCTCGGATTCGAGCCGGTGGTCGAACCGACGGTACCCTGATCGAACGTCGTCCCGGTGATCGATTTCAGCCGGTCGACCAGCGAGTCCTTCTTCGGTTCGCCCATGAGGGCGACGTCGAGGACCTCACTGATGTTCGAACAGGGGATGATCTCGACCATCTCCTCGTACTCGTCCTCGATCATCACGTCCTGCTCGTTCGCTTCGGGAATGATGACCGTGGTGCAGCCGGCCTTCGCGGCGGCCTCGATCTTGTGAGTGACCCCGCCAACTGGCAGTACGTCGCCGCGCACGGAGAGCGAACCGGTCATCGCGATCGACTGGTCGACCGGGATGTCCTCGAGTGCGCTGATGACGGCGGCCGCAACCGTAATCGAGGCGGAGTCGCCGTCGACACCGCCTTCGCCGGCCTGGACGAACTGGATGTGGACGTCCTTCTCCGAGAGATCGACGTCGGAGAACTTCTTGATGATCGCGGAGACGTTCTGGACCGACTCCTCGGCCATCTCTTGCAGTTTGCCGGTCGCGATCACCTGACCGCCGCCCTGTGCGGGCGCGATCTCGGCCATCACGGGGAGCATAATACCCGAATCCTCGCCCATGACGGCGAGGCCGTTGACGCGGCCCTCGACGCCGCCGTCGTTGACCTGTAGCTCGTAGTCCTTGCGGCGCTCGATGTAGTCGTCGGCGAGCTGTTGCTCGATCGAGCGCGAGCGGTCTTTGGCTCGAAGAACGTCGTCTCGAGTGGTGTACTCACGATCCTCGGCGCGGGCGATGTCCCCTGCGACACGGACCAGCCCGCCGAGGGTACGGAAGTGCAGCGTTAAGTGATTCTTCCGACCCGAGCGCCGCTTGGCCTCGAGGAGGATCTCCTTGACGGCGTCGTCGGTGAAGTGGGGGAGGCGGCCGTCGCGTTCGACCTCCTGGGCGATGAAGCGGGCGTATTTGCGCCGCATTTCGGGGGTGTCCTCGATGGTGTCGTCCATGTAGACCTCGTAGCCGTACCCCTTAATCCGGTTGCGGAGCGCGGGGTGCATGTTCTCCATGGCGTCGAGGTTCCCCGCGGCGACCATGATGAAGTCACAGGAGACGGCTTCGGTCTGGACCATCGCGCCCGAGGAGCGCTCGGACTGGCCCGTAATGGAGAACTCGCCTTCCTGAATCGCGGTCATCAGCTTCTGCTGGGTCCGGATGTCAAGCGTGTTAATCTCGTCGAGGAACAACACGCCCTTGTTGGACTTGTGGATCGAACCGGGTTCGACCCGCTCATGACTCGGAGTCCCCATGCCGCCGGACTGGAACGGGTCGTGGCGGACATCGCCCAGCAACGCGCCGGCGTGGGCACCGGTCGCGTCCTCGAAGGGCGCGACGCGCTGCTCGCCGTTGTTGACGAGCAGGTTCGGCACCATTGCATCCCCACCCTTGCCCATGGTCCGAAAGATCAGCCAGATGACCCCCGCTGCAAGAAAGCCGAGCAGGAGGGGACCGACGAAGATGGCGTAGCCGATGATGGCGGCGATGATGACCCACATCAGGATCGAGCGCCGCCGGTTGTGCTTGTTCGCCTCTTCTCTGTGAGCGTCGACGATCTGCTCCCCTTTTCCGGCAGGGACGGTCCGTACTTTCGGCTCGTTGTCGTCGTCCGGGTTGGGATAGACTAAGACGTCCTGCAGGTCTTCCTGCGGAAGCAGTTGGCTCATCGCCTTCGCCAGCATCGACTTGCCGGTCCCCGGCGAGCCGATCATCATGACGTGGCGGCGCTGCTTCGCCGCTTTGATAATTATATCTCGTGCTTCGTCCTGACCGATGACCTGATCGACGAGTCGATCGGGGACTTCGATGTCCTCCGTCGAGTCAATCTTCAGCCCGCCGAGAAGGTCGTCCTTGGCGATCTCCTCGTCGACCTCGACGCCGGGATCGACTTCGACCGTGCTCCCCAGATCGTCGACGGTCTCGATCTCGTCTTTCTCCTCCTCGTCGGACGACGACTCGAACTCGTCGATCGGATCGTCGACGTCGGGGCGACGGTCGCCGTCTTCCTCGAGCAGCGACTGATCTCCCTGACGCTCGGGCCGTTCCTCGTCGGCGGTGTCCGAAGCGTCTTCGGGAGAGTCATCAACGTCTGTATTGTTACTCATAGAACTCGATTCAGTATCGAAGACGAGGGGATTGCGACAGATATACTTTCTCCATATGGTAGCTAGTCGCAGTTGCGTCTATCGTGGAATACAACGGCTATAGCCGGAAAACGGGCGGCCGATGGGACTCCGCGTTCCGTCCGTGGGAAAGCGGAGGGATCATCAAATTACGCGAACGGGTGGAGCGTGTCATAGAATCCATCTCATAATATCT
Source organism: Natrinema sp. H-ect4 (assembly GCF_041894845.1). Lineage (NCBI taxonomy): Archaea > Methanobacteriati > Methanobacteriota > Halobacteria > Halobacteriales > Natrialbaceae > Natrinema > Natrinema sp. H-ect4. The sequence goes on from NZ_JBHDYC010000008.1 coordinate 86,711, forward strand.
CACAGCCCGGATCGTTTCCTCGCTCGTAGTTGGTGATGGCAACGACGAGTCGTAGACAGAGCGCAACAAATACTTCTGTTCGTGCGTGAACGCGGCCTCGGGCGCGGACGTGCCCGAGGCCGCAGTCCTTGACCGCATCGTTGGTTCGTTCGACGCCTGTCCGGTTGTTGTACGTCTCGTCCAAGATAGATTGCTTCAGCTGAACGTCCTCGCTATGTTCCTCGATGCGACCTTCGACCCTGTACCCGATGTCTTTTACTAATGAGGGATGTGACATTAAAATTGATGAGGGACACGATATCGTATCTTCACAGCATTGTAGCTGCTAGACTGGCACTTCCCAACCGACGTAATCAGCTGAATTGTGTCGACGAGTTGATCACGAAGAAGTCTGCGTCTGGATGTGTTCAGCATTCGTATACAGCCGTCGTCCGACCGCGACAGGGCGGGCGCGACTTGCCCGAGCAGTTCACATTCCAGACGTTCTGTGGCTGGATTCGCCACGAACTAGAAGCAGAGGCAGAGCGGCGGTGGAAGATCGAGACGAACGTATCGGCGTCCCGACGCGTACGCTCCGGTCGCGGGCTGACGGCCAGCCCGCGACCTTGGGCCGGCGAGTCTTCAGTAACAGCACTCGTCAGAAACCGCTTCAACTCCCTCCTTCACGCTGAGGTCAACACTCAGTTTTCAGCGCACCTAAATACTTTATACGCCCCATATCAAAATTAAATATGAAATATACTACCGAAAACTCGGTAGTTTCACCGGATGGATTGGGTCCTCGATTCGGCGTGCTCGTCGGCAGCTACGTAGCCGCGCTGATTGTGCCGACGCTTACTCTGTTCACTGTGGAGTATTTGGGATTGCGCAGCAAAGTGCTTGCATTCGCCGTTCTAGGAATGATCGGTATTACTATCGGTTCCGGGACGGCATTCCTAACAACCGACAACGGACAAATAGCCTCTTGGCTGAACTCAGGTTGGGTAGCCTGGCTCTTCCCGCTTCTCGGACTCGTTCCAATGATGGCTTACCATTTTAGTGTCCTCGAGGTGGTCGCTGTCTATCTCATCGACCCAGCTTCCATCCCCGTGTCAAGTCTCGTCGGTGCGACTGGGTTCCTACTCGGGATTGTCGCAGCTGTGGCAGGTGAGATTGCCATACTCACGGCTCGTAATCGGGTTGCGTCTTCCGCTATCGCATCCGAGAACGTCCTGATAGAATGGACTTCCAGGTGGCCGCGGGCTCACAGAATAAAAGTGCAGATATTCACCATGGTCACTGGATTGGTCCCAGTTGGACTACTTTCATTTTGGCTTCCTCCACATCTGACTGTGTTAACTGCTCTCGTTGTCGTCGTCACAGTATCTAGTACAACAAACACAGTGCTGTCTGATAGAGCCTATAAGCTTACTCCGGCTGGGTTAGAGCTTCGTCGGAGTGGAGGTGGAAAACTTGTCACCTGGCGCCAATTTATACCAATGTCACAGATAAAATACGTTACAGTGTTGGAGAACCATGTAATATTACATCGATCCGGTCTTTTACCGAGTATTCGATTCGATCGAAACGATCTCCGGTTTGATGACGAAGAAATCATCAATAATCTCGAAGAATACCTTGATAGACGAGAATAAGGTGACACAGATCCGTCCCATAGCGTGATAACCTGCCTCACGGAGAGTCTTCTTGCCCTGTGCTTTCGCCTCGTCGTCGCTATCACAAACTACGAACGCGGAGACAATCCGGGAAGCACGATCATCACGATGTGAGAAGAGTTCTATGACACCCTCGAACGGGTGAGTAAAACGGTTCCACTAACCGAATCGTTATCCCTCGTAGTCACCGAGATCAGATATGGAACTCTCTGCCGTAGATCTGTCTCCAGTTCCCGACGACGGCACCGCGACCGATGCCTACGCGAACACCGTTGAAGCCGCACAGCAGGCCGAGAGACTCGGATACTCGCGGTTCTGGGTCGCCGAACACCACGGAATGGCGAACAGGATCGCGGGGACGACGCCCGAAGTGTTGCTCGGGCACCTTGCCGCCGAAACCGACTCGATCCGTCTCGGCTCGGGGGCGGTGTTGCTCAACCACTACAGCCCGTTCAAGGTTGCCGAACAGTTCGGCGCGCTGGACGCGCTCGCACCGGGTCGCATCGACGCGGGTCTCGGGCGGGCGAACGGGTCGCCGGCCGCTGACCGCGCCCTCGAGACGGACCGACGCGTGCAGAATCCCGACGACGACCACGCCGAGAAAATCGAGGCCGTCATCGATCACCTCTACGACGACTATCCCGAGGGACACGCCTACAGCGACCTCGAGCTCCCGCGCTCCGGCGAGGCCGAACCGGTGCCGTGGGTGCTCGGCTCGAGTCCCTCCAGCGCGGCTATCGCGGGCGAACTCGGCTTGCGGTACTGTTTCGCGGCGTTCATTCGGCCGCAGTTCGCCGCGCGGTCGCTCGAGGAGTATCGCGAGCAGTTCCAGCCGTCACGGCTGGCCGACGGCATCGACGAGCCCCAGGGGATGATCGCGGTGAACGCGGTCTGTGCCGAGACCGACGAGGAAGCGGCGCGGATACGAGCGGTGGCCGAGGCGTCGTTCAAACGGATGCAACGCGGAGAGGTTGGCACCACACCGTCCATCGAGGAGGCCATCGACGAACTCGGTGGCGTCCCCGAGCCAACGCCTGCAACGCTCGGTCCCGACGAGTGGCCACGCGCCATTTCCGGCGATCCGGACACGCTTGCGGGCCTGTTGGAGCAACTCGCCGATCGCGTCGGCGTCGACGAAGTGATGATCCAACACGTCGTCGCCGACCACGACGACGCGCTCCGCTCTCACGAATTGCTTGCCGATGGCGTCGGCCTCACGTCTCGCTGACGGGGACTGCCAGTGTCGGAGACCGCTGTCGGAATTTGCGGCTTTCAGCGGAGCGTCTCCTCTCGGTGAACCGCTCTCCCGGACGTTCCCTCCCAGCGACTAGCAGCCGCCGGTATTCCCGCCAAACGAGCGGTTTGCCTTTTCGCGTCCCGGCTCCAGAGTGGTGAACGAACGATTGTTCACGAGTATCGACACCCACGAACGAACTCGAGCGATGAGAGCAGGGGATCACTGGAGCTGACTGCTCGAAACGAAACCTATTCTCGTTACTAATAGGCAATTATGATGTCAATATTGGTTATTTATGGGGGCGCTTTTCGAAAACGGAGTATGGGACGGAACGTGGTTTCCCGGTCAGCGATTCAGGCCCGGAAACGGGCTATCGTCAAAACGCTCTGCTATCGGCTGTTCATGATGCTGATCACGATACTCGTCGCGTGGTTGATCGTCGGTGACGTGAGCGCCGCGATAAATATCGGCCTCATAACTAATCTACTGAAGACGGGGACGTACTACGTCTATGAGCGGACATGGGACCACATCACGTGGGGGGTACTGCCTGACTCGTGATCTCCGTCTGGTCCTCGTTCTTCATGTCACTCGGCGTCTGGGCCGATGAAAGTACTCGATCCATTCTCAGATTCGGCCGATTCGGAACCGCGCGAAGCGGTTCATCGGAGGCAGGGACGAGCGGCGTCTCTGTCGCCGAGCAATGGCGCCGTTCGGAGTAGATTCTTTCAGTAGATGTATCGCTCTGCAACCACCGTTCGGCGGTTATCGAATTCGGTCTCCATAACAATTTAAAACAGACACTTCCTCCATTTAGTAATAAAGATTACGTATTTGTCAGTGTGCCAGTTTTCATGCGTGTCGTCTCGAAATCGGAGTTCGTGACAATGGGTACAATGTTGGGTCGGGATGTGGACTCGACGGGGAACGCGGCGACTGTGCTGTCATGTTTCCGTTTGAACGGGTGAGACGAGAGATGGTAGTGGTATCTCTCGAGACGGGAAACGTCGAATTCGGGGGAGCACGCTGGGTCCGGGATTGATGGGAGCATACAGCCGGTCGCGCTGAGTGTCGAGTCGGATCGCAGTTTCATCGGCCGAAACGTAATTCAGTTGCTTCCGTCGATCGGTCGTCGGTCAGCGTTCTGTCCCCGATTTTGGCTCGTCGACTCCGCCCGGTCGATACCGAACACCTCTGAAATAGAGATAGTATTAGGACGCGGTACTATGGACGGGTGAAGCGGGATACTCGATCGAACGAGTTCGCGTGGCGTCGCTTCGCGCGCCACGGAGTGTGATCACTCGCGGAAACGGGAGTCGACAGAGCGATCACGGGCCGACGTGTGACCGAATGGGAGTCGAGACCGATCTCGTGAGGGATATTCGCGAATATTGTGGCGTCGATAGAACTCGCTCCCGAGTCCGACAGTGACTCCGTGGTCTCTCTGACAGCCAGTAGTGATGCCGTCGTTGCGCTACACAATCGGATCGACTATTTCAACGTCGTGGACGAACAGTAGACTTTGCTCGAGAACGCGTCCCGTTTCCACAAAGAGTACCAGATTTAGTTGTAGGTATGGCAAATATGGCCGCCATCAGGATATTAACTGCCGTAATCGGCTATGGAGAACGTGTATGCTTGACGCTCCGTTACACACTGGTGCACAGCACCCCGACCTCCTCTGGATACTCGTCCCGAGTTTCCTCTCGTTCGTGGCGGGCCTCGGACTCGGTTCGGTCTCGGACCGGTTGCGCAATTGGCTCCGTCCACAGCGAGACGCCGCGAACAACTGACTGTTACCAATGATGAGTACACGTGTTATCACGGTTTCCGGTACCGCGCCCGGAGTGATCGAGGAATGAGCGAGTTCGTTCCGGGGGAGTTGCTCCCGGCCGACGAGCCGGTGACGATAAACGAGGGACGGTCGACGACGACGGTCACGGTCGAGAACACCGGCGACCGGCCCGCACAGGTCGGCTCACACTTTCACTTCTTCGAGGCGAACCCGGGACTCGAGTTCGATCGCGAGGCCGCGTACGGAACTCGACTGGATATTCCGGCGGGCACGGCCGTTCGATTCGAGCCCGGCTGCGAACGCGAGGTCGATCTCGTCGATATCGGCGGCGACCGAATCGTTCACGGGATGGGCGGCCTGGTCGGCGGCGAACTCGACGACGAGGACGTGAGGGCTCGAGCGCTCGAGCGCGCTCGAGAGCGGGGCTATATCGCGGAGGCGGACGAATGAGCCGGGACCTCCCGCGCAGGGAGTATACGGAACTGTTCGGCGCGACCGAGGGCGACCGGCTTCGGCTGGGCGATACGAACCTGTTCGCGAAGATCGAGACCGACTACGGCGTCCCCGGCGAGGAGGCGGTCTTCGGCGGCGGGAAGACGATGCGCGACGGGATGGGAATGCAATCCGGCACGACGCAAGCCGAAGGGACCCTCGACTGGGTCTTTACGAACGTCGTGATCATCGATCCCGTGCTGGGCGTCTGCAAAGGCGACATCGGCGTCCGCAACGGGACGATCGTCGGCGTCGGAAAGGCGGGCAACCCGGACACGATGGGCGGCGTCGACATGGTGATCGGGCAGAGCACCGATACCATCCCCGCCGACGGGCTGATCGCGACGCCCGGGGCGCTCGACATCCACGTCCATTTCAACAGCCCGCAGCTGGTCGACCACGCGCTCGCCTCGGGCGTGACGACGATGCTCGGGGGCGGGTTCGGCGGCGGTGCGACCACCTGTACGCCCGGCCCGCGGAACATCCAGCGGTTCCTGCAGGCCGCCGAGGACTGGCCCGTCAACGTCGGCTTCTACGCGAAGGGCAACAGCAGTCGACCGGAATCGCTGCGCGAGCAGGTCGAGGCGGGCGCCTGCGGGATGAAACTCCACGAGGACTGGGGGTCGACGCCCGCGGCGATCGACACCTGCCTCGAGGTAGCCGACGAGGAGGATGTCCAGGTCTGTATCCACACGGACACCCTGAACGAGTCGGGGTTCGTCGAGGACACCTTCGACGCCATCGACGGCCGCGCGATCCACACGTTCCACATCGAGGGCGCCGGTGGCGGCCACGCGCCTGACGTGCTCGAACTGATTGGCCACGAGCACATGCTGCCGTCGTCGACGAACCCGTCGATGCCCTACACCGAGAACACGTTCGACGAACACCTCGATATGGTGATGGTTTGTCATCACCTCAACCCGGACGTCCCCGAGGACGTCGCCTTCGCCGAGTCCCGCATCCGCGCGGAGACGCTCGGCGCGGAGGACGTCCTCCACGACACCGGCGCCATCTCGATGATGACCACCGACTCGCAGGCGATGGGCCGGATGGCCGAGATGGTGTGTCGAACGTGGCAGACTGCCCACAAGATGAAAGCCCAGCGCGGCCCGCTCGAGGCCGACGAGGGAACCGAGGCCGACAACGCGCGAATCGAGCGCTACGTCGCCAAGTACACGATCAACCCGGCGATCACGGCTGGAATCGACGACTACGTCGGCTCGCTCGAGCCCGGAACACTCGCGGACATCGCGCTGTGGGATCCGGCCTTCTTCGGTATCAAGCCGGAAGTCGTTATCAAGGGTGGCTTCCCGGTCTGGTCTCAGATGGGCGAGGCCAACGGCTCGCTGATGACCTGCGAGCCCGTGATCGGTCGCGAACGCGCCGGCGCACAGGGGCGAGCGAAACACGGCCTCTCGGTGACGTTCGTCAGCGAGGCCGCCTACGAGAACGAGGTCGGCGACGCCTACGACCTCAAGACGCCCGTCCGGCCGGTCAGCGGCACGCGATCGGTCCGAAAGTCGGATATGCTGCACAACGATCACTGCCCGGACGACATCGAAATCGACGCGCAGACGTTCGAGGTTGAGGTGGACGGCGAACACGTCACCTGTGACCCGGCCGACGACGTCCCGCTGGCACAGCGATACCTGCTCTGAATCATGATCTCCCACACAGCTATCCTACCGATCGCGACGGAATCGAGGAGACGAACAGTTCGCTCGAGGTCGACCGCCGCGAGGACGCCGCGCTCGAGTCACTCGAACCGACGCCCAGTCCGAACGGAGGTGGACCGATGAACCTCTCGCCCAAGGAGATGGAGCGGTTGACGGTGTTCATGGCCGCCGAACTCGCCCGCCGGCGAAAGGACCGCGGCGTGAAGCTCAACCACCCCGAGACGGTCGCGTACATCTCCGACTGGGCCTGCGAGGCCGCTCGCGAGGGCAAGTCCGTCGCGCAGATCCGCTCGGAGGCGACCCAGTTACTCACCCGCGAGGACGTCATGGACGGCGTCCCGGCGATGGTCGACATGATCCAGGTCGAGCCCGTCTTCCCCGACGGAACCAAGCTGGTGACCGTCCACGATCCGATCCGCGCGGACGGCCCAGACCAACTCGAGACGGTCGATCCGGACCCCGGCGAGGACGTCGTGACCGATCCCGACGCGCTGGGAAGCGACGACTCGAGCGAAGCACATACCACGGGCGGCGGCCCTGAACCCACGGAGGGTGACTGATGGGGTACCGCGACGTCGCGAAAGTCGGTCTCGGCGGTCCCGTCGGCTCCGGGAAGACGGCGATGGTCCAGCGGATCGTCCCCGAACTCGTCGACCGGGGCTACGAGGTCGGCGTCATCGCCAACGACATCATGACGCAGGAGGACGCCGACGTCTTTCGGGAGTCGTTCGCCGACCTGCTGCCCGCAGACCTCGTCGAGGGGGTCGAAACGGGGGCCTGCCCACACACGGGCATCCGCGAGGATCCCTCCATGAACCTCGCGGCGATCGATGAGTTCACCGAACGGCATCCCGATCTGGACGTGGTCCTCGTCGAGAGCGGCGGCGACAACCTCGCCGCGACCTTCAACCCCGAACTGGCCGACTACTTCCTGTTCGTCATCAGCGTCGCGGAGGGCGAGGACATCCCCCGAAAGCGCGGCCCTGGCGTCATGCAGGCCGACCTGCTGGTCGTCAACAAAACGGACCTCGCACCGCACGTCGACGCCGACCTGCAGGTGATCGAGGACGATACGAACGCGGTGCGGGGCGACGACCCGTTCGTCTTCACTAACTGCAAGGACGGCGAGGGGATCGACGCGGTCCTCGAGCACGTCGAGCGGGAGGTGCTGTTCGCGTGAGTGGGGCGCGCTCGGGGATGAGCGCAGACGATGGGCTTCCCCTTCCGCCGTCCTTCGAGGCCTACGCCGACGAATCGCTCGCCCAGGCGCCCGCGGGCGGCCCCGGGAAGAACGGCCTGCTCGAGGCGACGTTCGCCCGGCGAGACGACGGCCCGACCCGGCTGATCCGCGACCACGTGACGGTGCCCTACCACCTGACGGGAACGCTCGACACCGATCCGGTGCCCGGTCTGACGACGCTGGTCGCACAGGAGCCGACCGGCGGCGTCGCCCAGGGCGACCGTCACCGAATGCGCATCGACGCTCGAGCGGGGGCGCGAGCGCACGTGACGACCCAGAGCGCGACGAAGGTCCACAGCATGAACGCGAACTACGCCCACCTCGATACCGCGCTCCGGGCGGCCGAGGGGAGCTACCTCGAGTACGTTCCGGGCCCGACGATTATCAACGAAGACGCGCGCTGCCTCCAGACGATCGACATCGAACTGGCGGCTGACGCGGTCGTCGTGGTGGCCGATGTCCTCGTTCCGGACGGACTGAGCGACCACGAGCCGTTCGGCTTCGATCACTACCAGTCGCGCGTCGAGGCCGAACACGACGGACGGTTGGTCTGTGCCGACGCGGTCGACCTGCGGCCGAACGAGCGCGATCCGCGCGATCCGGCCAGCGTCGGCGAGTACGGCGTCGTCGGCTCGCTGTACGTCTTCGCACCGATCGGTGACGATCATGACGACGCGACCGCGCCGGGCGAGAGCGACCTCGAAGCGCTGATCGACGGAATCCACGACGAGATCGCGGACCGCGACGGCATCGAGGCCGGCGTCTCGCGGCTCCCGTACGACGTCGGCGCAGTCGTCCGTCTCCTCGGCCACCGGGAGGCGGACGTGACCGAGACGCTGCGCGGCGCGTGGGACGCGACGAGACGGCAGCTACTGGGGGTCGGCGTACCCGCCGACCGGCGATACTGATGGAACGAATCGACGGTATCGTCGGCAACGTCCACGCCGACGACGACCTCGCGGCGCTGTACGCCGGCCACGAGTCGGCGGGCACGCTCGAGCGCGTCGTCATCGACGCGGACGACCGCCGGCGGTCGCGGTTCCGGGCGACGACGGACGCGGGCACCGATGTCGGCGTCGTCGTGGACAAGGCCGCCGTCTCGGCGGGCGACGTGTTGCTGGTCGAGGACGACCGGCTGATCGTCGTCGCGTTCGAACCCCGCGACGCGCTGGTCGTCTCGCTGCCCGACGCGACGGCCGAGCGACTCGAGGCGGCGGTCGAACTCGGCCACCGGATCGGCAACCAGCACTGGGATCTCGCGATCGACGACGGGGACGTGTACGTCCCACTCGAGGCCGACCGCCACATCGTCGAACGGGTCGTCGCCGATGTCGTCCCCGGTTCGGAAATCCACGAGACGACCGTCGAGGCCGACCTGTTCGTGACCGACCTCGAGGACGCGGATCCCGGCCGCGCACGCGGTGTCGATCATGACTCAGAGCACGGACACGAGCACGGGTCTGGACACGGTCACGGGTACGAACACGGCAACTCTCACGAGTCCGGGCCTGAACACGATCACGACCACACACACGACAACCCGCACGAATCCCACCATGACCACTGACCCGAGTCCGTTCCTGACGGCGCTCCGGCTCTCGGATTCGTTTCTTCCCGTCGGGGGATACACGGCCTCCTACGGCCTCGAGCAGTATATCAACGAGAATCGGGTCGAGACCGGCGACGATCTGCGAGACCTGCTCACGGCCTACCTCCGTCGCGTGGTCGGTCCCTGCGAGACGGTCGCGCTAGCGAACGCTCACGCCGCGTGCGCAGACGCCGATCTCGAGCGCCTGCTGGCCGTCGACGAGCGACTCCACGCGGTCACCCTGCCCCGAGAGTTCCGCGAGAGTTCGATCAAGGCGGGCGCGAAGCTCTCCGAACTGTTCGGGCCGAACGGGGCGGCGGGCTCGAACGCGGGGGACAGGAACGGGCATGGGGACAGGCCCGGAGCCTCGTCCGACGCGACCGAAACGGCGACCGACGGTGGCGATTTCGCAGCGACCGTCGCCGACGCGATCGATACCGGTTCGACGCCAGGCCACTACCCGGTCGTCTTCGGGGTCGTCACCGCGTCTCGCGGCCTCTCGCGACTCGAGGCCTGTCTCGCACACGCCTACTCGTTCGTGTCGGGGCTGCTCGGGGCGGCCCAGCGGCTCGGTCGGTTCGGGCACACCGAGATCCAGTCCGTGCTCGAGGCGCTAGAGCCGACGATAACGGAGGTCTGCGAGCGCCACGTCGACGACGAGCCGACGGCGATGGCGTCCTTTGCCCCGCTGGCAGAAATTATGGGGATGAACCACGAACGCGCCGGGAGACGGCTGTTCATGAGCTGAATGAGGTCGACCCGCGATCGGCCGGGGAGCAGACGGGAAACCGGCGCTCACTCGAGTCCGACGAGCCGGGGTCCGGAGGCGGATCGATCGCCCGCTCGAAGGACTGAGACATCTCCGAACCGCACGGTATCGCCGGCCGAACTGTCGTCTCCGAGCTGGGCGACGATCGTCACGTCGCCGTCGAACCGCACCATCCCGAGCCGGTTCGGCGAGCGAACGCCGGGCGGCGTCGCGTGGACGGTCGTCGCGGTGACGACGGTTCCCTCACGGAGCCGGTAGGAGTCGGCCGCCGTCGACCGACACTCCGGGCACCTGTCGCGCGTGTAATACCAGCGGTTTTCGCACGATTCACAGACGAACGCGTGGTCGGTCGGAACGTCTCGAGTCATGGTACTTGCAGGATCGTACAGACCGCGTTGTTTCCGAATCCGGCGACGTTGAGCGCGAGCCCCGTCCGCGGATTCTCGACGCGTCGGTCCTCGGGGGCGTCGCCGCGCAACTGCCAGGTCAGTTCGATTATCTGTGCGACGCCGGTCGCGCCGAGCGGATGGCCGCGGGCCTTGAGTCCGCCACCGGGGTTGACCGGCAGCCGTCCGTCGAGGGCCGTTTCGCCGTCCGCCGTCGCCCGCCAGGCGTCGCCGGGGTCGTAAAACCCCAGCTCCTCGAGTTCGAGCAACTCGAGGATCGTGAACGCGTCGTGAATACAGGCGACGTCGACATCGTCCTGCGTGACGTTCGCGTCGGCTAACGCCTGCTGACCGGCCCGCTCGACGCTCTCGATCTCGAGCGGATTCGGTCGTTCGGCGACCGCGTGGGTGCCGGTCGCGCCGGTGACGCTCGCGACTCGGATCCCGTCCGTCTCCGGGGTCGTCTCGAGGACGATCGCGGCCGCGCCGTCGCTCGTCGGACAGCAGTCATACAGGCGAAGGGGTTCCGCGACGGGCGGCGAGGTTCGCGCCTCCTCGAGCGTGATCGGCTCCTGAAACTGCGCGTACGGATTCGCCGCCGCGTTGCGGTGGTTCTTGACGGCCACGTGCGCGAGCGCCGACGGCTCGACGTCGTACGTCCGCAGGTAGTGCTCGGCCGCGAGTCCCGCAAACGACGGGAGGGTGACGCCCTGCGCGTACTCCCGGTCGTGGACGAGACGGCTGATGAGCTCCGTCGCCGCGTCCGTCTCGGCGGACGTCATCGTCTCGACACCGACAACGAGGGCGCGCGAGGACGCGCCCGCCTCGAGCGCGTGGACGGCGCGAAGGACGGCGCTCGCCCCGCTCGCGCTGGTGTTCTCGATCCGGTCCGCGATTGCCCCCTCGACGCCGAGCGCACCACAGAGGGCGTTCTCGAGGCCCGTTCGCCCCTCGAACGCCTCGGCCGCCATGTTGCCGACGTGGACGGACGTCACGTCCGTCGGCTCGACGGCGGCATCCGAGAGGGCCCGCCACGCTGCCCGCTCGGCTAACTCGAGCGTAGATCCGGCACTCTCGGATTCGAATCGCGTCATTCCGACACCGGTAACGAACGCGTCGGTCATCTCGATGGGCCTCCCATCACTCCGATCCGAACGCGCCGCGCTCGGTGAGGTCGTCCAGTTCCGCTTCGTCGTAGCCGAGGTCCCGGAAGACGCTCCGGGTGTCCTCGCCCAGTTTCGGCGGCGGCGACTCGAAGCCGCTGCTCGAGCGATCGTACTTCAGCGGGTGCTCGATCACGGGAATCTCGCCGTGTTCTGGGTGTTCCATCGACGTGACCGACTCGCGGGCCTCCGTCTGCTCGTTGTACAGCGCGTCCTCGACGTCGTGTACCGGACCCGCCGGAAGCCCCGCCTCGTCGACGAGCAGGGTCATCCACTCGTCGGTCGTCAGCTTGCGGAACGTCCGTTCGAGTTCGGTCTCGAGTTCGGCCATGTGCTCGACGCGGTCGGCGTTCGTCTCGAAGCGGTCGTCGTCGGCCAGTTCGGGGCGATCGATCGCCTCGCACAGCCCATTCCAGAGCTTCTGATTGAGACAGGCGACGTTGAGGTAGCCGTCGGCGGTCTCGAACGTCTGGTAGGGCGCGAGCACCGGATCTTTCGTTCCCATACGCGAGGGGGACTCGCCCGCGAACACCTTGCCGGCCTGTTTCGTCAGCCACGGAAGCGCGGCGTCGAGCATGCCGAGATCGATGGTCTCGCCCTCGCCCGTCCGTTCGCGCCGGTAGAGCGCGTTCGAAATGCCGAAGGCAGCCCACATCCCGGTGATGAGATCAGTCGTCGGGAGGCCGACTTTCACCGGCCGGCCGTCGGGCTCTCCGGTGACACTCATCATGCCGCTCATCCCCTGAATCAGCAGATCGTAGCCGGGCCGCTCGCGCCAGGGCCCCGTCTGTCCGAACGCCGAAATCGCACAGTAAATGACGTCGTCATTGTGCGACCGGATCGTCTCTTCGTCGACGTCGAGGCGCTCGGCCGTCCCCGGGCGGTAGTTCTGGAGGAAGACGTCGGCCTCGCTCGCGAGGTCGTACAGCGCCTCCCGTCCGGCGTCGCTCTTGAGGTCGAGTTCGACGCTCTTCTTGCCGTAGTTGACCGTCCAGAAGTACGGCGATTCGCCGTCGATGAACGGCGGGCCCGAGTGGCGATTGTCGTCGCCGACGCCGGGCCGCTCGACTTTGATTACCTCCGCCCCCTGATTGGCGAGCATCAGCGAGCAAAAACCGCCGGTAACGAACGTGGTCAGATCGACGACTCTCACGCCGTCGAGAATGCGATCTCCGGTAGTCATGTGATACCATGACCGATTCGGACAGTCGGCAAAAAACTTTGCTATCGGCAGTCTCGGTTCCGGCTCATTCGAGGGTGGCCGTCGAGAGTACCCTGCCTCGGCTCATTCGAGACTATCCGTCGGAATCACGTCCACCTGCGCTCCGGCGTCAAGGGGCTCGGTCGTGAGCACGAAGCCGTCGGCGGCCGCCGCGCGCGTACTCGAGGAGAGCACGCTCGGATCGAACGTTTCCTCGTACACCGCGAGCGGGGAGTCCACGTGCCCGAGCGGCGTGGCGTCGTCGCCCTCGAGGGTGACCGGAATCGCGTACTCGAAACCCTCGGGGCCGAGTCCGACGTCGTGGGTGATCGTTCGCTCGAGCGTCGGCGTCGTTCGATCGCCCGTGAACAGCGGGCGAGCGACGAGGGCGGCGCTCACGTACGCTCCGATCGGTTTCCCGGGAATAGCGACGGCCAAGGCGTCGTGGTCGGGCAACCGAGCGACGGCGATCGGCTTCCCCGGTCGGATCCGAACCCTGTGGAAGACGACGTCGCCGAGGGACTCGAGCGCGTCGATCACGTAGTCTTTCTTGCCGACGCTCGTCCCGCCGGTGGTGACGACCACGTCGGCCTCGCTCGCGAGCTCGGCGATTCGCCGTTCGACCCGGTCGCCCTCGTCGGGGACCGATCCCCGATACGAGGGGGAGTGCCCCCACGACCGCACCAGGTTACAGAGCATCGGCGAATCGAGGTCCGTGTGCCGGCCCTCGTGGATTTCGGTCCCCGTGGCGAGCACGGCGACCGACAGCGGCGCGGTGACGACGACCGACTCCCGGCCGAGGTCCCGAAGCAAGACGGCGTCGAGCGCGGTGAGCCGATCACCGGCCGTGTAGAGTTGCTCGCCGGCCTCGACGTTCGAGCCGCGCTCGTAGACGTACGTTCCGGTCGCGAGGTCGGGCGTCTGCAGGCGGCCGCCGTCGACGACCGCGTCCTCGCGCTTGACGACGGTATCGGCCCGGTCGGGAAGCGGTGCCCCCGTGGCAATCTCGATCGCCTGCCCGGCCTCGAGCGCGGGCGGTTTCGTCTCCGGGAACACCGCGTTCTCGACGATCTCGAGCGGCCCGTCGTCGTCGTCGGCGAACGCGTATCCGTCCATGGTGGCGCGATCGATCGTCGGCTGGGCCGTCTCGGCGACTATCGGCTCGGCGAGGCGTTGGCCGGCGATCTCAGCGACTGGAACGGTCGATGTCGCACGATCCTCGAGGAACTCCTCTCGAGCGGTGAGAACGTGGTCGACGGCCTCGCGCTGCCAGCACATCTCGTCGTACTCGTCCATGCCCCAGCATCGTCAGTGACCGGAAAAAAGGTTCGGTTGGGGCGCTCGCGACGCCCCACCGCGAGCCGAGTCATTCGGTGCGGTCGAGAGAGACGGTCCAACGCGTCGGCTTTATCGTGAAACGTGAACCGCTCCTCGTCGTCTTCCTCGACCGGCCGAGGACGCGCGACGACCGACGATTGGCGATCAGTCCGCTCGATCGACGGGTTTCGATCCGCCGTCCGAGCTGAGCCGATCGAAGACGCTAACGAAGTCGTCTTCGTCCTCCGAGAGCTCGTCCCATGCGTCGAGCCCGCGTTCTTCGGTCGTCCCCTCGATGGTGTTATCGAGGACGAACGCGATGATGCCTCCGATGGCCATCCCCGTTCCGAGGATGACGAACAGCGTCTGCGAGACGAGTTCGGTTCCCAACACCGGGCCGAGGACGGCGACGCCCTCGAGTCCGGCCTGGAAGTCGGTTACGGCCCCGACGTTGCCGATGTAGTTCGGAATCGCGAGCCCCGAGAACAGCGCGATACCGACGATGAACACGTTCCGGTTCGTGTCGAGGTCGACGTACTTCAGGTTCGAGAGACCGACCGCGGTGATCTGTCCGAACATCGCGAGGAACAGTGCTCCAACGATCGGATTGGGAATTGTCGCGACCAGCTGCCCGAAGTAGCCGACGTAGCCGACGACCAACATGACGAGTGCACCGATCTGGACGACGTATCGGGACGCCACGCCGGTGATCCCGATGGCGCCGACGTTCTCCGAGTAGGAGGTCGATCCGTTCCCGGTCCCCATGATGCCGGCGAACAGGTTACCGAGTCCCTCCATGCCGATGCCGTGGTTGATGCGTTTCTTGCTGGGTGCGGCCATTCCCGAGAGCCGGGCGACGGCGAAGTAGTCGCCGTAGCTCTCTATCATGGACGCGACGACGCCAGCGAACATGCCGATGATGAACGACGTCGTGAACGTGGGCATACCCCACTGGAACGGCGAGACGGGCTGGATCGCGGACGCCGAGGTAACGGCTCCGAAGTCCACGTATCCAGCTGCGCCGGTGCCGTAGACGCCGCCAACCGAGAGCAGGGCGGCGATAATCCACGCGAGGCCGACGCCGAGGAGGATCGGGAACAGTCGGAACACGCTGTGGTACTTGTCGAGGTACTGCGAGAACGCGATGATGAGCACCAGTGTGAGGCCGAACAGCCACCAGTCTTGGGTCGCGCTCGTGATCTGTCCCGTATTGAAGAGAGCGAGACCGATCAGCGCGATGGTCGGTGCGATAACGACCGGCGAAAGGAACCGTTTCAGTGCACCCATTACGCCGGTGTAGCCGATCACTACTTCGACTAGCGCTGCGACGATGATCGCGCCCTGTAGCTCCCGCAACATGAGTTCGTACCCGACGCCCTGAGCGCCGAGAGCCCCGATTATCGCGATTGCGGGGGCGATCATCGAGAACGTCCCACCCTGTACGATCGGGTACCGGTTACCGATCGTCGTCTGTGCGAGGGTTGCGACGCCCGAAACGACGAAGAAGGTCCCGATCAGTTGCGCCTGGGCCGACGCGGGCATGGACCCGCCCGCACCCTGTATCGCCCCGATGAGTACCAGCGGGATAGCGATGGTCGAACCGATCATCGTGAGGTAGTGCTGGAACCCCAATAGTATCGACTCGAGGAGTGGCGGTTTGTCTTCGATGCTGTATTCGACGAAATCCGACTCCTGTGGGGCCGGAATGTTCCCCTCTGCAGCGGCTATACCATCGCCGTCGTTCGGTGGATCGTTGTCTGTCATATCGTGACTCCAATTGTGTGAAGAGCTGTCATCCCCACATCCCTCATAATTCAAAGACAATTACTTAAGTCTGTTGCTAGCTCTTGACAAAGCGTGTTCAAAAATATTCGCATTTATTGCATAGAGCTGGGTGGAATGCGGAATAACTCCTCTTATATTTGATCGAAATCTATATTTGATTGTTCTATGTAAATACGAGCGCACATGGTAGACATACTCATACGAGGAGGGACTGTCGTCACGGCCACGGACACGTTCGAGGCCGATGTCGGAATCACCGGCGAACGCATCGTTGCCGTCGGGGACGGCGACGAGATGAGCGATGCCGAGACGGTCGTCGACGCCACTGACAGACTGGTGCTGCCCGGCGTGGTCGACCCCCACGTCCACATCGACGACATGTTCTCGTTCGACACCTACGAAAGCGCCTCGAAGGCAGCGGCCCTCGGCGGAACGACCACGTTCATCGACTTCGCCTGGCAGGCCTGGGTCGGCGAGACGAGCCTGTGGGACGAGGAGGGAACGCTTCTGGAGGGAATCGAGCGCAAACGCGACAAAGCGGAGAATCCGGTTGTCGACTTCGGACTCCACGCCGCGATCACTCGAGAAGACGAGGCGGTCTTCGAGGAGTTCGAGGCCGTTATCGAGGCCGGCGTCCCCACGTTCAAGCTGTTCACCGCCTACGAATTCGGGTTGACGAACGGGTTCATGGACCGGACGTTCGGCGAACTGGCCGACCACGACGCGGTCGCTGTCTTGCACTCCGAAGACGGCGCCCTCTGTGAGTATCTGGCCGAGCGTTTCCAGGCCGAGGGGAAGGGAGATCCAGAATGGTATCCACAGTCGCGGCCGGATTACGCGGAAGCGATGGCCGCCGAGGACGCCGTCCGGATGGCGATGGAGGCAGGGTGTCGGTACTACGGGATCCACACGTCCTGTCGGAAGTCCGCCGAGGTGCTCGCGCAGTTCCGGGAGGAGTTCGGCGAGGAGATGGTCCGGGCGGAGACGTGTACCCACTACACGACGCTAGACGATTCCATCTTTGCGGAGCTGGGGCACCTCCCGATGATCGCTCCGCCGATTCGGAAGCCCGACGACAACGAGGCGATGTTCGAGCACCTTGAGCGCGGGACGCTCGACGTCGTCTCGACGGATCACTGCGGGTACACGGAGGAGAGCAAACAGGTCGAGAACTGGTGGGACAGCAAGTTCGGCGCGAACGCCCTCCAGACGAGCCTGCCGGTGTTCCACGACGAAGCGGTCAACGAGCGCGGCTACTCGTACCCGTTCCTCGTTCGCGCGATGTGTACGAACCCGGCTCGAGTGTTCGGGCTCTCCTCGAAGGGAACGCTCGAACCGGGGACCGACGCCGACGTCCTCGTGTTCGATCCCGACGCGTCCGACACCATCGACGCCGCGGACAACGCGAGCGTCGCCGACTTCTCCATCTACGAGGGTCGAGAGGTGACCGGTCGCGTCGAGAAGACCTTCGTCCGGGGCGAACTCGTGGCCGACGACGGCGAAATCGTCGGGGAGCCCGGGCACGGCCAGTTCGTCGAACGGGACCTCCCCGACTGGGAGTTCTGATATCGGCCGGGACCCAATCCGGTATCGGCCGGTGGCCGTCCGGTATCCGCCCGCGTACCCGGCTATTTTTGTCGACTACTCGCCGTTTGCGAGTCGGAACGCCGCGTTGGCGATCGTGTTCGCCGACGAGTAGCAGTCGTCCCAGCTCGTGTACTCCGCTTCGCTGTGGCTCTTGCCGTCCTCGCTGACCGCGAACACCATGCTGGTATCACAGACGTCGGTGAGGTGGACGGCGTCGTGGCCGGCGCCGCTGAAGATGCGCATGCTGTCGTAGCCGAGTTCGTCGGCCGACGCCTGCACGGCGTCGACGCACGTGTCGGCAAAGCGCACGCTGTCCGACTGGTGGCGTTTCTCCCACTCCCACTCGAGACCCTCTCGCTCCGCTGCCGCCTCCGCTTCGGCGAGCACTCGGTGTTTCGCCTCCTCGACGATATCGTCGGACGGGTCCCGGAACCCGAACGTGAACGTCACCTCCTCGGGGATGATGTTGATGGAGTTTGGCTGCGCGTCGACGTAGCCGACCGTTCCGACGGTTCGATCGCCCAGCGTGCTCGGGATGCGTCGGATCTGCGTGATCACGTCGGCGGCCCCGACGAGCGCGTCATTGCGGAAGTGCATCGGGGTCGGACCCGAGTGGTCCGCCTCGCCGTAGTACGTGATCGCACCCCAATAGAATCCGACGACGCCCGTGACGACGCCGACCTCCTTGCCCTCCAGTTCGAGGTACGGCCCTTGCTCGATGTGGAGTTCGAGGTACGCCTCGTACTCCTCCTGGGGTTCGGCCGGGACGTCGCCACGGTACCCGATCCGTTCGAGTTCGTCGACCAGTCGATCGCCGTTCTCGTCGGTCCGCTCGTACTCCGTCTCGATGTCGTGGGCGCCGACCCAGACGCCGCTGCCCTGCATCGCCGGCTGAAAGCGCGACCCCTCCTCGTTCGTCCAGTTGACGATTTCTATCGGATGTTCGGTCTCGATCCCCTCCTCCTCGAGCGTGCGAAGCAATTCGAGGGGAGCGATCACGCCGAGCGCCCCGTCGTAGATCCCCCCGTACGGCTGGGAGTCGAGGTGCGACCCGATCAGGACCGGCGCGGCGTCGGGATCCGTGCCCTCGCGACGCCCGAACATATTTCCGAATTCGTCGATTCTGACGTCGAGCCCGAGTTCCTCGAGCTGATCGCGGAACCAGTCCCGGATCTCCCTGTCCTCGTCGGACAGCGCGAGCCGGTGGAGGCCGCCGTCGTCCGTACCGCCGATCGCCGCCTGTTCTTTCATCGTCTCGACGAAGCGCTCTCTGTCAATCTGTATCGACATATGTTCACGACTGTCAGGGTACGTATTAACTCTTGTCCTAATCACGGAGAAATACTCGAATACAGCACCTCATTCTCCCAGATAATCGGACACATCGATACTATACCGCGTTTTCGTAGCGGTGGAACCAAAGTATATGTAGACGTGGACTCGTTCGTGGTGTATGCACGCCACACATACTGCCGTCACGGTGAGCGACCTCGAGGCAACGACCGATTTCTACGAAGGGGTGCTCGGGCTGGAGTACCAGCGAGAGTTCGCGGGAGATGACGGCGTCGTCAACTATTACGTCGGAACCGACGACGGCGCTTCCCTCCAGTTCAAGTTCGACCCGAACGCCGACGGGGCCGTCGATCCGTCTGGTATCGACCACCTCGCGTTCTCGGTCGAGGACGTCGACGCGACCTTCGAGCGGGTCCTCGAGGAGAGCGGGTGCGATGTCCACCTCGAACCGACGACGTTCGACGCGGCGAACAGGCGAGCGGCGTTCGTCTACGATCCGGACGGCTACGTCGTCGAGTTCGTTCAGCCGATCTAATTCACGCGGATTCCTCCTCGCCGTCACACAGTATCTCCACCTCCTTGCCCCGCAGGGAGTCGGTATCCGCGTGCGCCCTCACGGCCCGGTCCGCCCGCTCGAGGGTCCGATTGGGAGTGCGATCCTCGTCCCGACCATAACAGTAACGACAGTGACCGCTCATGCTGTACTCGTGACCACCGATAACGTGCTCGACGATGTCGACGCCGCTGCCGCGGAGACGTTCGCACTTCGTCGCGGCGACGCGTTCGCGCTCACAGCGGACCACGTCTACGTCGTTCGTGGCGACGGAGAACCGATACGCATCGCCGTCGAGGACATCGTAGAGGTCGAGTACAACGCCTTCGATTGGTTTCTCGCCGTGCTCAGCGTCGGACTCATCGTGTTCGGCGGGTACTCGACGACGGAACACGTGCTCGGCGGCGTCGCGTTCGCCGTCATCGGCGTCGTGAGCCTCTTCCTGACGTACCGGAAGCGCGGCAAACTCTCGTTCAAAGTCACCGGTCGTACGAAGCCACTCACAGTGTTTCCCGAGCGTCCGGACGCTGCCTACGAGGCGCTCCGTCCACATCTGTCGGAGTGACCCCCATCGCGGGACAGATTCGATCCAGACTCGTCTGTCGTCGCGTTTCTGTCGGAGAATCCGGACTCGTTCCGGTGTCCGTTTCCAGTGATCATCGCTCGTCGTCCCCGCTCGATTCGTCAGCTCGACGCTACTATATAACTGTTCGATAGATATCGAGTATATTGAATACAGGTCAATTTAGGGCGATATTATGCCAACAGTTTTTAACTTTTGTATCGTACGTTGTCTCATGGGAGACGAGCTATCATCCCTCAACGACATCGAACAGACAGACAAGCGACACGTCTTCGGCACGTGGTCGTTCCAGAGCGAAGTCAGCCCGACGCAGGTCGTCGGCGGTGACGGAGCGCGATTTACGACGGCCGACGGCGAGGAGTACATCGACTTCTCCGGACAGCTCATGTGCTCCAATCTCGGCCATTCCGCGGACGGCGTCGCGGATGCGATCGCCGAGCAGGCCCGAGAGGGTGCGTACTTCGCGCCCGGCTTCACGACGGAGGCACGCGCCCGACTCGGCGAGAAACTGGCCGACGTCACACCGGGAGCCCTCACCAAAACGTTCTTCTCGACCAGCGGCACCGAGGCCGTAGAGGCCGCGATCAAAATCGCGCGCTTCTACACGGGCAAGCAGAAGATCATCTCGCGGTACCGCTCCTACCACGGCGCGACCGCCGGTTCGATCAGCGTCACCGGCGATCCGCGGCGGCTGCCGGCCGAACCCAGTGTTCCCGGCGCGATCAAAGCGCCCGACCCGTACGCGTACGGCTCGACGCTCGAGCCGATGGAGAGCCTCGAGTACATCGACGAAATGCTCGAACTCGAGGGCGATACGGTCGCGGCGGTGCTCGTCGAGCCGATCGTCGGCTCGAACGGCATTCTCGTTCCGCCCGAGGAGTACCTCCCCGAGCTGAAGCGAATCGCCCACGATCACGGCGCGTTACTCATCTGTGACGAAGTGATGTCCGGATTCGGCCGCACTGGCGAGTGGTTCGGCAGCGATGTCTTCGACGTCACTCCCGACATCATGACGATGGCGAAAGGCCTCACCGGCGCGTACGCACCCCTCGGCGCGACGATCGTCACGCCGGAAATCGCGGACCACTTCGAGGACGAGATGTTCTGTCACGGCCACACGTACGCGGGTCATCCCGTCGCCTGTGCGGCCGGGCTCGCCGCCGTCGAGACCTACGAGGAGGAGAACCTCATCGAGCGCGCGAGCGAGATCGGCGACATCCTCGGCGAGCGACTCGCGGAACTCGCCGCGGATCATCCGAGCGTCGGCGAGGCGCGCGGCGTCGGGCTTTTCCGCGGTCTCGAACTCACCCGGTCGGCCGACGAACGCGTTCCGTTCGGGAAGCGAGCGGACAAGATCTCGACGGGGACGACGGTCGTGGACGAAGTGGCGGCCCGCGCCCGCGATCACGGCGTCTACGTCGCGAACATGATCAACACGCTCATCATCGCGCCGCCGCTGGTACTGACGGAAGCGGACCTCGACCGAGGTATCGAAGCGTTAGACGCCGCGCTCGAGCACTCGGACGCCCAGATGGAGGGTTGAACGGATGAGCGACCTCCCGCCGGCGTACGGCGGCGAAATCCTCCACGTCGACCTCGAGAGCGGCGAGAGCGAGCGCGAGGAACTCGCGCCCGAGGACGCGCGCCTGTTCCTCGGCGGGAACGGCCTCGCCGTCAAGCTCGTCGCCGAACACGTCCCCGCGTCGGCCGACGCGTTCGATTCGGAGAACGTCGTCGTCTTCGCGGTCGGACCGATGAACGCCACGCCGTTCCAGAGCACGAGTCGCGGCGTCGTCGGGTTCGTCAGTCCGATGACCGACGGGTTCTTCGACAGCACGTTCGGCGGGACGTTCCCGCGAGCCCAGAAGACGACGGGGTTCGACGCGATCGCGTTACACGGCTCGGCCGACGACCTCTCGTACGTCAGCATTACGGCGGACGGCGCGACCGTCGAACCCGCCGCCGACCTGGCCGGTCTGGACACATACGAGACCTGCGAGCGAGTACGCGAACAGGAGGGCGTCGGCTACGACACGCACGTCATCGCTGCCGGCCCGGCCGGCGAGAACCGAGTGCGCTACGCCTGCCTGTTGCACGAGTCGAAACGGCGCGAAGGCGTCGCCGGTCGGGGCGGCAGCGGGGCGGTTCTCGGCTCGAAGAACGTGAAAGCCGTCGCCGTCCGGGAGGGTGACTTCGAGCCCGAACTCGCTGCGCCCGATCGACTCCGGACGCTCGCTACCGGGCGGATGAAACCGCTGATGGAGGGGACCGAGATGCTACAGGACTACGGGACCAGTGGCCTCGTGAACCCGGTCAACGAGACGGGAAAGCTCGGCCAGCGCAACAATCAAACCGAGCAGACGTCCCGGGAGAACGCGGAGGCGATCAGCGGCGAACGGCTCCACGAAGAGTTCGTCACCGAGGACACTACGTGCGCCAACTGCGCGGTCGCCTGCGGGAAACACGTCGCGGTCCAGTCGGAGGGGATCACCGAGGCGAAGATTCCGGAGTTCGAGAGCCTGTTCGGGACCGCGACGATGCAGGAGGTGTACGACATCAAGCGCGTGATGAAAGCGAACGACCTGTGTGACCGGCTGGGGATGGACACCATCAGTTGGGGAGTAACCGTCGCGTTCGCGCGTGAATGCTACGAGGAGGGACTTCTCCCCGCGGACGCCTCACCGCATCTGGCGTTCGGCGACGCCGACGGTCTCGTGGAACTCGCCGAAGAGACCGCGCGACGCGACGGAATCGGGGATCGGCTCGCGGCGGGCTCGTTCCGATTCGCCGACTCGCTGGACGACGCGGCGGAGCAGTACCTGCACGGGGCGAAGGGACTGGAGTTCGCGGCCCACTCCCCGCGCGGTCTCAAGGGGATGTCGATCGGATACGCGACCGCGACTCGAGGCGGTTCACACCACGACACGCGTCCGACGCTCCAGTATCAGGGAGAACACGACGAAACGACGGACGGGACTGCCGAGTTCGCCGCTCGCTCGCAGCACTTCACCGCCGTCGGCGACTCGCTGACCCAGTGTCGGTTCGTCAGCGAGGGCGGGTGGGGCGAACGACTGAACGAGCGCTACAGCGATGCGGTGAACGCCGCGACCGGCTGGGACCTCGACCCGGCCGAACTCGAACGGATCGGCGAGCGCATCTACAACCTCGAGCGACTCGTCAACGTCCAGCGCGGGATCGCCAGTCGAGCGGACGATACGCTCCCCTACCGCGTCATGCACGAGGCGATTCCCGACGGACCGTCGGCCGGAATGTTCTGTCCGCCGTCGGAACTCGAGGCGATGCTGGACGAGTACTACGCGTTCCGCGGCTGGGACGACGACGGCGTTCCGACCGACGAGACGCTCGAGCGACTCGAGCTCACCCCGTTCGCGAACTGAGCGGACGGACGAATCCACCGTCCCCTTTTCGTCGACCGCTCATCGATCGGACGGTCGATCCCGGATTCTGCCGACGTAGCCTTCGAGTCGATCGAATAGCGCCACGGCTCGAGATCGGAGGGAATGAACTATTACAGTTCGACCGTATCGGTAGACGTGATGGCATCTGATCCGGAGTACGCAGTCACTGCTGAACTAGATGTGATGGTCGAGATGCGCGACGGTGTCGAACTAGCGACCGACATCTACCGCCCGGCTGACCCCGACACGGGAGAACCGATCGACGACCCCAAGCCCGCGCTTCTCGATCGGACTCCCTACGGCAAGCGAGGACGCATGGAACGACACGGCGAGTGGTTCGCCGAGCGTGGCTACGTCGTCGCGATCCAGGACTGCCGGGGTCGATTCAACAGCGGCGGCGACTACTACATCTTCGTCAACGAACCCGAGGACGGCTACGACACCGTCGAATGGCTCGCCGAGCAACACTACTGTGACGAGCAGGTCGGGACGATCGGGACTTCCTACGGTGCGTGGGTTCAGAACGCGCTTGCGACGCAGGATCCGCCACACCTCGAGGCCATGTTCATCAACCAGGGGGCCGCCAACGGACGGAAGGCGACCTTCCGTCACAACGGTGCCTTCGAGCTCCGGTGGCTCTGCTGGGCGTACACCCTCGGTGGCGGGTTCGCCAAGCGGGCGCTGGAGGATTCGGATGTCCAGCACCGACTCGCGAACGTCGACGTGCGGGACGTGCTCGAGAACGGGCCGATCCAGCAGGGACAGTCGCCGCTGCGCCACATCCCCGACTACGAGGAGTGGGCGTTCGACATCATGACGCAGGGGGCCGCGAGCGACGAACTCTGGCAGGAGCCGGGGCTCAACTTCGAGGCGTACTACGACGAGTCGGCGGACGTTCCGACCGTCTATTCCGGCGCGTGGTACGACTCCTACACGAAGGCGACCTGCGACAACTTCGAGGCGCTCGCCGAGCGCAAGGACAGCGACCACTACCTCCTCATGGGGCCGTGGACCCACGGCTGGAACACCTATCCCCTGCCCTCGTGGAACAAGTCCTACTCCGGCGAACTCGAGTTCGGCGAGCAGGCCCTGCGCGACTACCAGGAGACGCGGCTGCGCTTTTTCGATCACTATCTCAAGGGCGAGGATACCTGGGGCGACCAGCCGACGGTCCAGTACTTCCAGATGGGGACCGGCGACGGCTCGCAGACGCGCGACGGACGGCTCCGCCACAGCGGCGAGTGGCGCTCCGGCGAGGAGTGGCCCCTGCCGGACACCGAGTTCACGACCTACTACATCCACGAGGACGGTCGGCTGTCGACGGACGAACCGACCGTCGAGGACGCCGCGACGAGCTACGAGTTCGATCCGAGCGATCCCGTCCCCACCCTCGGGGGCAACTGCTCGTCGTATATCACCTACGAGCCTCGAGACGAGAATCTCATCGAGTACCCGCTCGCCAATCGCAACCTGCACGACATCACCGGCCGCGGCGGCTTCGACCAGCGCACGCGCCCCGATACGCTCGGCGCCGAGTCGCCGTACGGCCCCCTCGAGGAGCGCAACGACGTCCTCGTCTACCGGACGGAGCCCCTCGAGGAGGACCTCGAGATCACGGGACCGATCCGCGTGAGCGTCTTCGGCTCGACCGACGCGCCGGACACCGACTTCACGGCGAAACTCATCGACGAGTACCCGCCCAGCGAGGAGTTCCCGAACGGCTTCGCGGTGAACCTCGCCGACTCCATCTGCCGCGGGCGCTACCGGGGCTACCGGGACGAGCCCGACCTGCTCGAGCCCGGCGAAGTCTACGAGTTCGAGATGGAGCCGTACCCGACGGCGAACGTCTTCAAGGAAGGTCACCGCATCCGGCTGGACATCTCCTCGTCGAACTACCCGCGCTTCGACGTGAACCACAACACCGGCGGGCCGCTGTACGGTGACCGCGAGTCCCAAATCGCGACCAACACGGTCCACCACGACGCCGAGTACGCGACACAGATCGAACTGCCGGTTCAGCCGCGGTAACGCGTTCGCGGTCGCGGTTGTTCCGCCGATCGACGTGACCGCCGGCGGACGTGGGGCCACGTCCGCTCACTCGAGGCGCACGCGATCTTTTCTCGTCATCGGGGGCACCTCGTCGGAGAATCCTCATCGTCGGAGCAGTACCTTCGGTTCACCGACCGATCGTCGCTATCCAGAGCAGCCAGACCGCCGCGACGGTCAGTCCCATCGCCCCGAATCCCGCGGCATAGCTCTCCGTCGCGGTCAACAGCCGGCCCACGAGCCACGGGTACGCCAGCGCGCCGCCGTTACCCACGAGCAACATTCCCGACAGCGTCACGCCGGGGTCGTCAGCCAGTTCGGAGAACGCGAGACTGAACAGCGGCCCGAACGGGATCCCGAAGCCGAACCCGGTCAATACGAGTCCGATTCCGATCCCTGCTTCGGAGCCGGTCGCGATCGCTGCCGCTAACCCGACGAGGACGAGTGCCAGTCCCAGTAGCGTACCCGCGACGGTCGCTTGCTCCCCGTAGCCTCGCGAGAGCCAGCCACCGAGTCCCCGACCGAACACCGTCGCCAGGGCGAATCCGACGAGCACGGCGATCGCGGGGAGCGCGACCCCAGAAAGGAGTTCCGTGTACCAGGTCGAGGCCACCATGAGAAATCCGAACGTCGCCATGTTCCCGAGCCCGAGTGCGAGTCCGCTCGCGGACGTGAATGGGTCGAGATACGCGCGAATAGCCGTCTTCGCGTTTGCGCGGACGGCCGGCAACCGAGTCGTCAACGCGCCTCCCGAGAGAGCCACGATAGCCGCGACAACGGCGGGGAGCGTCGGTCCGAGCGCGGAGACGGCGACGGGACCCACTGCCAGTCCACAGGCCAGTCCGAGCGTGAACAGCGCGCCGAGCATCCCCTGGGCGGTCGCGGTATCCGCGCCGGTCGTCCGTAATCCGACGTACTTCATTCCGCCGACGAACGCCGTCCCCTGACCGAGACCCAGGAGGAGCCGCGAGACGTACGTGGCCTCGAGGGTCACCGCGCCGCCGAGGGCGATTCCGACGCCGGCGACGGCGAACCCGAGCGCCGCGACGCGTTCGACGGGCGCCGTCCGCGTCAGTCGATCGGCCGGAACGACGACGAGAAGCTGTCCGAGGAGAAAGAGCGACATGCCGAATCCGGCCGCATCGGGCGAGACACCGCGGGCGATGAGCGCGGAGACGTACGCGCCGTAGCCACCGACTGCGAGTCCGAGACCGAACAGCCCCAGACCGATCTCGCCGATGGCTGTCCAGGGAACGGTTCGGGACTCGTCACCGAACGACCATTGCCGTAACACGTGACCGGCTAGACATCGTATCTACAAAAAGCGTGGTATCACGGCAGCGGCGACGGCTTCTCCGTGGAAAATATCAGACATATACTATTTTAGCCGAATCAGACTGTATCGCGCTGAAAAATATCCCAAAGATATATATTTCCTGTATTTGTGGTGGTATCCGTGCAATGACGGACGTAAACGTGGACGATCAGTCTCCAGAATCGAGTACTGACGACGGTATCGTTCGATACGGAATTAACGACGAACCGCCCCTTTCGGAGGCCATCCCGCTCGGGATTCAACACTTGCTCGCGATGTTTCTCTCGACGGTCGCGCTCCCGCTCGTTATCGCCGGTGCGATCGGACTCGGGCAGAGCGAGACCACGTTCATCGTACAGATGGCGTTGCTCGTCGCCGGGTTCGCCACGATCGTACAGGTGTATTCGGTCGGGCCGGTCGGCTCCCGTCTCCCTATCGTCATGGGAACGAGCGCCATCTTCGTCACGCCCCTCATCGACATCGGGAACTCGTTCGGGATCGCCGCGATCTTCGGCGCGGTCATCGTCGCCGCTCCCGTCGAGATCGTCATCGGCTACTTCTACGACGACCTCCGGTCGCTGTTTCCTCCGCTCGTGACGGGCGTGGTCGTCATGCTCGTCGGACTGACGCTCGTTCCGACGGCGATCCAGTACTCCGCCGGTGGGCCGGGCGCTGAAACCTACGGCGACCTCGCGAACCTCGGCGTGGCCGGAGTCGTGTTCCTGATCGCGGTCCTGTTCAACCAGTACTTCGATAACTTCCTCTCGGTCGCGAGCGTGCTCATCGCAGTCGTCGTCGGCTACCTGATGGCCGCGCCGCTCGGACTGCTCGATCTCTCCGGCGTCGCCGATGCCGGGTGGGTGGCCGTCCCGATGCCCCTCGAGTTCGGCGTCGAGTTCCACCCGAGCGCGATCGTCATCGCGGCGTTCGCGTACGTCGTCACCTCCATGGAGACGATCGGCGACGTGGAGGGAACGACCGGAACGGTTGACCGACGTGCGACTTCGGAGGAAATGCGGGGCGGCCTGCTGGCCGACGGCGTGATGAGCATGATCGCGGGCGTGTTCAACGCCTTCCCGAACACGTCGTTCTCCCAGAACGTCGGCCTGATCGGGTTCACCGGCGTCGCGAGTAAGTTCGTGGTCGCGATCTGCGGGGGCTTCCTCGTCGTGCTCGGCCTGATTCCGAAAGTCGCCGCGATCGTCTCGGCGATGCCCGAACCCGTCCTCGGCGGTGCAGCGATCGTCCTCTTCGGGATGATCTTCTCGATCGGACTCAGACTCGTCGCCCAGAACGTGGAACTGACGCAGCGAAACCTGACGATCATCGCCTCCTCGATCGTGCTCGGCCTTGGCGTCGAGGTGCAGTCGGACGCGCTCGCACAGTTCCCCGACGATCTCCAGGTGCTGCTCGGCTCCGGGCTGCTCGTCGGCGGCGTCACCGCGCTCGTGTTGAATGCGATTATCCCCGGCGATGGCGGCCTCACGTCGGCCGACGCCGGCGCTGACGCTTGAATCGGCGACGGTCCTTCATCGTTGGGACTCCGCGCTTCAATCCGCTTCTACCCGCCGCTACGGCTCGAGGACGACCATCCCGTAACTCTCGCCCGCCCGAATCCGCTCGTGAACGGCGGGGACGTCCTCGAGGCCGACTCGTTCGGTGACGACGGGGTCGATCCGGCCGTCGGCCAGCAATCGCGCGGCCCGGACGACCTCGTCTTTCGTCGCGTACCGCGATCCGCTGATGGCGGCCTCCTTCACGACGAACTCCGTCAGCGGCGGTGCGAACGATCGCTCGTGGTGGGTCGTCAGCGAGATCAGTTGCCCGCCCATCGCGAGCGCTTCCCAGGCGTCCACGAGCGTGTCCGTGTTTCCGACTGTGTCGACGACGACCGTCGGTCCGTCGCCGTTGGGCGTTGCCTCGCGGAGCCGCGCTGCGACGTCGTCGTCGCGGACATCGATCGGCTGCACCGCCGGGCTCGTGACCGAATCGATGTGCGCGAGCCGGTCGTCCGCGATGTCGGCCGCCAGCACGCGAGCGCCCCTGAGCGCGGCCAGCTGCGAGAGGTGAATTCCGACACGACCGGCCGCGCCGACGACGAGCACCGTATCGGCGTCGTCGACCTCGGCCCGACGACAGATGTGCAGCGGCGTCGCGAGCCCATCTGCGGCGATCGCGCCGTCGACGAAGCTCGCCCCGTCCGGGAGCGGGAGCGCGTTCGAGGCGGGGATAACTGCTCGCTCGGCGTACGCGCCGTCTCGAGTGGCCCCGTACCAGCCGCCGAAATTCGCACACTGGTTCGTTGCGCCGCGCCGACACGCGTCACACTCGCCGCACGTGAGATAGAAGTACGCCAGCACGCGATCGCCCGGCACGATTCCCGACACGTCGTCGCCGACGTCGTCGACGATGCCCGCGAACTCGTGACCCGGCACCCGCGGCGTGAGTGTCGGATCGTCCTCGAGGCCGCCCTGAATCGAGTTCTCGATCGTTCGTGTGACGCCGCAGGCGCGGACGTCGATACACACTTCGTCCGGTTCGGGCTCCGGATCGGGAACCGTGTCGACCGTTAGCGATCCGCCCCACTCGTCGAGGACACATGCCTTCATACCTGCTAGAGAGTCCCACAACAGTAATAGCGTTCCTCTCGCGGCAGACGTTCCCGATTCGCTGTAGTTCGGGGAAGAAATACGTCGCTTGGCACCCAACTATGGACTATGCCCGAACGGATCCTCGTCCCCGTCGATGGCTCGAACAGATCGGAAGACGCACTCGAGTACGCGATCGAAACGTTCCCGGACGCCTCGATCACGGCTGTCCACGTGGTCGAGGCGGGGCACGGCGACATCGGGGCGTTTTCCGGAATGACTGGTGATATTCCTGACGACAGTCCAGAACACGAGCGATCTGAAGAGATCCTCGAGTCTGCACGTCAGTTCGCGGCGGAACGCGGAACCGAGATCGAGACCGAACGCGGTCGGGGCCGACCGGATCGGCTGATCGTCAAGCGCGCCGAGGACGGCGACTACGAAATGATCGTCGTCGGCAGTCACGGTCGGAACGGCGTCGCACGCGTCCTCCTCGGAAGCGTCGCGGAGAAAGTTGTGCGGCGGTCGTCCGTCCCCGTCCTCGTCGTTCGATAGATCGACTGCGGAGACGACGCCGGTATCGCCCTGCTTTTTACACGGTCAGACTCGATTTGCGTCCTCGGGAACCCGGTGAGACGGGAGGAGACCGGTCTCCTCGAGGGCGTAGTAGCCGACGATGTGCACGAGTGCGGCCGCGAGCATTCCGTTGAGGGCCGCCATGCCCGGAACCGGCGCCGGTGCAGTGACGCCCGGTAGCACCGATCCGGCGGTCAGGACCGCGACGAGACACCCGACGACGTACGCCAGCACGCCCGTCCACCGGACGCTCGTGAACTGAACGTCGTCCATCCGCGGGATCCCGCCGCGCCAGCAGAGCAGGAAATCGGCGATGATGATCGCGCCGAGCGGCGGGATGTACTGTCCGAGGAGCTCGAGCCACGGCAGGAGGAGCCCGTCGGCGCCGGCCAGCGCGAGGAGGATCCCGATCGCACAGCCGACGATGACGAACGGCCGCTTGCGATCGAAGTCGAACGCCTCGGCTCCGGCGACGCTGAACGCGTAGGCGGCGTTGTCGTTCGTGGTCCAGATGTTCAGGATCAACGCGATCAGGCCGACGCTCGCGAGTCCCTGCGCGACCAGCACTTCGTAGAGGTCGCCCGCGGGCGTCACGTCGTAGACGGCACCGCCAACCGCACCGCTGAGAAAGAGGAAGCTGTTTCCGACGAGGAATGCGATCAATCCAGCCCAGAAGGCGACCCGAGAGTTGACGGCGAAGCGCGCCCAGTTCGGAGCCTGCGTGCCCGCGCTGATGAACGTCCCGACGACGATCGTCACCGCGAGACCGAACGTCATCTCGCCCCCGCCGGTCTGGGCCAGGAGGCCGTCGATCCCGCCCGCGTCGCCGACGGCGAGCCCGATCGAGAGCAACCCGACGATCACGAGGAACGGTACCGCGACGTACGAGAGCTTCTCCATCCCGTCGTACCCGAAGTACGCAGTCGACATGTGTAACAGTCCCCAGATGAGAACCAGTGCGCTGACCATCGCCGCGCTCTCGAGGCCGAAATACGTCGCCGTTGGGACGGCGACCATCGGAATGGTCACGCCGAACCAGCCGACCTGCGTGCCGCCCAACAGCAGGTCTGCCCATTTAGCGCCGATCCGACCGAACGAGTATCGAGCGAGTAGGACGGTTGTGAGACCCGCATTCGCGGAGATTCCACAGAGGAGTGCGACGTACCCGCCCAGGATGATGTGGCCCACGACCATCGCGGTGAGCATCTCTTGGAATCCCATCGCCGCGCTGACTTCCGCGCCCGCCCACATCGTCCCCGCGAAGAAGACGAGGCCGAGCAGGACCGCCGAGAGGCTGACCAATCCCTTCCGTTCGTTCTTCGGGACGTGATCGAGCGGATAGTCGGGGTCCGGGAGGGTCTCGTCACCGAAGACGATGCGGCGCCAGTCAAATCCACCGTCGGATGTTGCCATGTAACATGCTTCTCGATTCCGTGATAATCAATCTTTCTAACAGTGAGGGGAGATTATCGACGACTCTCGCCTAATTGTCCATCGATTGGGTGATACAGTACCAGTTCACAACTCGCGGTACTATTATTAGCGTGGACTGGAATCGATGTGTATGCCTTCGTGGATTATCACCGACGCCACCATTGTCGACGGGTCGTCGATCGACATCGCAATCGAAGACGGGCGCATCTCGCGCCTCGAGGCGGCCGGATCGATCGATCCGACGGCCGTTCCGGAGTCCCAGCGCTACGACGCTGGGGGACGGCTCGTGACGCCGTCGCTGACCGAACCGCACATCCACCTGGACGCGACGCTCACTGCCGGCCAGCCCGAGTGGAACGATTCGGGGACGCTCGCGGAGGGGATCCGCATCTGGGGCGACCGGAAGGAGACCCTCGATGCTGACGACGTGAAAGCGCGGGCCGAGCGGGCGGTCGAGTGGCTCGCGGCCCACGGCGTCACCCGCGTCCGGACCCACGCCGACACGACGGAGGAGTCGCTGACCGGCGTCAGGGCCCTGCTTGAACTCCGAGAGGAGGTCGCGGACATCGTCGATCTCCAGGTCGTCGCGTTCCCGCAGGACGGGATCTTCACCGATCCGACTCACGAGGACCTGCTCCGGGAGGCGCTCGAGATGGGCGCGGACGTCGTCGGTGCGATTCCGCACAACGAACACACTCGCGAGGATGGCGTCGACTCGGTCCAACTTGCGATGGATCTCGCGGAGTCGTACGGTCGGCCCGCGGATCTCCACATCGACGAGACGGACGATCCGGGATCGCGGTTTACCGAGGTGCTCGCCAGCGAGGCGATCAAACGCGATATCGGCGAGCGGGTAACGGCGAGCCACACGACGGCGATGCACTCCTATCCGAACAGTTACGCGGCGAAGGTGACCGCCTTGCTCGCCGAAAGCGGCATCGACGTGGTCACCAACCCGCCGGACAACGCGGTACTACAGGGGCGATACGACGACTACCCGCGACGTCGGGGCCACACCAGAATCGACGAACTGCGCGAGGCGGGCGTCACCGTCGGGCTCGGGCACGACTCCGTGATGGATCCGTGGTATCACTACGGTCGCGGCGATCCCCTCGACGCCGCCTTCATCCTCGTCCACTACGCGCACATGAACGGCCGCGGCGACGTGGAGCCGATCTGGGACATGCTCACGGCAGCGAACGCGAGCGTCTTCGGGGTCGACGACTACGGCCTCTCCGTCGGAGCCGACGGATCGCTCGTCGTCTACGACGCGCCGGACCCGTTCAATGCGCTTCGAACGCGAGCGCCTCGAACGCTGGTACTCAAAGAGGGGCGCGAAATCTCCCGAACGGAACCCGCGAGCACGCACGTCGTCCGCGACGAGGGGGATCGATCGGTCGACTTCCAGCGATAACTGCGAGTCGGTTCCACTCCGTTTTTAGCATCGTTCTCACCAGCTTCCCGTTCTTTTTCTGTGATACGTCGAACCGACGGACGCCTCGCTATCAGACTCGAGAAACGGCCGAAAAACGAACCGCTGCGACCGGATTACTTGAACGCGACGACGCGGGAGACGCTGGATTCTCCGCCGCGGAAGCGCCACGGGAAGGTCCCGATCTGAACGCGCTCGTTGAGCAGTTCCTCGGGAACCTGGGCGTTCTCCACGTGGATGATCCCCTCGGGGAAGAGCTCGTTGTGCATGAGCTGGTAGCCCTCGGGCGGGAAGACCTCGTCGAGATCGTCGACGCCGAAGTGGTCGGCCGCTTCCTCGGCGAGTTCGGGTCGGATCTCCTGGATGACCGTGTTCATCGGGTGATCGGCGCTCCCGCAGTCCAGGATGAGGTAGTTGAGGTTCATCTCCTTGCACCAGTCGGCGAACTCCGCGTTCGGACCGGGGTGCTTACAGAAGTACCGGTGGGGGTCCGCCTCGTCGGTGTGCCAGGCGTAATCCTGGTAGCCCGTGTGGATGAACAGGATGTCGCCCTCTTGGACGTCACAGACGTCCTCGATCATCTCGCTGGTGTAGACATCGTAGTCGTCGACCTTGTCGGAGATGTCGGCGACGACCGCGTCACCGACGAGCTCGTCGAGACCGACTTCTTCGATATCTCGACCGTGAGCGACGAAGTGTTTCTCGCCGTCGAGGTGCGTCCCGGTGTGGTTCATGAACTCGATTTTCTGCCCGTTCACCTTCTCCGTGTCCAGGCTCTTTTCGTACCAGACCTTGGGGTTGTCGTACGTCGGCCACGCTGGCGTGTCAACTGACCACGGCTGCGTCAAATCGTACATCTCGTAGCCATCGAGCATAGACGCTACTTTCCGGGCATTTCACTTAAACCTACGTAAACCGGGTTGTCAAATACTACCGCGGGCAGTCGGCTGCCATCGAACGGATCGTTCGGATCCACGATACGGATCCAGTCAGCCGGTTTCTCACAACGAATTGTGACAACATTTATTAGTACCGTTGATCAAATCGTTTGGTATCCGTGTGACAGACCCATGATTACCCATACCACCCACACGCATCGGTTCAGTTTCGACTGCCAACAGGCCGCTATCGGCTCCACGATCACGCGTCCCGAGGGAGTATGAAGCCAGCACCGTTCACCCACCACCGACCGGAGACAGTCGACGAAACCCTCGAGCGCCTCGAGGAACTCGAGGACGCCGAACTCCTCGCGGGGAACCAGTCGCTCGGCATCGTGATGGCGAACCGACTGGCGACGCCCGACCACCTCGTCGATCTCAACGGCGTCGACGAGCTCGCGTTCATCGACGTGGACGACGACGCGGTCCGGATCGGGGCGATGACGCGTCACCGGACGATCGAGCGCTCCGACCGGCTCGCCGAGTGCATGCCGATGCTCCCCGAGGCCGCCGGACAGATCGCCGGCCCGTCAGTTCGCAATCAGGGGACGCTGGGCGGAAGCATCGGTGAAGCCGACCCGGCCGGGAACTATCCCGCAGCGCTGGCGGCGCTCGAGGGGACGATTCACCTCCGTTCGCTCGAGGGAACTCGCGACGTCCCCGTCGACGAGTACTTCATCGCCTACATGTTCACGGATCTCCGTGAGGAGGAGCTCATCGAGTCCGTCTCGATCCCGACGGAGCCGTTCCCGCCCGAGCGAACCGGAATGACGTTCCTCGAACTCAAACGGGCGGCCCAGACGTTCCCGACCGTCAGCGCGGCGACCTCGATCCGGGTCGACGATCCGACCGCGGACGAACCGGTCGTCGAGGACGCCCGGATCGCCATGGCGAACGCCGCAGATATCCCGCTCCGAGTCGAGGACGCGGAGGCCCACGTCGAAGGTGGTTCACTCTCGGCGGAGGCTCTCGAGGCAGTCGTCGAGACCGTCGCGTCAGCGGTCACCCCCGAATCGGAGATGCACGCCGATCGGGACTACAAGGAGGAAGTGGCCGGCGAGTACGCCAAACGCTCGCTCGAAACATCGTACGAACGCGCAGTAGCAACCGAGATATAATGTTAGAATTCACCGGCGAAAACGAGATGGAACAGTCGAAAGATGAGCTCTGGCCGTACTTTACGGACACCGATATCCTCACGGAGTGTGCGCCCGGCTGCAAGGAGATGACCCTCATTTCCCCACACGAGATCGAGGCGGTCATGGCCGTCGGCGTCGGGAGCGTCAAGCCCGAATTCGACGTCGATGTCGTCGTCACTCGCGCCGATCGTCCGGACGTCCTCGAGATGAAAGCGGTCGGCCACGCGCCGCGAAACGAGTTCGAGACGGTCGCGGAGATGGAACTCAAGGAGAACGCCAGCGGCGGCACGACCGTCGTCTGGTCGGCGACCGCCGACGTCTCCGGAACGATCGCGAGCCTCGGCGGCCGCGCGCTCAAGAGCGTCACCAAACGGCTGGTCAAGAAATTCTTCTCGAAGATGCAGGCGAAAGCCGACGAGGGCGTCGAGGCCAACTCCGAACTCGAGGCCGCGCCAGAGCAAGACGCCACGCTCGAGACGGACGACTAGTCGCGCAGTTTTCGGCCGACCGCGGCCCCGGTTTCGTTTCGGCCCGTTCGATGGTTTTTCGGTCCGTTCGGTCTGTTCTCGCTCGAGTGTCGAGTGCCGACTGTCGGTCCACCAGCGTGTTCTCAGGCCGTCCGTTCGCTAGGTTGTGGAGAAAACGTCCACTCGCCACTCGGGGCAACACTGTCGCTGCTCGGGGCAGCACTGCCGTTCCGTGCGGAGAATGCGAGAGCGATCCGTGCAGATAGTTCGAACCGAACAGCGAACGAACGGGAGCGGAGACGCCGAGTCGGCTACTGTTCGGACTCGCGGAGCTTCTTCCGGAGGTGGTCCGGGGCGACCGGGATCTGACTCGCGGGTTCCTCGACCGAGAGCGGATCGAGGGCCGCGTTGATCGAGGTCGCGATGCTCGCGGGCGCGTCGATCATCCCGCCCTCGCCGACGCCTTTCGCGCCCGTTTCGGTGAACGGCGACGGCGTCTCGGTGTGTTCCATCTGGATCTCCGGCACGTTCTCGATCGACGGCAGCAGGTAATCGAACAGCGTGATCGCCTGGGGCTGGCCGTTCTCCTCGTAGCCGAACTCCTCGAGCAGGGCGGCACCGATCCCCTGTGCGATGCCGCCGTGGGCCTGCCCCTCGACGATCATCGGGTTGAGCATCGTTCCGCAGTCGCGGACGGTGTGGAACGTAAGGATCTCCACCGAGCCGGTGTTGACGTCGACCTCGACGATGGGCGCGTTCGCGCCGAACGCGGCCGTCGGGTAGACCGGAAGCTTCGACGTCAGCGCCTCGTCGAACTCCTCGAGGTCCGTCGCGGGATGGTCGTAATTGTAGCTCACGCGCGTCCGCCGCTCGTCAGCGGCGTTCGTCTCCGCGTCGAGTTCGGCGATTTCGGCCAGCGAGAGCGAGTCGTTGCCGCCGAGCCGATCGACGGTCCCGTCGTGGTAGGTGACGTCGTCGGTCGAGACGCCCCAGTGGTCGGCCGCGAGTTCCTCGACGTTGGCGAGGAGTCGCTCGGCGACGCCGACCGTCGCGCCCGAGAGCATGACGGCCATCCGGGACGCCGCGCTCCCGTACTCGGTCGGCGCGTCGACGCTGTCGAGATAGCCGACCTCGATGTCGCTCGGCAAGACCTCGAGTTCGTCCGCGAGTAGCTGGGAGACCAGCGTCTGGTGGCCCTGTCCGGAGGAGTCGGTCGCGAGGAACGCGTGAATGGAGCCGTCTGCGCGGATCTCGGCGCGGAGGTGCTCGGGCAGTTCCTCGACCTCGTCGCGCGAGCGCGTCGCGAGGTCGTCCTTGTCGGTTCGCTGGCGATCGGTCCAGTCGGAGCCGCTGGCGCCGGGTTCGATAATGACGCTCGGCTGGACGCCGCGGTACTTCCCCTCCTCGCGTTTCGCGGCGACGATCTCGGGATCCAGCAGGCCGCCGTCGCGCTCGTCTGCGATGATCTCCTCGATCCGGTCGAGCGTCGCGGGATAGTCGCCCGAATCGTAGAGGTTCTTGGAGGGAAGCGTGTACGGCATCTGCTCGGGCCGGATCAGGTTCCGGCGGCGGAACTCCGTCGGATCCATATCGAGCGCTCGAGCCGCCTCGTCGACGATCATCTCGAGGGCGTAAATGTGGGGATCGACGCCGAACCCTCGGTAGGCGGTCTGAGATGTCTTGTTTGTCAGTACGAGGTCGTACTCGTAGGTGACGTCGTCGATCTCGTAGGAGTTCGTCAGCACCGACAGCGGCTTGAGCACCTGGTTGATCGGATAGCGGGGGTACGCGCCGAAGTCGTCGACGAACCAGACGTCGAGTCCGCGCATCGTTCCGTCGTCGTCGACGGCCATCCGCATCTGATACTCCCGATCCGAGGAGTGCATGTCCCCGCCCTGAAGGTTCTCGAGCCGGTCTTCCTCGAACTTCACGGGGCGCTCGAGTTGCTGGCTCGCCATGGACGTCAGACAGCAGTAGCGGTGAATGCCGATCTTCGTCCCGTAGCTGCCGCCGACGTCGGCGGGAACGTTCACCCGTACGTCGTCGGCCTCGTATCCCAGCGTCTCGTAGATCATGTTGTCGACGAGGGTGTGCAACTGGATGTTACAGTCGATGTCGAAGGAGTCGGACTCCTCGTCGTAGGTAGCGACGGCACCGGCCGTCTCGAGTGGGACGCCCGAGATGCGTCCCCACGTGTACTCTCCCTCGACGACGTGATCGGCGTCCTCGAACGCCGCATCAGGGTCGCCGAACTCGAGGCGTTCGTTGTCGACGACGTTCGAGCCGACGGATTCGTGGAGCACGACCTCGTCTTCGCGGGCGGCCATCCCGTCGGCGACCGCGTCCATGGTCTCGTACTCGACGTCCACCAGGTCGGCGATGTCCTCTGCGGCGTATCTGTCGGACGCGACGACGGCGACGACCGGTTCCCCGACGAACCGGACCTTCTCGTCGGCTAGCGCCCACTCGGGGAGCGCGGCCGGTTCGCCGTCTTCACCCGTCGCGATGCGGCCGACACCGGTCGGCATCGGGTTGTACTCACTCTTGATATCCTCGGCGGTGAGGACAAGTTCGCAGTCCGGGTGGGCCTCGGCCTCCTCGGTGTCGATGGAGACGATTTCGGCGTGGGCGTGCATGCTGCGCACCAGCGCCATGTGCAGGCAGTTCTCCGGCGTGATGTCGTGGATGTACTCGGCTTCGCCCGTCAGAATGCGGTGGTCCTCGACTCGCGGGAGCCCTTGCCCCGTGAACGACTCGCGGCTCGAGTCCGATTCGGCGTCGGCGTCGGTTTCGGCCGGGTGTGACGTAGACATGGTCAGTCCTCCATCGCGTCGGCGGCCCGTTCGACCGCCTCGTAGATGTTCTGGTAGCCGGTACAGCGGCAGATGTTGTCCGCCAGCCCCTCCTCGATCTCCTCGCGCGTCGGATCCGGATTCTCCTCGAGGAGCTCCTTGGTCGCCATCACGAAACCGCTGGTGCAAAAGCCACACTGGAGCGCGTGGGTCTCGTGGAACGCTTCCTGAATGGGATGCAGCGAGTCCGTCTCCTCCTCGGCGAGTCCCTCGACGGTCTCGATCTCGGCACCGTCGGCCTGAACGGCGTAGGAGAGACAGCTCTTCGTGGTCCGCCCGTCCTGCTGGACGGTACACGCGCCGCAGACGCCGTGTTCACACCCAACGCGGACGCCGTGCAGGTCGCACTCGTACCGGAGGAAATCCGAGAGTTTGAGTCGCGGTTCGACTTCCGCAGTAACCGGTTCGCCGTTGACGATCACGGTGATCTCTTCGGTCGGTCGCTCGGCAGCACCGTCTGTGCTATCTGTACTCATGGAATATGGTACCTCTACCTTCGAACAGCCCATAAACGTTGTGTTGCGATTCGGGTGCCCGCGCGCTCGAACGATTACACTCAAGTAGGGTGGGAAGAGTACACATCGTATGGTCGAATCGACTGTAGACCTTCGAGTGGTCAACGCACGAGTTGTCACTCCTGATGGCACTATCAACGGCAGCGTAGCGGCGAACGACGGCATCATCGTCGGTGTCGGCACCGAATCGAACCTCCCCGAGGCCGATCGAGAGATCGACGCCGAGGGTAACTATCTGATCCCCGGCTTCATCGACCCGCACGTTCACTGGGGGCTCTCCCGGTACGAGTTCGACTACCACGAGGGCCTCGAGCACGACTTCGAGACCGAAACGCGCGGTGCGATCCACGGCGGCGTGACGACGGTCGTCAACTTCCTCCTGCAAAAGGAGCCGTACCTGCCCGACATGGACTTCTTCAAGCGGGCGGGCGAGGAAAACTCCTACATCGACTTCGCCTACCACGCGATCGTCCACCAGGACCACCACGTCGAGGAGATCGAGGGACTCGCCGACGAGGGGATTCGATCCTACAAGATCTTCTTCAACTGGTACAAGAACGCCTCCCCCGAACTCGGGATCGACCACTCCGACGCGGGCGGGGTCTACAAGGTGCTCGATAGGGTGTCCGATATCCCCGGCGGCGTCGTCATGTTCCACGCTGAGAACGAGGACCTCGCAATCCAGCGCCGAAAGGAACTGCAGGCGGAGGGGCGCAACGACCTCGAGGCCTGGTCCGAGTCCGCACCGAACATCTGTGAGGCGATGCAGATCGAACAGATCGGTCGACTCACGGAGTACACCGACTCTCGGGCGTACATCGTCCACATGAGCACGGCCGAGGGCGTCGACATCTGTAAGCGCTACCAGGAGCAGGGCGTCAACCTCCACGCGGAAACACTGCCGGCGTTCCTCTCTCACACCTACGAGCAGGACGATCTCGGCGTCTGGGGGAAGATTTCGCCCCCGCTTCGCGGCGAGGAGAGCAAGACGCGCCTCTGGG
The DNA here is from genome assembly GCF_041894845.1 of Natrinema sp. H-ect4. Classification (NCBI taxonomy): domain Archaea; kingdom Methanobacteriati; phylum Methanobacteriota; class Halobacteria; order Halobacteriales; family Natrialbaceae; genus Natrinema; species Natrinema sp. H-ect4. Next base: position 126,756 of record NZ_JBHDYC010000008.1, read on the forward strand.
AAGGGATTCGAAACGGCGTCATCGACTACGTCGGCACCGATCACTGTCCGCACAAACTCGAGTTCAAGGAGAAGGACACGGGGAAACACGGCGATATCTGGGACGCGATTCCCGGCGACAACAACGGTATCGAGTACTTCCTGCCCGTGATGATGAGCGAGGGCGTCAACAAGAACCGCGTCAGCATGGAGCGCCTCGTCGAGGTCTGCTCGACCAACAACGCCAAGCGCTGGGGTCTGTACCCGCGAAAAGGCGCGCTCGCCGAAGGCTCCGACGCCGACATGGTTATCGTCGACCTCGAGAAGAGCACCGTCGTCGACGACGACTTCTACCACACGATGGAGCCGGGCTACTCCACGTTCCACGGCGACGAACTGACCGGGCTCCCGACGCACACGATCATCGGCGGCGAGGTCGTCGTCGAGGACGACGAACTGCTCGCCGAACCCGGCGACCGGAACTACCTGCCCCGCGGCCCGGAAGGCGTCTCACTCGAGTGAACCATGAGTGACGTCGTGGGCGTGGTACTCGCTGCCGGCACCGGTTCGCGGTTCGAGGACGGCAACAAGCTGCTGGCTCGACTCGAGGACGAACCGATTGTCAGTCACGCAGCGCGCACGCTCGCGACGTCACCGCTCGAGCACACGATCGGCATCGTCGGCCACGACGCCGATCGCGTTCGTCCCGTGGTGGCGACGTTCGTGGACGACACGATCGATAACGGCGACTACGACCGCGGACAGAGCCGCTCGGTTCGACTCGGCGCTCGCGCCGCGCGCGACGCCGATGCGGACGCCGTCCTCTTTCTTCCCGGCGACATGCCCTGCGTCGATCCGGCGACCGTTCGAGCGGTCGTCGACGGCTACCGCGACGGCAACGAGGGGATCGTCGCGCCGACCGACGGCGATCGGCGCGGAAATCCGGTGCTTTTCGATGCGCGCCACTTCGATCCCCTGACAGCCGTTTCGGGCGACATTGGCGGGCGAGCGCTGTTCGAGTCGGCCGACGTCCGTCTCGTTCCTGTGGACGATTCAGGAATTGCGATCGACGTCGATACGGTGGCCGATCTCCGACGCCTGCGTCACTCCGGCTGCGACTGAACCCGGTCGTGGATCGGCCCCTCTCGATCGCGAAGCCGGCCGCCGTCGCGACCGTTACTCGCTGCGACGACCTCTCCGACGATGCTCAGCGCGATTTCGACGGTCTCTCCGCCCCCGAGATCGAGACCGACCGGCGTGGCGATGCGATCCCGGTCGGCCGCCGACAGCGTCACTCCGTCGTCCTCGAGGCCCTCGCGGATCCGCTGAAATCGGTCGCGCGGTCCCATTAGTCCGATGAACGGAACCTCGGTCTCGAGTAGCGCCTCGAGGGCGAGACGGTCGTCGAGAAGGTTATGAGACATGAGTACGACCGATGTCCGGTCGTCGACTAACTCCTCGAGGTCGGTCGGATGCGTCGCGACGACGCGATCTGCGTTCGGAAACCGGTCCGGGTCGGCCTGGCCGCCTCGCGCGGTCGCGACGGTCACGTGGAGACCAACCGAACGCGCGAGCCGTGAGACCGGGCGGGTATCGGGCTGGCCGCCGAAGATCAGCAGCCGGTCGATCGGGTCGATTCCGTCGACGAAGACGTCGACGGATCCGTCCCTTGTCGTAACGGTCACCGTCTCGGATCGACCGGCGGCCGCCAGTTCCCCGGCTCGCTCGGAGACGGCCTCGAGAACTGACGACGGGAGTGACGGCTCGCCGGTTTCGATCGACGTCCCGTCCACCGTGATACCCGCGCGGGTCCCCACCGGAACCGGCGCCGTGTCGTCGGTCACCGTTGCGAGCGCGATCGGTTCCCCGCGGTGATACGCCTCGACCGGCGCTTGCCACGACCGAGTCACGGGCTCGACCAGTATGTCGACGATTCCCTCGCACCCGAGACCGAGCCCCCATCCGTCATCGTCGGACGTCAGGTCGAACGTCGCAATCTCCGGCTCGTCCGCCCGACGGACCTCGCTGGCGATATCTGCGAGGGGGCCCTCGAGACAGCCGGCCGTGATACCGCCGAACGCCGAGTCGTCGGGCCCGAACAGCATCTTCGCACCCGGTCTGCGGTACGCGGAGCCGTCGACGGCGATAACGGTCGCGACTGCCCACGATTGGTCTGAGTGAACGGCGTCCTCGAGCAACTCGAAGAGGTCGAGCGTCGTTATTCCCCACGGGTCTCCGTCCCCTGTCGTACTCATACTCGAACACACTGGCTCGAATAGTATATGTGTTATTCCACACCATGGCCGTTTCACGATACAGGACGGAACTCGAGCAGGGGGGTTCGTGAGTACGCGCTTCCCACGAGTCGTTTCTGAAGTTACGGTGATAAACTCCACAGAATATTTGGGATTGGAACGTGTATGATATGAGCAAGATAGTAAACAATTGTCCGGGAAAATGAGTAGCGTTCTACGATACCGAACAACTATGTGGGTGGGTTCCAATACCTACTCCATGGCAGAGGAAGGCACGACCGGCATACAAGCGATCGACCGGACGTTCGGAATCGTCGAAGCAATGATCGAACTCGAGGGAGCGGGAGTGACGGAACTGGCAAATCACGTCGATCTTCCGAAAAGCACCGTTCACCATCACCTGTTGACGTTAGAGCGGGCGGGGTACGTCGTCCGAGAGAACGGTGAGTATCAAACGGGATTGAAATTCCTCCGGGCCGGCGAACGCACGAGAGGACAGCACGCGCTGTACCAGGTCGCTCACCCCGAAGTCGAGAAACTCGCCGAAAAGACCGACGAAATTTCGGGGTTGATGGTCGAAGAACACGGAGAGGGCGTTTTCATCTACCGGGACAGTGGATCAGAGGCGGCCCATATCGACACCGGCATCGGTGATCGCGTCCCCCTCCACTGTACGGCGCTCGGAAAAGTCATTCTGGCACACCTCCCTGCCGACCGTCGCGATGGTATCATCGACCGAGACGGCCTGGCCCGTATCACCGAAAATACGATCACGGATGAGGATGTCCTCCGCGAGCAACTCGAGGAAATCCGCGAACGGAAGATCGCGTTCGACGACGAAGAGCGGTTGAACGGGCTCCGAAGTGTCGCCGCGCCCGTTTTCGACGCTACCGGTCAGGTCATCGGGTCGATCAGCGTTGCCGGCCCCACGCATCGCATGCAGGGAGCGTATTTCTACGAGGAACTCCCGGAGACAGTTTTGGGAATCGCGAACGTAATAGAGCTCAATATCCAACATCAGTGACGTCCGTTTCACGATATAGAACAGGGACTGTCGGCCGTCCGTTCGATATCGGTTTCCCTTCTGCTATTTTCGCCCGTCTTTCTCCGCCGTTCAGAACTTAAATTGTATAATGAGTTCGGTAACATGGTATTTACAATTATACGATTGTAAAGCAAAACCGCCGGGAGTGAGCGGATCTCTCGTCGCTGGAGTCGATGCGAAGGGGCCAGAGTAACCGAAGCGCGAGACGGGCGAAAATAATCCGTTCGCTGCGACTGATCGGGGGGATGATAAGCCCGTTCTACGGTATGCAATGACAACAAAACCATCGTCACCGCTTGAACTCATTCTACTTGACAATCATACACATGTAATGCACAGCGGTCAGCAGCAGCCGTTCGGAGATGACTGCAACCGGAAGTGACACGAATAGTCGAGACGTACCCTGGGAATGTGATGATGTACATGTGAATCCCCCTGCCTGCTGGTATCTACCTCGGCGTTCTTATCGAATCCGGGATGATCACTGAGATGGTGAGCATCCTGTGCTCGATCATATCGGAGTCGATGGTCGTACATGTGGGACTTGTCGGCCGTATCACGATGCCAGCGAGCCTCGTGTTCAGCGACGATATTTGGTATAGCTACATATAGTTTATAATAGGCGGATCTGGGGCGCTCCACGCCTCTACCCACAGATACCGGGAGAATTCAGCGTGGACAAAACACACTTGATTAGTTGAATAATCAAGCGTGGTTTTATGGGGGTCGGCTCCCTCTCCGAACCACGAACGATGGAATCCAGCAGGAAATCGGCTCTCGAGGGTGAGCGAGTATGAATCGTGGATCGACAGCAGTTGCAGAGCCACTCGAGGCATTCCTTCGATCGAAGTCGAAGGGTGAGAAGGGGAGCGGGAACTACCAGCGGAATCTCGAGCGCTGTGCCGATGACTTTCTCGAGTGGCTCGAGACAGAGTCCTACTCGGACGGGACGTTCGACGAACTCGACGAGCGAACCTTCCGGCGATACGCGCGCGAGCTCACGAGTCGGGACCTCGCTCCGGGGACGGTTCAAACGTATTACGCGCACGTCAGTGCTTACATCGGCTGGTGTGTTCGCGAGGGGCTCCTCGAGGCGAACTACGCCCAGCGGAACGTCGCGAAGGAACCGCTCCCCGAAAACGATGGCCGACGGTCCGGGGATCAACAGGCCTGGACCGACGAACACCGGTCACTGATTACACGGTACGTCGACAAACGCGCACACGATGCTGCTGACGAGAAGGGGCTCGACGCTATTCAGGAGTTTCGGGACCGTGCGCTCGTCTACGTTCTCTGCTACTCCGGGGTTCGGGGCGGGGAGATAGTTGCGGATCCGAAGGACGAGCGGCGCAACGGCCTCAAGTGGGGTGACGTCTCTCTCGAGGATCGAACGATGACTGTTCTCGCGAAAAAACAGAACTGGTCCGATCGATCGCTGACGAAACAAGTTATAAATCCTATGTCGCGATACAAAGACTTGCTCGATCCCGCTGGGGACGACTGGCCGGTATTTCCAACGTTTCATCTTCCGACGCTCTACGAGACGCTTCAAACGGGACTTCGTGACGAACACGATTGGTCTCCGGGCGATATCGGGGAGTTCGTCGACGAGCTCACGGGCCAACCGGCTGTTTTCGAAGCGCTCCGTGAACATGAATTGGCGCCGTCCTCGATTAACACCGACGGCGCTCGCCGTGTTATGCGACGGCTGTGCGAGGAAGCCGAGATTGATCTCGACGATACCCACGGGTATCTCGCACTGCACGGTGGCCGTCGCGGTGCTGGTGAAGTGATGGTCCGACAGCGTGGGTTCACTTCTGCTGCTCGCCTTCTCGATAATAGCGAGGAAGTAGTTCGGAAGTCCTACTCACATATCGAGGCAAAAGAAATGGCCAAAGACGCCGGCGATGCGTTCGCAGAGCACGATACTTGACATCCCCTCTGCGGTAACGCGCGATAGCTCCTCGAGGTCGAGCCAGACGAACGTCCTCGAGAGACAGATCGTCTGCGGGCCACGATGACGTAAGATGTTCCACACCGCCGAACCGTTACGACTATTTCACTGGGTATCCCGGGAATACACCCATTATATGATGGGTATTTGACGACTCTATTACAAACGTATGGGTGTCACGGAATTCGCGTCGAAAATAGCTTATTACCTGCTGTGGCAAGCTGGTAGACGATGATTATACAGTAGATATACAGAACGCAGGACATGGTTCGGAGGTAGTCGAGAGATTTCCGAGTCGATCATAGACCGTCGTGCATCGCATCAGTATCGATTGGGCAAGGGTCTCAGCCGGCGAAGTACGACTGCAGTTCTTCCAATGGACGAGTATTGAGGACGGCATCGACTTCGCACCAGCCGCGGCGGGCCTGGGAGATACCGAGGTCCATGGTATCCAGTTCTCCCGTCGTATGGGCGTCGGTCGAGACGACGTATCGGACCGTCTCCCGGTACTCTTTGACCGATTCCCACTCGAGATCGAGTCGCTCGGGTTGGGCGTTGATCTCGATCGCGACGCGTTCGGCGGCGGCCGCCTCCATGACGGCGTCCAGATCGAGATCGAGCGGCTCGCGTTCCGTGCGCAAGCGGTTCGTCGGATGTGCGAACATGTCGATCGGGGACTCCCGGAACGCGTCGATCACGCGGTCGGTCGGGTCCCGTAACCGACCGTGGAGTCCGGCGACTATCAGATCGCAGTCTGCACACCAGTCCTCGGGAACCTCGAGTCCGTCCGCCGTGATTTCGGCTTCGATGCCCTGGAGGACCGTGACGTCTATGTCGTCGTCGGCGTTGACCTCATCGATATCCGTTCGTTGTCGATCGAAGCGCTCCCGATCGAGTGTCTCCGGAATCGGCGCATGCGGTCCGTGATCGGTAAGGAGGACGTACTCCAGATCGCGTTCGTCTGCGGCTTCGGCCATCTCGCGAACGGTCCCCGATCCGTCGGAGTACTCGGTGTGGACCTGGAGATCGCCCCGAATGTCGGATCGCTCGATCAAATCCGGTAACTCTCCGGCCGCCGAGGCATCGAGCTCTCCCGTGTTCTCGCGAAGCTCCGGCGGGATCCAGTCGAGTTCGAGTGCGTTGTAGATCGCTTCCTCGGTCTCGCTTGCGATGCGTTCGCCGATCCGTCGTCCCCCTCTCGTGTCGTCTCTGTCGTCTCCGTCGCCGACGTCGAAGAGTCCGTACTCATTGAGCTTCCAGTCGCGGTCGATCGCTCGGTTGCGGAGCGCGATATTGTGATCTTTCGACCCCGTGAAGTAGACGAGTGCGGCGCCGTATTCCCGCTCGTCAACGATCCGGAGGTCCACTTGGAGGTCTCCGGAGACCACGACCGACGACTTGGTCTCACCGCGAGCGAGAACCTCCGTCACGTCGTCGTGCGTGCAAAAGACGTCCGTCGCCGCTGCCGGGTTGGGTGCAGTGGCTAACACGTCGAGGTCACCGACCGTCGGGCGTCGCCGTCGGAACGAGCCGACGATGTCCACGCGCTCGAACTCGTCGGCCGACTGGAGTCGCGTCTCGAGTTCCCGACCGATCGGAATCGCCCGCCCCAGAAGCATCCGCTCTTGTCCCCGCTTCGCTCGCTCGACGTGATCGAGAATCGACTGCTGTGATTTCTCACCGAACCCCTCGAGGGGAGCGATCTCGCCCGCGTCGGCGGCGCGCTCGAGGTCCTCGAGGGTGGTCACGCCGAGTTCGAAGTAGAGCTTCTTGGCGGTCTTCGGACCGACGCCGGAGACGCTGGTGATCGCTTCGATGTCGATCGGAAGATCGGCTTTTAGTTCCTCGTAGTACGCTAGCTGCCCCGTTTCGAGATAGTCGGCAATCTTCTCGGCGATCGACTCACCGACGCCGTCGATCGCTTCGAGCTCCCCTCGCTCGTACACGTCTTCGACGGGCTCGGAGAGCGATTCGACGTTTCGTGCGGCGGTGCGATAGGCGCGAGGTTTGTACTCCACGTCCTCGATTTCGAGGAAGTCGGCGATCTCGTAGAGTAGCTGTGCGATCTCCTGATTTTTCATCGTCGTCACCCGCTCGCACTTCATCCTGGGTCCGTAAGTAGTCGCGTGTGACCTCGCAGCTCGTGACTCCGTCGGAACGATTCGTTCGTCGGTGTCGATCGCACACCGGGAAACGGACACGGACTTATCGCTCCACGTTCACCGTGGACGTATGGACGGAGATGACCTCAGTGGGTTACTTCCCGAGACGGAATCGAACGCCTTCGTCGGCTGGGGGATCGTCGCGGTTCTCTGTCTCACGCTCGTCGTGACGGTCGCCGAAGGCGCGTTCGACTGGACGTTCATCACGGCGTCCGTCGTCGCGATTCTCCTCGTTCCCCCGTTCACGTATCGTGACCCGCGCGTTATGCCCCCGTGGGAACTCGCGGTGATCGTCGCCATCCCGCTACTCTGGCACCCTTTCTCCGGCCACGGGCTCGTAATCGACACGGTCACGTACCTCGCCGTCGCCGCGCTGGCGCTCGTGATTGCCGTCGAACTCCACCAGTTTACGGCGGTGCGGATGACCCACACGTTCGCGATCGGATTCGTGGTGCTCACGACACTCTCGGTCGCCGGCGTCTGGAACGTCCTGCAGTGGTTCGCCGACGTCGCCCTGGGAACCTCGTTCCTGCTCGACGGCCGCTCGCAGGCCGCGATCAACAACGACGTGATGCTCGAGTTCGTCAACGCCGGCGTCGCCGGATTCGGGGGCGGAATCGTCTTCGACGTGTACTTTCGGTCGCGAGACCGGTCTCCGACGGAACGTACCTACGTTCCACCGAAGCCGCTCCCCGACGATCACGCCGAAACCGAGGCGCCGAAACTCAGAGACCGGCTTGGTCTCTCTCCGCGTCGTCAACGCCAGACCAGCCGGGCGATGCAGTTCGTCCTCGCGCTTGTCCTGTGTTGGGGACTCTATGCGCGCGACCTGCCGACGGTCGCCAACGCCGCTCTCGCGCTCGCGATTACCTTCGTTCCGGCCCTCCTCGAGCGAGAGTACGACCTCCCGATGGACGCGGGGCTCGTCCTCTGGATCACCACGGCGGTCTTTCTGCACGCGCTCGGCACCACCGGCTTTTACGTCACGGTCGGAACGTGGGACACGATTACGCACGCGCTGTCCGCGTCGATCGTCGCCGCCGCCGGCTACGCGTTCTTCCGTGCGGTCAACGTTCACACGGACCACGTGTATATCCCGCCGACGATGATGGGCGTGTTCATTCTGGTCTTCGTCCTCGCGGCCGGCGTTATCTGGGAACTCCTCGAGTTTCTCGTCGACTGGAGCGCAGCGCAACTCGAACTCGACGCCGTCCTCGTCCAGCACGGTATCGATGACACGATCCGCGACCTCGTCTTCGACGCCATCGGCGCGGTGATCGTCACGCTGTGGGGGACGGCCTATCTCACTGACCTCGCTGACTCGATTTCGGAGCGACTGGACGGCCGGTCCGGAACCGAGTGAATCGACGATCGATATCACCATTCAAATCGACCCATCCGACCGGTTTCGCAACGAACGGTGATCGAACGACAGTGCAACCCTCGGTTCCGGATACCGCCGACGATTCGATAGTACCGTCCATGGCTGGATGGACCACCAACCTTGATACCATGATGTCTGACAGGTATATGATGGGTTCGTTCGAACCGGTCGGCGGTCTCAGCGAGGACGGGACGGCCACGCTAACCGTCCAGCACTCAGTTTCGGTTCGGTATCGGAACGCCCCTCGAGCGTCGCAGCCGATAGAAATACTGTGCCGTTGATTTCTCCGGTAGCCGCTCACCGATGACCTCGTACAGGGTCCGCGCCTGGTCTTCTGTCAGATCGGCGATGGTGGTCCGTCTGTACTCTGGTGACTTCGACTCAAGGTGGGGTCGAAAGTAGCCGCCAATCTCGTACGTTCGCTGCCCGTCGCGTTCGCGCATCTGTCACGTGATCTCGCCGTATTGCATACGTAGCGGTTCGCTCTCGAGCGGGAAAATGATTTCAGCGATCAGTGTCGGTCCGCTTCGTCCGGCGCTTCGAGCCACGCGTCGGTGATCCGCAATCGGCCCCAAGAGCCGTGCCACTCGCGGTGGGACTCGAAGGCGATGGGACGGGACATGTGTGGCCCATCGGTGACGACCGTCTCGAACTCTCCGCCCTCTCCGAGGAGGTGGACGCCCTGATCGCGACGAAGGGCTTCCAACTCGGCGAGCGCGTCGCGATCCAGTCGCCGGCCGAGCCAGGACTCGTCGAACCCAGGGGCCGTCACTTCGACGACGACGATCTCGAGCCCTGACTCGATCATCGTCTCCGCGAGCTCGCGCGGGTCCACACCCAACAGCGGTGCACAGAAGTCACAGCCCACACGGTTACAGATCGATCGAACGTGATCCGTCCGGTGCTCGCTCTCGACGGTACCCACGATAATCCCGGTGACGCCGCCGTTGAGCTCGGCGTCCAGCGCGTGGATGGTGTTTTCGAAGGAGTCGATCTCAGTTCCCTCCGCTACTTCCGTGTCAGGCGCGAAGTCCGCGTCGATGTCGGGAGGCTCGACGTCGACGGCAGGGAGTCCGGCGTTGACGAGCGGGATTCCGATACTCTGTGCGGCAAGTCTGACCACGGGCGCCGCGGGCGCGTGGTATGCCGAGGCGGCCGTCGGCGAGTGGACAAAGACCAGTCTGCGGACGTCACGGCCGTTCTCGAGGGCCTGGTAGAGTGCCAACGAGGACTCCTTGCCGCCCGAAAAAAGTACGATCCACCCATCATCCGGTTTAAACATACGCTGTAGCTCCTTCCGCAAGCGAGCACTGATAGGGGTTCTCGTCGGAGTTCATAGATATCCTGTTCGGGGATCGAAACACAGTGTCACCCTCTGTACCGCGAACCATCCGGTTGGCTACGATAATCCCTCTAATAAAGATTGGCGTGAGCAGCGGTTCGCAGCCGTCGACCTGACTGCCTCTCGAGACCGAAAACTCGAGGACGAGGGGTTGTGAGACTGATGACGGCCGACAAACAAACCCTCGGCGCGACCGTTACGTCGATTCGTCCCTGCTTTCGTCGTCGTCCGTGTCGTCGCGGACTGTCGCCACCTCCTGCTCGTCGTCCCCGTCCGTGTGACGCGGTTCGTCGGTCGGTTCCATATCCTCGTCCGGTTCGACGGCCGCGTCGGTCGGTTCCATATCCTCGTCCGGTTCGACGGCCGCATCGGTCGGTTCCATATCCTCGTCCGGTTCGACAGAGAACTCGTTCGGCGTGACGGGGTCTCCGTCACCGGTCAGGGCGGTCGGATCAGCCTCGAGGCCGTGATATCGCTTTTCCTCGACTGCCTCGTCTTCCATCGGCAGGTCGCCCTCGAGTCGGACGGCGTCGTCGGTGATTTCGCGGACGGAGTCCGCGTCCAGTTGGCGCGTCCGGTCGACGACGCCCGCCGCGCCGTCTGAGGGGGCGCCCGAATTGACGGCGTCTGCGTTGGGCCGGACATGGACGACATCACCGTCTACCGATGCAACGACGCCGACCTTCTCTCCGTCGTCGTTCTCGACCGGCTTACCGACATCGTCGTCCGTGCAGAGGACACACATGTTATTGACTACCAGTAGGCAGCATAAGTCAGTGGCACCTGCACCAGTAGGCAGCATAAGTCAGTGGCACCTGCAATCGTCGGGGCAACGTGCGCTCTCAGCGATCGATATCCGGTTCGATGTCGGCCTCGGCCGGCCGTCGGCTCGAGAACGTCGTCCAGCCAGTCCGCCATCACGCGTCTCGGTACAGGTGACACTGACTCCGAATCCGATCGTCGACCTCGTATCGTTCGGACCGCTGGTGTCCCGCCCGACGTTCGGTTGACGCCGTCTCTCCGGCGCAAACCCGTTCGGTGACGGGCCCCCAGAACCCCATCGGAAACTATCACCGAGTAAGACAGCCGACCACGTTTAACTCCGTCGGCGATGGACGAGACGTATGCAACTCCTCGTGGCCGTCGACGGATCCGAAGAGTCCGAGAACGCCCTCGCCTACGCCGCCGATATCGCGGACGCGACTGACGGATCGATCACGGTGGTCCACGCGGTCGACCCCACCGCTTACGACGAGGGCGGGAGCGAACCGATCACGTCGCTTTCGGATGCGGACGCGCGCTTGATCCTCGAGAGCGTCGCGGACGCCGAACAGCGGGGCCTGGATCTCACTGACGAGGCGGCCGCCTTCGCCGACGAACTCGGTCACGACGTCGCGGTCGAACTCCTCTACGGCAATCCGGTCGCAGAGATCGCTGACTACGCCGAGTCCGAGGGATTCGACACGATCTTCGTCGGCCACCGGGGGCGATCGGAGCGTGCGGGGTTGATGCTCGGCAGCGTCGCGAAGTCGATCGTCGAACGGGCGACCGTTCCAGTGACCGTGGTTCGCTGACCACCCCCCGCTGGGGACTCATCACGGAAGGTGGTGGGATCGATCACTCCTCGAGCAGCCAGCCGAAGCGTTTCTCCCAGAACGCTTCGCTCGGGGGCTTCTTGCTCTGTCCGTAGGTCTTCTTATCACGGATCTGCCGTTCCAGGACCTCCTTGGCCTCGTTTATCGCGTGGCTCGCGCCGTAGCCCTCGCCGGAGGCGATGTAGAGCCCGCGATCGGTGTGTAGTCGAATCCGCGCGAGCAGGAGCGGCCGCCCGCGGCGCGTCTCGTCGTGTTCGTGGAGGTGGACCCTCGCGTCGAGGACGTTCATCCCGTGGTCCCTGTCGTCGAACTTCTCGACCATCGCCACGATTTCGTCGTAGGCCACGTCATCAATCAGGTCGGTGCCGTAGACCTGGACGCCGCGTGTTCCGCCAGCCTCCCACGTGAGCGAGTCGAGGACATCGGTCTTCGTGACGATGCCGTGTGGCGCACCGTTCTCGGTGACGACCAGCGACGACGCGTCGATTTCGAACATTTCGTCGACGGCGACGTCGAGCGTCTCGTCCGGCCGAATCGTGCGCACCGGCGAGACCATGATATCCCGGACCGGGAGGTCCAGCATCCGCTCGGACTCCCCCTCTCGAGCGCCGAAGCCGCCGCGTCCCGCGCGGGCGGTGCTGGCGGATATTTCACCCCCGAACGGATCCGTCCCGCCCGCATCGCCGCCCTGGCTCTGCACCTCGGCTCGAACCGTGATACCGGTCACATCGTAGAGGCTGAGGATACCGACTGCTTCGTTCCCCTCGACGACCGGAAGGTGCGTGATGTGATTCTCACGAAAGACATTGAGTGCGTCTCCGAGGGTGGTCGCCGGGCCGATCGAGACGAGATCGGCGGAGTGGGCCTCGGCGACGGTCGCCGCGTCGAGGAACGGCTCGACCTTCCGGAGGATATCGTCGACGGTGACGACGCCGACCAGCTCCTGGCCTTCGAACACCGGGAGTAACCGTGAATCGCTGTCGATCATGAGCTGTGCCACCTTGCGAACGTCCTCGTCCGGCGCGAGCCGCGGCACGTGCCAGACGAGCGATCCGAGCTTTTCGTCGGGTTGGCGATGCGAGGTCGCGAGTTGTCTCCTGGTGACGACCCCCTCGAACTCGTCGTCACGGATCACGACGCCCTTGACCGCGGAATCCGCGAACGTCCCGACGAGCTTCGAGACGGTTGCTTCTGGCGTGAATTCGACGTACTCCGCTGATACGATATCTGCAATATCCATGGTTGGTGACTTTTTCTGATCGATCGTGTTGCTATCCCGCCGGAACGACGCTGCCAGCAGTGGCAGTTCGTCACCGAACTCCAAGTATCGACATGGTGATTCCCGGATTCGAGGAATCCACCGCCGTTCTCGTCCGCTTCCGATTACCGCTCGAGATACGCCATCGCCTCCTCGTCGGACACCTGCCCGAAGTTCGCGTAAAACTGCCCGACGCCCCTGAAGTCCCGCGGCGTCTCGAGGCAGACGACCTCGTCGGTCTCCTCCTCGAGTTCGTCGATGGTGTCTGGCGGACCGACCGGTACTGCGAGGACGATACGATCGGCGTCACTTCCCTGCAGCTTCTTGAGACAGGCCCTGACGGTCGATCCCGTCGCCACGCCGTCGTCCACGACGACCACGGTCTCGTCCGTCAGGTCTGGTTCGGCCTGATCGCCTCGGTAGCGTTCGGCTTTCTGACGTGCGTTTGCCGCTTCCTCCTCGCGCTGTTGCTCGAAGTATTCCTCGTCACCGCCCGTTCCGCGGAACGCCGTCTCGTTCTGCCAGACACTTCCGTCGCTCGCGACGGCACCGATAGCGAACTCCGGATTACCCGGGGCGCCGATTTTCTTCGCGACGACGATGTCGAGCGGGACGTCGAGCGCGTCGGCGACTGCCCGTCCGAGCGGAAGGCCGCCCCGAGGAATGGCGAGCGCGATATCTGCATCGATCTCTCGCTCCCGGAGCGCCTCCGCGAGTTGCTCTCCCGCCTCCGTCCGGTCTCTGAATTGCCGATCTGTCTCCATGGGTCCCGGCTTGACGAACAGCACGTGTCTACATAATACACGGGTAGTATCACAGAAGCGAACGGTCACCCACTCGAACGGGGGACACCCCCGTGTATAATTGTCACCGGCGGTGTTGGACCAGATATGGCACAGCACTCAGAGACCCTCGTATCCATTCCGGTCGACGACGTCGAACTGGAAGGGATGCTCGAAATCCCGGCGGATGCGCCGGGGGTGGTCGTCTTCGCTCACGGGAGTGGATCCAGTCGAAAGAGTCCCCGCAACAACTTCGTCGCGGAGGTCATCCGAGATCGAGGCCTCGGCACCCTGCTGTTTGACCTCCTCACCGAGGAGGAAGATCGGGTCAGAGAGAACCGCTTCGATATCCCGCTGTTGACGGACCGCCTCGTGGCGGTTACCGAGTGGCTGTGGAATCGCGAGGACGTTCCGAACGCGAAAATCGGCTACTTCGGATCCAGCACGGGCGCCGCGTCCGCGCTCCGGGCAGCCGCGCGCTTGGGGGGCGATGTCGACGCCGTCGTCTCGCGCGGCGGTCGCGTCGACATGGCGTCCGAGCTGCTTGACGAGGTCCAGGCACCGTCCTTGTTCATCGTCGGCGGGAACGACACGCAAGTGCTCGAACTCAATCGCGATGCCCTCGAGGAACTCCGTTGCGAGAAGGACCTTCACGTCGTCGAGGGTGCGGGGCACCTCTTCGAGGGCGAGGGGGAACTCGAGGAAGTCGCCGACGTGGCGGCCGACTGGTTCGCCGAGAATCTAAACTGAAATACGGGGTCGAGTCGGCGTTCGTTTCCGCCCGCATCGGTAATGGCGTGCCGGTTGACGTGTCGTATTCGCCGGAAGTCAACTATCGGACTGATCACGCGTCGCGCGGTGTGAGCCGCGTCGGGAAACGCCGGAAACTGTACGCCAGTGCGCCGAACGCCTCGTCGGACCCCTCGATCGAGCTGAGAACGTGAGTTACCGGTCGAGTTTGTTCGCTCATCGAGTGACGTACCTGCCACACGCCATCGTGCTATCTCGTGACTTCGGCGGGCCGACACACCGGTAGAACAGTAATCTCGTCGGATCGAGCCGTCCATACCGGGAACCGCAGGATCGTCACAGTCCCAGCCGTAAACAGCGCCCCATCCTCGAGCGCGAGAGTCGACTGGAGGGACGGGCGAACGTCTCGCTCGAAAATGCAGGAGAGGAGACACTCGATGCGACGACACGAAAGAAGCTCAACGACGCCCGCTGGGAGTACTCCCCGTGGGTTGTCGAACTCACACAACGGAGTTCGAGGAGTGTGTCTGGTCGGCGGACGTCGAGCCGTGGGACGACTGATTCGACGAGACGCTGAAGGAGGGGAGCCCGACAGCGCTTCGCACTCGAGAATCGGTTTCGGCCTCGCCACGGGAGCGCCTTTTTGATCAGGATTCGGGACCGTCCGCGTCAATAACGTCGTGCTGTTCGAAGTAGAGGCGGAGTTTCCGTATCGACGTCACGACCTCATCAGAGTACTGCTCGACGACCGGTTCCGGCTCGAATCCGACAGCGGTCCCGGCAGCCCGGAGCATCGGCAGATCGGTGCTCCCACTGCCGACGGCAATCGTTCTGTCGAGGTCGACATCCTCAGCGACGGCGAGCTCTCCGAGGGGACGGTCCTTTTCGTCCTCGAGCAGCGGACCGTCAACTTCGCCTGTCAGTGCCCCGTTTTCCAGCACGAGCCGGTTCGCGACGAGGTGATCGACCGCGATATCGGCGCGCTCGAGTGCCGTCTCGACGCCTCGTTCGAAACTACCCGTGATGATCGCCACGGAGACATCCGATCGTCGCAAGTCCGCGATCAACTCGGCGGCGCCGTCGCGCAACTGGCACCGCTCGAACGCTGTTTCGACCTGGTCTGCCGGCATCCCCTCGAGCAACGAGACTCGGTGTCGAAGGCTCGTCGCGAAGTCGATCTCGTCACGAAGCCCCTGCTCGAGGAGGCCGCGAATCTCGCTCTCGACGTCGGCCTCCTGGCCGAGGAGGACCGACAGATCTGACTGGGACAGCGTCTCGAAGTCGACGGCGACGAGTGTCATGGAGCCCCGTCCGACGGCCAATTAAATAATACCCCGTTCTGGCGCAGCCGATCGACTGGGGGAAGGCCACGTCCGATCGGCCGGGGGACTCTGGACCCACCCACGCGGATGGATGATGTCTCGTCGGGTGAAGACGGGAAATGACACTCTCGGCCAACCATGCCAGTTAGTAGTATAATTGATGGGTATAAGCTTGTATGGTGCCTGTGCTGTCTCAGGTTTGAAGCAATGGAAATCGTCAAAGAAATCGCCGCGACAGATGTCGTAACGGCCGCTCGAGCCGACAGCATAACCACCGTTGCAGATCGGATGCGAGAGGAGAACGTCGGGAGCGTTGCCGTTGTCACCGTTCGGGCGACTGGTCCGACTCGAGGTTCGCCCGTCGGCGAACGGTCGTGATGAATTCTTGATCGTCCATGGTGCGAAATCACCGTCTTGTTCGGCTACGGCTCCCGACCACCGCGACACGGGTAGTTCTATCCGGTGCCTACAGCGAGATTCCTCGCGATCTGCTGCACTGTCGCGAGCGAAATCGGGACCTATCGGGTCACAGTCCCCACGGATAGAGGTCCGGGACGTGCGTTCGGTCGGCGTGCTGGGCGAGCGGATGGAGCGCACTCGTTTCGTCGAGGTGGATGAACGCGTCGTAGCGATCGGGAAGGACGGTCGGCACGTAGGTTCCGGATTCGCGGTCGGGATGGTACACGACGCCGATAGCGCGATTCCCACGGGGCTGGCCGAGTGCTGCGTCGTCGTCAAGATCGTCAGTCACCAAGAACTGATCGTGCCCGCCGGCCCGATCGAAGACATGTTCGTAGCTCCCGTCCTGTGCTGGCGGAACTGTCATCTCCTCCATCGGCGCGTTCCACGACTCCGCGGCGATGACGGTCCCGCGATACGTTCCCATGCCGATCAACGCCGTTTCCGACCGACCCTCGTGTTGTCGAACGAGTTGGCCGATGTTGAGCCGTCCTCGTTGTTCCATATCCGTCGCCCGAGCGTCGCCGACGTGCGTGTTGTGTGCCCAGATGATTCCTTTGGAA
This sequence comes from Natrinema sp. H-ect4, assembly GCF_041894845.1. Classification (NCBI taxonomy): domain Archaea; kingdom Methanobacteriati; phylum Methanobacteriota; class Halobacteria; order Halobacteriales; family Natrialbaceae; genus Natrinema; species Natrinema sp. H-ect4. The sequence goes on from NZ_JBHDYC010000008.1 coordinate 143,605, forward strand.
TCCGAGCCGTGATGACTCTGGAGGCGCTCGAGCGTCTCGACCATGTGTCGGTCCCGGACGTTCCACGAATCAGTGTTGCCTCGAGCCATCTCTCGGTAGTACTGTTCGGCGTTTTTCGCGACGAGTGCGTTCTGTTCGGCGTTGAAATAGTCGTCTCGACCGTGGTCGTACGCCGGGGCAGCCGCCTGAAGTTGCGTCAACGTATCGATGACCTCGTCCTCGCAGGTCTCGGGGACCATCCTGAGCGCTTGGGCGTACTCCTGGGCGTCCTCGCCGTACGGTTCGAAACACCGGTACGCCTCCCTCGCTTCGGCTGCGGCGTCCGGGTCCACGTCCTCGAGATAGTCGACGACCGCTTCCAGCGACTCGAACAGGCTGTAAACGTCGAGTCCGAAGAAGCCGATTCGGTCGTCCTCGTCGAGGAGTTGGTTGTGTACCGCCAGCCAGTCGAGGAACTCGAGTACTTCCCAGTTGGCCCACATCCAGTTCGGCCACCGGTCGAAGGTTTCCAGGACCTCGCGGCTAGTCTCAGGGGACCCCGGGAGGTCCTTGACGTATCGATTGGCCTCGTAACAGTCCGTCCAGTCGCCCTCGACGGCGACGAACGAGAACTCCTGCTCCTGGATGAGTCTGGCAGTCAGTCGCGATCGCCACCGATAGAACTCCGACGTCCCGTGGGAGGCTTCCCCGATCAGGACGTATTTTCTGTCGCCGAATCGCTCGACGAGTCGATCGAGGTCGTCCGGGTCGTCCAGTTTCTGTCCAGCCGACCGAACGTCGGAAACGGCTGTCTCGATATCGGTGGATTCTCGCCACGATGTTCTGTCTCGAATGTCGTTCATTGTCTTGTCTGATGGCGTTCGTCTTCGGTCACGGAGCGATCCCTCCCGGCCTGAAGAACCGCCTGCGCCTCGACCGTGATCGTTACCGCGTCGAGGCTCCGTTCCGGTTCCCGTCTCGCTCGTCGCAAGCGCCGTGCTCTCGTTCCGGGAAGAGTCGGTACCACGAACACGGTGAAATAGTCTCGCCTATTCGCGACGGACACTCAGTGCGCTCACCGACGCTCGCAGAAATCGGTACCCGATCGAGCGTTCGCCGCCGGGTGTCCGACAGGAGACAGCGTTTACCGCGTGGTATCAGTCACTCGTACTCGAGTCCGCGGAGTTCGTATCGATAGGTCTGGGGCTCCGTTTTGACGACGAGATACTGCCTGTCGCCCTCTCGTTCGAGCCTGTCGAAGTGGGACCCGAGATTGCCCGGGTTCAGGGAAGGAGTGCCGTATTGAAGGCCAAACCGAAGGTTGGCCTTCCGCCCGCGGACGTCGTCCACTTGCTTCGCTTCGACCGCCAGCACGTCACCGGTTTCCGCGATCTCGACCGTACCGGTGAGCTCCCACGTGTGGTCGCTGTACTGTAATTTCGTTCCACCGAGTTTCGGCCACTCCGTTTCGACCATAGCAGCTGTATCACGAAGAGCGCAATCGTCTTTTCGTATATCAGCTATTCTAGGCTTTCTTCAGCGTTCTCCGTCGTGTTCTCGATCGTCTCTTCGTCCCACTCCAGACACCGCTCGACGGGCGGAACTTCGCCGCTGACCGCCGCGGCGGTCTGTCCGGTGAAACCCTCGTCAGCGTGTTCCCACACCGGTCCCGTTCGTGATCGGTACGTGGATTCCACGCGGTGGACTCGTTTCGAGAGTGGCCGATCGTGACTGTCCCCGGTGTCCGAATCAAACGAAGGACGACGTAATGCACGGCAGAACGTCGGACGGCAACCGGAAACCGGGGAGGACATTTCTTTGTATTTGCACGCCGAAGGAAACCTATGGAATCGCTCGACACCGTCGCCAAGACGGTTCTCCGCCGACGATACCTCCGGCGGGACGAGAACGGGAACGTCGTCGAGACGCCGGCAGAACTGTTCCGTCGCGTGGCGGAAACGCTCGCACGGGCCGAGGGACAGTTCGGCGGGGATGTCGAAGCGACCGAACAGGAGTTCTACGAAGCGATGACGGCCCTCGAGTTCCTTCCGAACTCTCCGACGCTCATGAACGCCGGGACGGAACTCGGGCAACTCGCCGCCTGCTTCGTCCTGCCCGTCGAAGACTCGCTGGAGTCGATCTTCACCGCGCTCAAACAGGCCGCGCTCGTCCACCAGAGCGGCGGCGGCACCGGGTTCTCGTTCTCGAATCTCCGGCCCGAGGGAGATGTCGTCAAGAAGACGAGCGGCGTGGCGTCGGGACCGGTGAGCTTCATGCAAATTTTCGACGCGGCCACCGAACAGATCAAGCAAGGTGGTCGGCGACGCGGCGCGAACATGGGAATCCTCGACGCGACCCATCCCGACGTCGAACCGTTCGTCACCGCCAAGGAAGGGACGGATGCCTTCCGGAACTTCAACCTCTCGGTGGCGACGGACGCGACGTTTTGGGAGGCCCACGACGAGGGCGAGCCGTACGATCTCGTCAACCCGCGGACGGACGAGGTTGTGGGACAGGCGGATCCCGACGATGTCCTCGACTTGATCGCCGAAACGGCCTGGGAGACCGGCGATCCCGGACTGCTCTTTCTCGAGACGATCAACGAGCACAATCCGACGCCTCACCTCGGTCGTCTCGAGGCGACGAATCCTTGTGGAGAGGTTCCGCTGCGTCCCTACGAGGCCTGCGTTCTCGGCTCGATCAACCTCGCCGGCCACACTGACGGCGGCGAGGTCGACTGGGAGAAACTCCGCGAGACCGCTCGCCTCGGCGTCCGATTTCTGGACAACGCGATCGAGCAGTCCGAGTTCCCGGTCCCCGAGATCGAGGAGCGGATGGCCGAGACCCGCAAGGTGGGACTCGGTGTGATGGGCTTTCACGACATGCTCGTCGATCTCGAGATCCCCTACTACTCCCGGGAGTCCGTCGAGTTCGCGGGCGAGCTGATGGCGTTCATCCGCGACGAATCACGGGGCGCCTCCGAACGATTGGCCGACGAGCGCGGACCGTTCCCCGAGTGGGAGGACTCCATCCTCGAGGAGCCGGCCCGCAACGCCACGACCACCACGATCGCCCCCACGGGGACGATTTCGCTCATCGCGGGGTGCTCGGCCAGTATCGAACCGATCTACAACGTGGCCTACACGAAGCAGGTGATGGGGGGACTCGAGATTGTCAACGACCGGTTCGTCGAGCTCGCGAAAGAGCGCGGGTTCTATGCCGAGGAGCTCATGAGCGACCTCTGCGATCGGACCACGATCCAGAACGTCGCGGCGGTTCCCGACGACGTGAAGCCGCTGTTTCACACGGCCCACGACGTGCCCGCAGACGGCCACCTTCGTATCCAGGCGGCGTTCCAGGAGCACGTCGACAACGCGGTGAGCAAAACGATAAACCTGCCCCAATCGGCGTCCGTCGAGGACGTAAAAGATGTCTTCCTCACCGCACGGGAACTCGAGGTCAAGGGAATCACCGTCTTCCGGAGCGGGGCCAAGTCCGAGCAGGTACTCGGCGAGACGCCCCGCAAGGAGGAGTGTGCGGGCGAATGCGATTACGTCGCCGTTGACGGCAGGCTCCCGGGTCCGCGCTACTGAAAGCGCCTCGGTCGGAATCCGGAACGGGCCCGCCACCTACTCGATCTCGAGCACCTCGACCTCGAAGGTCAGCGTCTGCCCTGCACGCTCCGGGTCGAAGTCCACCGTCACCGATTCCTCATCGACGGCGACGACCTCGCCCAGCAGCCCTGTCTTTGCGTGGATCTCCGCGCCGACTTCGGCCGACTCTTCGACCATCGATTCGAACTCGGACCGATCGTAGATGAGCTGAAGGTCTTCGTGTGGCACGTCGACGGTCTCGCGCTCGCCCTCTTCGCTGCCGAGCAGCCCCTTTTAGAGCGACTCGATCCCCGGCTCCGCACCGATCTCCAGCACGACCGGTCGGAACCGCTTGTCGGCGTCGACGCCGTGTTCGGCCGCCACTTCTCGAGAGGAGGTATCGAAGCGTTCGCCGTCGGGGTACGTCGCAGTGAACGCGATCTTGACGCGCGAGCCGTGTTCGACGACCATAGCGTTCGTTCTATCCCCAAGACAAAAAGACAAAGGGGCGGGGGTAACGACGCTTCGGCGCCGAAGGGAGGGCATTTTCTGTGCCGCCGAAGTACGGAGGCTATGGATCCGATCGAACTCTCGGAGCCCGAAACGGCCGGTTCGACGAGCGTCGAGCGAGCGATCGCGACCAGGGAAAGTCGTCGGTCGTTCGCTCGAACCCCGGTCGAACTCGAGGACGTGGCACAGTTACTGTGGGCCGCACAGGGGGTCACACACCAGCGCGACGGGGTCGAAATGCGAGCCGCCCCGAGCGCCGGGGCGACGTATCCGCTCGTCGTCTTCCTCGCGAGTTCGGCGACCGGGGTTGACGAACTGGAGGCAGGCCTGTATCGATATCAGCCTGGGGATCACGCCCTCGAACTGGAACGGGAACGTGCAGTCTACGACGACCTCGTGCGGGCGGCCATGGGCCAGGAGGTGGTTCGGGATGCACCGGCGACGATCGTCCTGACCGCGGACTACGATCGAACGCGCGGGCAGTATCCGGAACACGGCGACCGGTACGTCCACATGGAAGCCGGACACGTCGCGGAGAACGTCCACCTCGTCGGCGAGTCCCGCGGGCTCGGGAGCTGTCCCGTCGGGGCGTTCGTGGACGACGACGTCACCGACGCGCTCGACCTGCCGGCGCCGCTCGAACCGCTGTACCTGTTACCGTTCGGCAACCGTTCATCGGACCAGTGATACGCGCTGCTTGGCGGACAACGACACCGTCGACTCGCAGCGGAGGCTGTGAAACCTTTATATACGGGTTCGTCGGAGTCGAAAGGCGGGGCGGTTTCCCACCCAGAGTAGCAGCATGGAACGAAATCCGTTCAGGAGTCTCGAGCGACAGTTCGAGAATCTCCAACGACAGTTCGAAGCGATGGGAGACGTGTGGGACGGGGAACAGCTCGACGTTCCGAAAACAGGTATCGCCACCTCCCGACTCGACGTCGATATTGCCGATCGCGGCGACGAGTTCGTCGTGTCGGCCGACCTGCCGGGACTCGAAAGCGACGATATCAACCTTCGGCTCTCGGGCGACACGTTACACAGTACCGCCGAGCACGAACGAGCGGAGCACGATGCGGACGAGCACTACCTGCAGAGCGAACGCGCGCGACGGGCCATGCACCGGTCCGTCCGACTCTCGGAACCGGTCGACGAAGACGCCGTCGAGGCGACGTGCGAGAACGGCGTCCTCACGGTCACCTTACCCAAGGCGGAACCGACCGCTCTCGAGGGAACAAAGACCGACGTCCAGACGCGGGGGTCGACGTGACGTTTCTCGTCCCCTACGACGGCTCGTATCTCGCGGACGCAGCGCTAGCCCGCGCGACAGAGTACGCCGCGGCGCTCGATGCGGACATCGTCGCGGTTACTGTCATCCCTGAAGACGACGAGGGCTACTCCAGAGACAAGAACTGGGTGGAAGCGGACGAAGCGTTCGACGTTCAGACCGTCGCGAGTTTCGTCCACAAACAGGTCGTCAACATCGCTCCCGAAGCGTCGTTCCGATACGAACGATCACCTACGTCGAGTCCCGAACGTATCTCGACCGAGATCCAGCGAGTCGCCGACGAGGAGGTTCCGTCTGTCGTTTTCCTCGGAAGCGACAACGCGGGCCAGATCGTCACACCGGTCACGAGCGTCGCGGGTAACGTCGCCAAAGACGCCGAGTACGACGTTCACATCGTCCGATACTTCTCGCCAACGGAGATTCAGGAGATCGAATCGAGCGGCGACTATCCCGGCGAAATGAGGTGAACACCTCATTTACGTGTCGGATACCGCCATATCGACGAGTGCGGTCCCGTCACTACCGTTCCGCACCCGAGCGTTCGTCGGCCTCGAGCAGTTCCTGGTACCGGTTCCGGATGGTGACCTCACTGATGTCGGCCACGTCGCTCACGTCCGATTGGGTAACGTCTTCGTCGGCCTCGAGCGTCGCCGCGTAGACGGCCGCGGCGGCGAGTCCGACCGGACTCTTGCCGACGTGAACTTCTTCGTCCTTGGCGACCCGGAGGAGTTCGCGAGCGCGACGATCGATCCCCTCCGAGACGCCGAGGTCCGAGACGAACCGACCGACGTATAGTAGCCACTGCAAGTCACTGCACACCTGATCGCACGACAGCAGCGCGGTTCGGAGCCTGAAAGGCGAGAACCGCGGACTGTGCGATCAGTGTGTAACTAGTTGCAGTTGTTACTATAGCTCTCGGGGTCGGCCGGCTGAACCTCGAGGCCGTCGAGCGCGTGGTCATCGTCGAGTTGCTCTCGGATCGTCTCGGCGTGGCGGTCGAACCGGCGGTCGTCTCGGCCGGCACTCGCTTCGACGGGCGCGTTCACGTCGATACGCACCAGCAGCCGCTGGCCGGTATCGAGGTCGTCGACGGTTCGAAACGCTGGCAGAGGTGTACGAATTTGTTGCACCGGCGTACTGTAACGGGGTGTACGTGGTATCGGCTGTCTCGAGGAGCGAGCGGATGACACAGCCCTCGACCGATCAGAGGCCCCAGAAGAAGACGATACCTCCCGTCGTCACGACGACGAGCAAGAGCTGGAGCGGTCCACCCACGCGGATGAAGTCGCTGAACTGGTACTTTCCCGGTCCGTAGACGAAGAGGTTGGTCTGGTAGCCGACCGGCGTCATAAACGCGGTGCTGGCGGCGAACGTCACCGCGAGGACGAACGCGAAGGCGTTGGCGCCCAACCGCCCGGCGACGTCGACCGCTACCGGGACGAGCAACACGACGCTCGCCTGGTTGCTGACGACGTTGGTCATCAGTGCTGTCAGCAGGTAGAACAGGCCGAGAACGCCGACCGCCGGCAGGACGTCCGCACTCGAGACGACGAGCGCGCCGAGAATGTCCGCGCCGCCCGTTTCAGCCATCGCGTTTCCCAGTGGGATGACGCCGGCGAGCAGGAAAATGATGTCCCACTGGACGGCCTCGTACGCCTCGGCGGGTTTGATGACGCCCGCGGCGAGCATCGTGACGACGCCGGCCAGGGCGGCGACCATAATCGGGAGCAGGCCGACCGCGGCCAGACCCACGACAACGAGGACGACGCCGATGGCGACTGGCAGCTTCGAACTCCGGAACTGCTGGAGGTCGAGATCGCCGGCGACGATGACGTTCGGATCGTCGGCGAGGCGGTCGACCGTCTCCGCCTCGGACTCGATCAGGAGCGCGTCACCGGGTCGAAAGGTAAACTCGGAGAGCCGTTCGTGGGTGATCCTGCCGCCGCGTCGAACGGCGAGCACGCGAGCGTGATAGGCGTCGGAAAAGCGGGCCGACTCGATCGTCTCGCCGATCAGGTTCGACCCCGCCGTGAGGACGATCTCGACGAGCGTCTGTTCCGGCGCGAGCGAGTCGAGGTCGGCTTCGGTCGTCACGCCGGGGACGAGATCGATCCCCTCGATGTTGATCAGCGTCTGCAGCCCGCCGTTGGTGAGCCGAACGGTGTAGACGTCGTCACTCTGGATCTCCGTCGACAGCGGCGGATTGGAGACGTACCGGCCGTCTCGAATGAGTTGGGTGACGTCGGCCTCGTGATCGACCTCCTCGAGGGCTTCTCGGATAGTTAGTCCGACCGCGGGCGAGTCCTGGCGAACGACGAGTTCCGTGAGATACTCCTCCCGCGCCGTCGTCGCTCGCTCGCTTCGCGGCGTGACGTGCGATGGCGCGAGCCAGTAGCCGACCGTGAGCAAGTACGCCGCCCCGACCAGGAAGACGACGACGCCGAGTTTGGTAAACTCGAACATCGAGAAGGGGCGACCGAGGTACTCCGCCGAGAGGCTACTCGCGACCAGATTCGTGGACGTTCCGATGAGGGTGAGCATACCACCGAACATCGACGCGTACGACAGCGGCAAGAGGAGCTTCGACGGGGAGGTCCCGTTCTCGTGAGCCAGATCGTTCACCATCGGCACTAACACGGCGACCGCCGCCGTGTTGTTGATCAGTCCTGACAGGGGACCGACGATCCCGACGGTCGCCGCGAGCTGCTTGCGTTCGTTCGTGCCGGTGTAGGCCGCGACGGTCGTCTCGAGACGTTGAATGAGACCGGTTCGCCGGACGCCCTCGCTCAGGATCATCATCGAGAGAATCGTGATCGTCGCGGGGTTCGAGAATCCGGCGACGCCGTCGCTCGGGGAGACGCCGGTCCACGGACCGAGTATCATCAGGCAAACCATGATCCCGATGGCGGTGACGTCGATGGGAACCGGCTCGGTAACGAACAGCACGAGCGCGGCAGCGATAATCAGAAAGACGAGCAACGCGCCGGTCGTTAGCATGGCCATCGCGTGTCCGCAGTCGTTCCACAGCGACCCCGAAATATCTTCTCGCCCGTCGCCGTCACCGTCACGGAACCGTGACGGTCCTCGTCCTGTCGACGTTACACCGCCGTGGGGAGACATCCGGTCGGTAGTCTCAGCACGCGAGCGACGGATCGATACCGATGGACTCGGTTGCGGACGCGACGTACCGTGCGAGATCGAGCATCTGCGTCGAGAAGCCGTACTCGTTGTCGTACCAGATGAGAACCGTGATGGCGGCGAAATCGAAGTCGCCGTCGGCGCATCCGTGACGAGAGTCGATCGTCCGCTGACGACGCGAACGCGATTCTCGTCGCGATCGGAACACACGGACGTCGCGGTGTCAATCGGCTGGGTCCGGGTAGCGTCGCCGAGCGCGTCCGTCGAACCGCGTCAATGCCCGTTCTGACCGTTCGCTCGGCCGAGCGGTGACGCGGCCGACCCCGTTTTTGTCAGGGAGGAACACCTGTCCGCGACCGGTCTCACGAACCGGATCTCGGTGTCGAGAGAACCCTGCGGACGGTTTTCCTGGTGCGTGGGAATAGACAACAATATTCATGCGTGGCGGTCGTGTTACTATTCACTGTATGGACAAGAACGTCGGCGGAATCGACCGTACTGGCCGTATCGTCATCGGACTAGTGCTAACGATCGCAGGCATTGCGGCACTTACCGGGTACTGGGCCATCGGCGCCGTTACCGGAGTGATTGCGCTCGTCGTTGCCGCCGTGCTCCTCGTGACCGGAACGACCCAGAAATGCCCGATCAACGAAGCGGTCGGCGTCGACACCACCCCAGAGGACACCGAGTGACGACGGCCCGCCGAGCGCAGGCGAGTACCGCACCGTCCGATCGCCCGACACTGCGGAGTCGCACGAGCAGGAGTTCGGTCCACCTGCTCCCGTCCGAACGATCCCGGAACGAACTGGCCAGCGTCGAACGAGAACGGTGGAGCAGTTCCCCGCTATCGAACCGCTTCGATTCCGACGAACGAGCCCTCGCCGTAGCCCTCGTCGATCGGTTCGAGGCCGTTGATTTCCGTTGGCCACTGGTAGATCGTCTGGACGAACTCGAAGTCGGAGAACCCCGCGCCCTCGAGTTTGTCGACGAGTTCGTCCGTCGAGACGAACTCCGCGTCCCGATAGAACGGGTTGTCGTCCTTTTCCTCGCGGTAGCGTCGTCCGACGGGACTGTCTTCGTCGATGTATCCGATGACGAGCGAGCCGTCGGGACGGAGCACCCGCCGGGCTTCGGTTATCGTCCGGGAGATGTCGTCGACGAAGCAGATCGTCGTCACGATCAGCGCGGTGTCGAACGTGTCAGCCGGAAACGGGAGCGCTTCGGCGACGCCTTTGACGACATCGATACCGCGATCGCGAGCGTGGGCCAACATCTCGCTGGCGGGGTCGACACCGACCTGCATTCCGAGGGGTGATGCGAACCGGCCGCTACCGACGCCAATCTCGACGCCGAATCCCGGCTCCGGGAGCAGCCGCCGAAGCGCTTCGACTTCGGATCGATAGGCGTCAGGATTCGCCTCGAACCAGTCGTCGTATCGGTCCGCGTGCCGTTCGAACGGTTCCGATTTCGGCATGCCGTCTCTCACCCTCCGTTCGCGTCGTCAGCTCGGTAGAAGTCGGCGTGGGGTTCGACTGTGTCGACCTTGGGTGGTCCGGCGTGTCGGACGATAAAGACGTCGTATGTCTCTTCGGCGGCGACGTGAACGCCGACGCTCGTCAAGGGGGTCACGACGCGGCCGACGTTCTCACTGCCGAGGAAGACGACGCTCGGATCGTGCGCTCTGGCCAGTCGTTCGACGTGTTCGGCGAGTTGCGCTTCCGGCGGGAACTCCCGAATGCGCTCGTATTCGAACGAGGCGTCCGGCGCGAGGCTCCGAACCCGTTCTCGAAGGGACTCGACGACTGCCTCGACATCGTACGCTTCGCCCTCCTCGATCCACCCCTTCTGGCGTGCGTATCCCTTTCGTTCCGGGACGACGGTCACGGCCGCGACGTCTTCCTGGAGGGCGGTACCGTACTCGACGGCCCTGACGAGGGCGGCTTCGGCGAGATTCGATCCATCGAATGGGACGACGAACGTCATACGTCCTCTCTCCACCCCCTGATCAATAACTTCGTGGGCCAGTATTCGTCCGGTGGCGATCCGTTCACGTCTCTCGCTGGAATTGCCGGACCGATACCGGTTCGCGGACGTTCGGCCGGTCGCCGTAAGCGGGCTCTATCGTTCCGGCAGCAAACACGAGTCCGTAGTGTAAACAATACTATTTGTAGGCTACTTGTTACTGCCAAAATGAGATAGTACCGACGAAATCGTTTACGGCAATACAATTGTAAAATTAGTGGCTGATTCCCGATATACGGTGGGTAATGTCGAATGGGCGCCGAGACGATCGAAAACGTCTGGTAATATTCACATAATTGCTATTATGGGCCGTGTACATCGGCGGATTCGATCCGTATACCGGACTGACTGACTGACGGAACGGGACGCGCTCGGCGCCAACCGGAGACGAGCGCGATGACCACGGTCACTGACCCGGATTTCGGGGGGGCCTACGCTGCGGGTAACGCGACTCGAATCGATATACCGTCCGCTGACCGAAAGAGTCACTCGAGCGACCAGTTCCGTCACTGTCGGAGGCATCGAACTCACGGAGACCGAGTACTCGAGACATCCCAGACGATCTGTGTGACTCGAAATTCGGGGATCGATCGTGAATCTAGACGAGAACGCGAGCGCGGTCGTAACGGGACTTCGCCGGTGCAACCCCACCCGATCCGGGTCGCTCGATCACAGCAGTCGCAGCGGGAAATCCCACAGCCGCGGCCGTGGGAGACATTAGGCGGTCAACACCGGCCGATCGGCGTGTCGAACGACCCGTTCGGCGACGCTCCCGATCTTGCTGCTGCGCTGGTGGCTCTGCCCCTGATAGCCGAGCACGATCAGGTCGGCGTCGACCTCGTCGGCTTTTTCGTGGATCTCTTCCCAGGGCAGACCGTGGCAGACGGTACTGGTCCAGTCGATGCCGACGTTGTCCGCTCGATCGGCGAGTTCAGCAAGCATCGCCGCACCCTCTTCCTCGAGTCGCTCGAGGACAATTTCGGTGCTACTCAGTGCAGGTTCGCCGTACCGGTGTGTCTCGACGCAATAGAGCGCGTGGATGTCGGCTTCGTACCTATCTGCCAGTTCCATCGCGTGTTCGACAGCGCGGTTCGCCGGGTCACTCCCGTCGGTCGGAACGAGTATCGTGTCGTACATCGGGCACTGGTACCAATGTCGAAACCGGCTAAATAGTTTATACTCGAATAGTTTACACGTATGGACAGGCAGTCCTCGAGACGGAATCGATGGTTCTCGTGGTGGTCCGTGACAGTCGTCTGCCACCTACCGCAATTCAGCGGGTTCGGTCCGCTCGGCACGAGTATCGCGCGGTCGTCCGTCTCGAGACTTGTGGCGGGCATCCTACCCGACGTATGCGGCGAACGCCGCGGCGAACAGGACCGCGTGCCAGACGACAATCGACGCCGCAACTCGCGGATCCGTCGCCGGCAGCGGCGGGTTCCGGAACATCGCGTCGTACACCAGCAGCGTCGCGACGAGCGTCCCGACGAAGAGACCGGTCGTCATCCCAAGGGCAGTCACGATTCCGAGCAGCATTCCCCCCAGAATACTTCCCGCGATGCCTGCGATGACCTTGTCGTAGTAGTCAAACATTGGCCCGTTCCTCTATCAGAGAGTACTATCCCAATCAACAGAAGTAGCCCGATCGTTCCCGGCGTTTGGGAACTGGGCGACAGAAAATCGGATGGAACAACTACTTCAACGGAACGAAAAGAACGTCCTCGCCTCGATCGATGGGTCAGAACGAGCGGAACGGCGCTTGACTACGCCCTCGAATCGTTCCCAAACGCAACTATTGCGCTGCTACACGTGGTCGCGATGGGACCACCGGAGGGTCATCTCGAGCGCCGCGTCCTGCACTCGGGACGGATGTCCGGGGCGGCAGCGCAGTCTGCCCGCACTCCTCGCAGGAGAGAGTCCGGGTCTCCGTCGTCGATGCCCTCGGCGACGTCAACGAACCACTGCTGCACACTCACCCACCTCCGCCTGCAGGACGTTCACGACGCAACTCGCATCGTTTCCTCCGACGGTGCACGTAATCTGTGCGGTCATGCGCCTCCCCCTGCGACGCTCCCGGTCTTCATCTCTCTCGCAACGGATCAGACTAGACTGGTCCGGAATCGTGAAAGACAGGTTATTAGACCGATACAAACCGCTTTGTCGGTACTGACTGTAGGAAGTGGTCCAATGCTCGAGGACAAAATCACGATCGTGACCGGCGGAGCAGTCGGTATCGGCAAGGCGATCGCCGAGCGGTTCGTCGACGACGGCGCGACCGTCGTCATCGCGGACGTCGACGAGGAGACCGGGGCGGCGACGGCCGACGAACTCGACTGTCGGTTCGAACGCTGTAACGTGCGCGAGTACGATCAGGTTGAAGCGCTCGTCGAGAAGACAGTCGACGAGTACGGACGACTCGACGTCATCGTGAACAACGCCGGCATCGGGAGCGAGACGTCGGTCGAGGAAATGGAACTCGAGGAGTGGGAGGCGGTGATCGAGACAAACCTCGACGGCGTCATGCACGGCACGAAAGCGGCGATACCGCACCTCGAGGAGTCCGACGGCTGTATCATCAACCTCGGGTCAATCTACGGACTGGTCGGCGGCAAGGGTGCCGCGTCCTACTCGGCGGCGAAAGGGGGCGTCGTGAACTTCACCCAGCAGGTCGCGGTCGACTACGCCGACAGCGGCGTTCGCGTCAACAGCATCTGTCCGGGGTTCGTCGAAACACCGATGACGGAAGACCTGCTCGAGTCCGAACGGTTCTATAACTTGCTCAAGCAGCGAACGCCGATGGATCGCCACGGCCAACCCGAGGAGATCGCGCCCATGGCGTCGTTCCTCGCCTCCGACGAGGCGTCGTACATCACCGGGGCGAACATCCCGATCGACGGCGGGTGGACGGCGTTCTGATGCCGTCGCAGCGAACGTCGTCCGACGATCACCGATCCCCGTCGTCATCGTCAGATACACGCACTGATACAATGGCGACGGAACACAATGACGGGACCCCGCGAACGATCCTCGTCCCGATCGACGGGAGCGATGCCGCTTCGGCGGCGCTCGACCTCGCGTTGTCCCTCGCTGACGGAACCGACGCGATCGTCCACGTCCTCGCGGTCGTCGACGTCACGGCGGATCCGATGCGGTTTGACGCCGCACTCGTGTCCGACCTCGAGCGTGCCAAAGAGCGACTCGTCGACGAAGTCGTCGCGACCGCTGCCGACCACGACGCCGACATGACCGGCGCCGTCCGTCGCGGACGGCCCGCCCGAACGATCGTCGACTACGCCGACGAGCGGGATATCGAACTGATCGTTCTCGGACGGTCCGGGCGGTCAGGGATCGCAGCACCCTTACTCGGGAGTACGGCGGATCGCGTCGTGCGAACGGCATCGACCCCCGTTCTGATCGTTCCCGAAGCGACTGCCGACGCCGAAGCGTGATCCCCTCCTCCGCGCGAGCGGACTGCTCTTCTCGCGTCACGGCGTACCAGCGGTACCTGTATTCACTGGCAGCTTTACCTTGGTTCCCCGCCAAGGCTGACACGAGATGTCCAGATCGATTCTCGTTCCACACGACGGATCGTCCCACGCACAGGCCGCGCTCGAGTACGCACTCGAGACCGTTCCGGACGCCAGGATCGTACTGTTCCACGCGATCGACCCGTTCGAGCCGACGCCCGAGGCCGAGGGCGACCGGCATCCACCGCTGACCGACGAATGGCTCGACGAACAGCGCGCCGTAGCGACCGAACTCCTCGCTGAAGCACGCGAGAGCGTCGAAGGCGGAACAGCGACGATCGAAATCGAGACGGCAGTCGGCTCGCCGGCGCAGACGATCGTAGCCGCGGTCGGGGACACCGAAACCGACCAGATCGTCATGGGAAGCCGTGGTCGGGGCGGGCCCGCCGAAGTGCGGATGGGCAGCACCGCCGAACACGTGGTCAGGCGCGCTTCCGTTCCGGTGACTGTCGTCCGATAGTGCCTGCGACGAGCCGGTTCACCGTTCGGTTTCGTCGCGAACCACCGTGACGGGCACCGGGGAGCGGCGGACGACCAACTCGGCGACGCTCCCGAGCAGCAGCCGGGTCGCGCCGGTTCGACCGTGACTGCCCATGACGATCTGATCGATCTCGTGGACCTCGGCGTAGTCGACGATCTCGCGCGCGGGGTCGCCGACCGTGCGTTCCGTCTCGAGATCCGCATCGGAGTCGGCCGCCAACTCGCGGGCGTCCTCGAAGATGCGCTTTTCTTCCTCGTTCGCTCGCTCATACCACTCGTCGGAGCCGTGTCGCGGTTCGTTTCGAACGTCTATCTCGGTCGCGGAACTGTACCCCGGGTCCGTCGGATCGAGGACGTGAAACGCGACGATCGACGCGTTGTCGTACTCCTCGAGGGCGAACTCGAGCGCTTGCCTGGATAACGGCGATCCGTCGACGGGAACGAGCAGGTGACGAGACATCGACCGCTCGTACTTTCCCGAGCGTGAAAATACTATCCGGTCAGCGGCGAGAACGGCGATGGGACACTCGACTACCTTTATCTGGCTGGGCGGGGTACGTTCAAGCGCAGCAGTCACAGGCAGTTTAACGGTTGCGAGCTCGCCGTTTCCGATACCGCTTCGACAGCGGTGGTCGATTCGAGGCGATCGCGGCCGCTTCCACTCGTCCGTCTCATCGGCATAGACGCCGAGCGCTCGCGGAAGATCACGGAGTACTACCGTAATGAACTACAAGAAATTCATCGGACAGGTTCAGCACAGACTCGAGTACGGCCAGTTCGGTCACGCGGTCCGAACGACCCGGGCCGTCCTGACGACCCTCGGCGAACGGATACAGGAGGGGGAAGCGACGGATCTCGCCAGCCCCCTCCCGATGGAGATCGATCGCTATCTGACCGAGGCCGAACACGGTCAGCGCTTCGACTATCAGGAGTTTCTCGACCGGGTCGCCGAACGCGACGGCGTCGATAGCTCGGACGCCAACTACCACGCCCAGCAGGTTATGACCGTCGTCGCCGACGATGTCCCGGCGGGGAACCTCGAGAAAATTCGCGATCAGTTGCCCGACGACTTCGACCCGCTGTTCGAACTGCTCGAGGCGCCGACGGAGTGAGTGGCGAATCCGCTTCGGGACCGGTGCGCTCCTCTCAGCCGACTGAATGTCACCGATTGATGATGCCCTTACGGCGGTGGAGAACCGGAAACGGCGCTCATTCAGAGTGGCTATAGTAGTCGTTGAAAGTCATTGCACTCCCGCTCGCGAATCAGCGGCCAGCACGAACGGTGCTGGCCGCTCGAGTGCAAGCGGTGAGTAAATCGTTTCAACGACTACTATAGGGGAGCAAAGATCTGGTCTGGTGGATTTTTGATGGTATTGAACCGCGAGAGAGCCTGCGCACAGAGATGCGATTTCATCGTGACGAAAAGAATGAGGAGTCGCTTTTCGATCGCTCTCCGCAGCTCAGCGGGCTGAATCATCAGCATTTCCAGTTTGCCAAGCATCTGCAAATAGTAGCCACTGCAAGTCACTGCACACCTGATCGCACGACACGAGCGCGGTTCGGAGCGAACGCGGTTCGGAGCGAGCGCGGTTCGGAGCGAACGCGGTTCGGAGCGAACGCGGTTCGGAGCGAACGTAGTGAGCGAGAACCGCGGGGATGCGAACGGCGAGCAAAGCGAGCCGTGAGCGAACGCAGTGAGCGAGAACCGCGGGGATGCGAACGGTGAGCGGAGCGAGCCGTGAGCGAACGTAGTGAGCGAGAACCGCGGACAATGCGATCAGTATGTAAATCGTTTCAGTGCCTACTATACTATAGCGCTCGAGAGTTCATCCCATTTGACGACGGCACCTCTCACCAGCGTCAAACATTGAGGCTGCGTTTTTCGCGCTCAAGCAGCGGTACGGCGACACGTTTCGGGCGCGAACGTGATCCAGGCAGTTCTGTGAACTCATTCTGAAAGCGACTGTGTGAAATATCGAACGTACCTCGTCTCTTCAGCCGGTATCCCCAATCGGGAGGGATATCGTCCGGTCACTGACGAACAAGGCAAAGAGGGCGAAGAGCGCGTAAAAGGCGGGTTCGTTCGTCCACACACCTATGATCCCAAAAATACCAAGGATGCCGAGGCGGTTCACTGGTATTTCCATATGCGGTCGTTGTAACTCAGTCAACAAAAGCCCTCTAGCGGTTCTCACAGTGCAACAATATCTTCACCAGTGAGTACACGGTTCGCAGTTTACCAGAGCGGTTACCCAGTGGTGTCAGTAGTGATCAGAAACGGGGTATTGCACTGAGTCTAACGGCCGTGTGGAAGTGAAAGAGAGCGTATGAACGGACCTGCGACTACCGCACTGCTGACGACTGCCTTCGTGCTCAGCACTCTCGATAAATCCATCAGTACCACTTACAAATTCGTCACCTGGGAGGCAGCGGACCGAGCCCGGTACTCGAGACCGGAAATAATGTGACCAATACTGATGGGCAATGAAACCCCAGCCGTCTGGAATTACGGCGTCAGAGACACGACTCAATGCGGGATGCGTCCGGATTGTAGTCAATAACCCCAAGGTCAGCCATCTTTGGGAGGTGAGAGTGGTGGAGGTGGCATGCAACACGCTCAGCGGTCTCTTCGTCGGCAACCTCCACATCGTTTTCTCGTGCAGCAATCGTCGCCGACAGGTCTTTGAGGTCCACAGGGGTGGTTGCGTTCGTCAAGATGTTAAGCGCCATTCTTCTCGGCTCTGCCATGAGCAATTCGTGGTACTCGTTTTCCGTCAAGTGGTTTGTTTCCGCGTTTGTACACGTTCTCTCACATTGTATGGACTGAGTCATTGTAGTGGTCCCCCCAGATAGTCTCACTGGGTAACTCTACTATGAATTTTGTCACCCGTAATATCACACTAGAACTATATAGGCGATAACGCAATCCGTCCCGGTATTCAGTTACTCGTCGCCTTTTATGCTTGTTAGTAGCTGTAGATTTTAGGCACCTCTTTTAAATCGACTTACGTCTAGCGAATGCTACCACTCCAACGTTGGAGTCTTTATAAACCTGTGTGGAGTATTCACCGTCGTGACTTCGTCCTCGTTACCCAAGGTGCTTCGAGAAACACTCGTGCTCTTCGACGGTTCTGGAGCACCGCAGACGACAACCGAGGTGGCGGAACGCCTCGATCTCGGCCGCCGGAGCACCTACGAACGTCTAACGCGCCTCGTTGACCACGATCGGATCGAAACCAAGAAAGTCGGTGCGAATGGCCGCGTATGGTGGCGGTCAACGACGACGAATACGGCGGGTCAATCCGCCAGTGCACAGGACCGGTCAGCCACCGGTGAATCCGACATCGACGACACCCCCGTCCGGAAGCAATTCGAGCGAGGGCGGCAGGACGACCGTCGGACGTTCGAGTTGTTGGTCGATGCGGTCAAAGAGTACGCGATATTTTTCCTTACTCCCGACGGGCACGTTCGAACCTGGAATCGCGGTGCTGAGCGCATCAAGGGCTACAATCCAGCGGAGATTCTGGGCGAGCACTTCTCGACGTTCTATACCGAGGACGATCGCGCAGCCGACGTGCCAGAACAAAACCTTTCCGAAGCAGCGAACCAGGGCTCAGTAACGGATGAGGGTTGGCGGGTGCGTGCCGATGGATCGGAGTTCTGGGCGAACGTCGTCATCACACCGATCTACGATGACGGTACCCTCACAGGATACGCGAAGGTCACGCGTGACATGACCGAGCGGAGGGAGCGCGAACGCCGACTCCGTACCTTTCGCAAGGCCGTCGACGCAGCAGCCCATTCGATCTCTTACACCGACACGGATGGCACGATCGAATATGTGAATCCGGCGTTCGAGGAGACGACAGGATATTCGGCCGAGGAAGCGATTGGGCAAACGCCACGGCTCCTGAAATCGGGTGCGCACGATCAGAGCTTTTACGAAGAGTTGTGGAATACGATCCTGAAGGGCGATACGTGGCGCGGTGAAATCGTCAACACCACGAAGGATGGTGATCGGTACATTGTTGAGCAAACGATCGCGCCGGTGGAAGACGAGTCCGGCGAGATCGCACACTTGGCCGCCGTTAACGCGGATATCACCGAACGAAAGGACCGCGAACACCGATACGACGCCGTCTTCAATCAGACCTACCAGTTCACCGGTCTTCTGGAACCGGATGGCACGCTCATCGAAGCCAACGAGTCCGCTCTGACGTTCGGTGGGCTCGACCGAGCGGAGGTCGTTGGAAAGAAGATCTGGAATGCGTTTTGGTCCCAGCACGACGAGGCAGCCGAGCAGGTCAGAGAAGCGGTCGAACGCGCTCGTGACGGCGAGTTTGTCCGGCAGGAGTTCGAAGTACAGGGCGCTAATCGGGCCGCTATTATCGACTTCTCCATTCGGCCAGTGACCGACGATCATGGCGAGATCGCCTACCTCATCCCGGAAGGACGCGACATTACCGACCGTGTGAAAGCCGAACGAGAAACACAGCGCAATCGGGACCATCTGGCCGCACTCAATCACGTCAACACCGTCGTCCACGAGATCACTAACCTGGTTATCGAGCAATCAACGCGCGAGGAGATCGAACGGACCGTCTGCGAGGCCTTTGCCGACGTGGATTCCTACGAGTACGCCTGTATCGGCGATGTCGACAGGATGTCGCAGACGATGACCGTCCGAACCTCGTGCAGTGTAGAGGGGAATCGCGACGGGAGTCCCCTCCCGATTGACCCCAAGGATGAACGTAGCGAGGGGCCGACGATGAGGGCGTTTCGGACGGGAACGATACAGGTCAGGAACGGGGTCGACACCGATTCCGGACGCGATCTCTTGGCCGACCCCGTCGACACTCACGGTATCCGTTCAGTAGCTGCGATTCCGCTCGTACATGATGACATGGTGTCCGGCGTGTTGAACGTGTACACCGACCGACCGAACGCGTTCGAAGACCATGAGCAGGCAGTGCTCGGCCAGCTTGGAGAGATCGTCGGTCAGGCGATCGCCGCCACCGAACGAAAGCAGGCGCTGATGAGCGATGAGATCATCGAACTTGAGTACCACGTCCCGGCCGTGCTCGAGTCCATGGGTGTTGATGCGGCGGCCGATGGCCGATTCACCCTCGACGATGTCGTTGCGACCAGCGACGGGGGCTACCTCATGTACGGCACCATGACTCCCGACGCCCGTGGGACGATAGACGCTCTGACTGAACAGCACCCTCACTACTGGGGCCCAGTGATTGTGAGTTCCGAGGAAGAGAAAGAAGAGAGTATAAGATTTCAGGTTCGGGTCACCGAGTTCCCCCTTCAATCCGGCGTGGTCTCGGAAGGCGGCTTCGTCGAGGAGCTTCTGTTTGAGGACGGCGACTTCGATCTGCGAGTCTATGTCCCGCCAAGCGAGGACGTGAGCGCAATCACTGAGGCGGTCGAGGGTACGTATCCGACCGCCCAACTGCTCGCCAAGCGCCAGTTTCCCCGCTCTCATGACTCGATGAGCGAGCTTCGGCAGTCACTCTCCGAGGAACTCACCGACCGCCAGCAGGCGGTCCTCGAAGCCGCCTATCATCGGGGATACTTCGAGTGGCCGCGCGACGCGTCCGGCGAGGCGGTCGCCGACTCGCTGGGGATTGCCCCCCCGACGTTCTCTCAGCACCTCCGGAAGGCCGAAAAGACGGTGGTCGAATCGCTGTTTTCGTTTACTACGCAGCCCAACGGCCACTATAGTGGCCACTGAAACGAATTACACACTAATCGCAACGCCGTTGTTCGATCGGGTGTGCAGTGACGTTCAGTGGCTACTATAGCGGCTCGACTGACCCCATACGCGGACGAAGGCGGACGTTCGAACGGGCCGTGCGCGGTCGAACAATCCGGCTATCTGTGGCTGAGTTTTTTTACCGTTCGAGTGGTGACAACGGATGATGACCGGACTTCGATGGGTGCAGTTGCCCGAGGACGAACGAAACGAGTTCCTCAGCGACGGCGGTACCGGCGTCCTCTCGTTCGCGACGGGTGCGGACGAGTCGCCGACGTCGTTACCGGTGTCGTACGGCTATTACGCGGACAGTGGCGACTTCTACTTTCGGCTCTCGTTTCCGCCGGGAAGTTCCAAGGCGGACCTCGTCGAGAGACCGGTGTCGTTCGTCGTCCACGGCGAAACCGATGCGGGATGGCGAAGCGTCGTCGCGACGGGTACCCTCGAGGAGTTAGCGGAACTCCCCGAGGAGTCGGCCGCCGTCCAGCGGATGTGGGCGGTCAGCATCCCGACGGTCGATATGTTCGATCGCCCGCGGGACGAGATCCCGTTTCACGACTTTCGACTCGTTCCCGAGACGATCAGCGGACGAAAAGAAGCGGTCTAACGTACGGGCCCCGATCGACGGAAGCGTCCCTGACTGACGCCGTAGCGGTGGGTGCCCCGATCTGGCGGTCAACGCTACCGTCACGTCGACGTCCGTTTTCGGGGTTTACCGCCGCGAACAGCCCTCGCGAACCCGGCTCGTAACGGTCGCGGAGGCGGTCATTCGGGGGCGACCGGGTGCCGTCCGGATCACTGACGTATTTGTGCCCGGTGTTCGAAGATAGGCTATGAACGATCGGGCGATCGGCAACTGGATGACCCACCGACGATGATGGGATACTACCTTCGGTTCCTGACGGTACTCGTTCGCTTCCTGCCGTTCGTGACCGCGTTTCTCAGGGATCGTCGGCGGTTCCTGTTGTTCGGACCGTCCCGCCACGTTTCGACGGCGGTGCATCGCGATCGAGCCGAACGGCTCACCGAGACGATGCTCGAGCTTGGACCAGCGTTTATCAAGGTCGGGCAGGTGCTGTCGACGCGCCCGGACATCGTTCCGCCGACGTACGTCGAAGCGTTCGCGTCGCTGCAAGACGAGGTACCCGAGGACGCGGGCGGTGACCCACTGACCGTCGTCGAGGCGGAACTCGGCGACGACCTCGATCTCGAGACGCTCGAGCCGGTCGCCGGCGGGTCGCTCGCGTTCGTCTACACCGCCGAGTACGAGGGCGAGCGGATCGCCCTGAAGGTCCGCCGACCGGGGATCGTCTCCCGCATCGAACGAGACCTCCGAGTCATCAGCGGATTCGTGCCGCTACTCGCGGCGTTCGCCGATGAGCGCCAGCAATATTCGATCGAAAACGTCGCCGACGACTTCGAGAACATCATCCTTCAGGAGCTGGATTTCGGTCGCGAAGCGTCGATCATGGCAGAGATCGAGGACAACTTCGCGGATCAGGATCGCGTCGTCATCCCGACGGTCCATCCGGAGCTGTGCTCCGAGCGAGTCGTCGCGATGGAGTACGTCCGCGGCGAGAAGGTCACCGACGACCGCGCTCTCGAGAACGTCGGCGTCGAACCGACCGACATGGCGACGCTGATCGCCCGTTCGTATTTGAAAATGGGCCTCGTCGACGGCGTGTTCCACGCCGATCCACACCCCGGCAACCTCTCCGTGACCGACGAGGGCCGGCTGGTCATCTACGATTACGGGATGAGCCAGCGACTGAGTCCACAAGAGCAAGACGATATTACGAGTCTCTATCGCACCCTCGTCCGTCGCGACGTCGACGGGCTCTTGAACACGCTCATCGCGCTCGAGGTCCTCGAGCCGACGGTCGATCGCGTCGCGGCTCGACAGGTCCTCGAACTGCTGATCGAGAACCTCGAGGGGCGATCCGACATCACCTGGCGCGCGATCATCACCGAGTTGTTCGCTCGGCTCCACGAGTTTCCGTTTCGTATCCCGCCGAACGTGATGTTGCTCGTCCGCGTCGGAACGGTCGGCGAAGGCGTCTGTCGAACGCTCGATCCGGAGTTCGACTTCATTGCCGCCACGCGGTCGTTTCTCGTCGACTACGGGATCATCGAGAGCGAACTCGAGGCGCTGTTCGAAGACGTCCGCGCTGACCTCCGCGAATCGGCACCGGTGCTCGCGCGAGCCCCCGCCCGGTTCGATAGCGTCTTCGGCCAACTCGAGCGGGGTGAACTCGTCGTCAGAACCGATCCTGTCGATCCGCCAAGCGGCGGCGATCCGGCAGTCGGCTACGCGATCGTGGCCGGATCCTTGTTCGTCGCGGCCGCCGTGCTGACGTTCCACGAATTGCCCCTCGAAGTTGGGAGCGTGGGTCTCGCGCTCGTCTTTCTCGGACTGTACGTTCGCCGGCGGTGGACCGGCTGATACGGTTTACCGTACCGATGTGCCGGCGCGACCGCAGGCTGGATCGAGGTCGCGCCGGAACTGACGTACGGCAGACCGTATGAGACGGCACCGAAATCGGGCGCGGTTCGCTCCCGTCGTCGCGTCTGGAGCAGAGCGGGAGGCGGGGTCGCGAGAGCGACGAGTCGTGACGCGCTGTTCGTCTCAGACCGACCGATTCCACGCCAGTGGGGTTTCTCCCAACGTATATACTCCCATCCGTTGACCGACACGTATGCGAGTACTCGTCCCGATCGACGACTCCGACCCGGCTCGGGAAGCGCTCGAACACGCCATCACGACGTTTCCGGACGCCGAGATCACGGTATTACACGTGATCAATCCGTCACTGGTGATGCGTCACGGCGAGATGGCCTACGACTACGAACGGCTCATGGGACTCGAGGAGGAAGAAGCCGAGACGCTGTTCGAGACCGCGCGGGAGATCGCCGACGACCACGACGCCTCGGTCACGACCGAGATTGTCATCGGTCGCCCGTCTCGCGGCATCGTCGAATTCGCGTCCGAAAACGACGTCGATCAGATCGTCCTCGGCAGTCACGGTCGATCGGGCGTCTCACGCGTGTTGCTCGGCAGCGTAGCCGAACGGGTGGTCCGTCGCGCACCGGTTCCAGTGACGGTCGTTCGGTAAATCGAGCACCCGGCGACGCCGGCGACGACGCGTCGATGTCGTATGAATCCGGTTTTTCGATCAGTGATGGTCGTGGTCGTGAGCGCCGTCAGTGTGAACCATCGGCCGATCGGTCGCGTACGTTGCCGGATCCGTCTCGAACGTCTCCGCGCACGTCTCCGAGCAGAAGTAGTAGGTCGTCCCGTCGTGCGTCGCGGCCGGTCCGGTATCATCGGTCCGCATTCCACAGACTGGATCGCGGTACTCTCCGGGAGCGCCGAGACCACGGCGGTAGACGTACAGGAGGAACCCGGAGAGTGCGAACGCGATGAGGTTGAGATAGAAGGTGTAGTTGCGTTCGAAGTACGTCCGATCGGTCGCCGTCTCGCCACCGGCCAGGTTGGGGACGATTCCGAGCGCATCGAAGAGCAGTTCCATGAGAAAGCCCGTAAACGCCATCGTCACGAAGAAGACGCCGAGAATGTACAGCATAACCCGCCAGCCGTAGTACTTCCGGTAGACGTTCAACACGGGAATCGTGATCAGGTCGGCGTAGACGAACGCGATGACGCCGGCGAAGCTGATGCCACCGCCCCAGAGGGCGACCGCGAACGGGACGTTACCCATGCTCCCGACGAAGCTGATGACGGCGATGGCGACGCCCATGACCGCGTTCTCTGCGGTCACGAGCAGCCCGTCGCCCTCGAGGAACAGCGCGTTCCAGACCCACTGGGGGACGAACACGATGACGAATCCCGAGATGAGAAACCCCGCGATAACGTCCTTCCAGATCATCGACCACTCCTTGCGGTACTGGTTACCGACCTTGTACCAGCCGCCCCACGAGCGGAGTTCCGCGTACCAACCGCCGCGACTCGCGGTTTGCTGACGGTAGGTCTCCATGCATCCCTCGGAACAGAACGTTAGCGTCTCGCCCCCGTCGGTCGCGATCGAATACTCGTCTTTCCCCTCCATGCCACAGGTCGGATCCTCGGTGGTTCCCGATTCGCGATCGCGTTCCTCGAGCGTTCGCCGGACCTCGTCGAAGAGCGTCTCCGGCAGCGTTAGGTGGACGATGACCGCCATCACCGCGATGAGAACGAGGCCACCGAGGAGTTCGGCGAGGAGGAACTCCCACCCCAGGAGAATCAGGATCATTAGTCCGAGCTCGACGATCAAGTTCGTCGACGCGAACATGAAAGCGAGGAAGTTCACCGCGTGTGCCCCCTTTTTGAACAGCCCTTTGCCGATGGCTACAGCACCGAAGCTACAGCCGCTGCTCGCCGCGCCGAACGCCGTCGCTTTCGTGAGGCCGGCGAGGTCCCCCTCCCCGAGAACGCTTGCCATCCGCTCTTTGGAGACGTACACTTGGACGAGGCTCGTGATCACCAGGCCCATGATGATCGCCCACGCTGCCGTCCAGAGGAATCCCACCCCGATCCGGAGCGACTCGAGGATGCCGTCGATGGGGAGCGCTTGCATGAGTGATAGTTCGGACGGCTCGACCATTGCAGTTTTCCTTCGGTGAACCGGGGTTTGGGGGGTTGAAAACAATGGAATCGAAAGGGAAAACAGGAATTAATCTATAGTAACAACTGCAACTAGTTACACACTGATCGCACAGCTGTCGTGCGATCAGGTGTGCAGTGACTTGCAGTGGCTACTATAGTAACGGGCATCGTCGTGGATCACGCCGATATATCGAAGCCTGGATGCGTCGGTGGTCTGTCCCAGTCGTGCCGAACCGCGTCCGCCCGCGTTTCCACCAAGCGTTTTTGTATGGCCCTACAACAGGAGGGCCGAGGCAGCGATACGGAACGCGGCGACACCTCGCGAGGGAGGATTCAATGACCAGCGAAACGTCGTTCGAGAACGGATCCGGATTCGATATCTGGGGATTCTTGCTCTTTTCCCACGGCTGGACGTGGTGCTGGTGGAGCGTTCCGATTCTCGCCGAGTGGCACGTTTTCCGGTTCCCGGGAGTCGTCTTCCTGATCGTCGGCGGGCTCGGCGTCACGATCGGCGGCGTCGCTATGACGTGGCTGATCGGTGGCCGGGTCGGGCTGGAAGACTTGTGGCGACGCCTCGTCGAGGGACGACGGATTCCGCTCCGGTGGGCACTGGTGATGCTCGGGCTCTTTCCGGCGCTCGCACTGGCCGGTGCCGGCGTCGCGATCGTCGTCGACGGGGCGACACAACCGTTGAGCGCGGCCCCCCTGCGAGACCTGCTCGGCGAGCCGGTCGCGCTCGCCGGAACGCTGGCGACGATCTTCTTGCTCGGCCCGTTCCACGAGGAGATCGGCTGGCGGGGCTACTGGCTCGATCGGCTTCAACTGCGCTGGAGCGCGCTAACGGCCAGTCTCATGCTCGGCCTCGCGTGGGCGGCCTGGCACGCACCGCTGTTCCTGATGATCGGCTACTACAGCAGTTGGGATCACTCGCCGGAGCCGACGTGGTTCGCATTTACCATCCTCGTCGCCGCTGTCCTCTATACCTGGCTGTACAACAACGCGAATCGTAGCGTCCTCGCAGTGATCCTGTTTCACTTCGCCGGGAACGCGACGGGGCAGCTCCTCGAGCTCTCGCCGGCGGCGGACCGGTACCAGACGGTCGTGACAACGGTACTCGTCCTCGTCGTCTTGCGCTGGTGGGGGCCGGCGGATCTCCGTCGCGGTGACGATCGGCCGCAGCCGCCCCGAGTCGGACACAGCGGTCGACGGGAGTCGATCGATCGGAGTCGGGGTTTCGATGACTGATACGGTTTGCTGTACCGATTTACCGGTGGGACCGCGACCGCCCTGCGGTCCCACCGACAATGACTTACAGTAGACCGTATGAGCCACCCGAGTCCCGAAGTTTGACAACTGGGTAGGTGAAATACGACAGCGAATGGCAGAACCGATTATCGACTCGCTTCTCCTTCGCCTCCTCATCGCCTTCGGTATCGGTGCTCTCATCGGGTTGGAACGAGAACAGGCGGAGTCCGGTGGCACGTTCGCGGGAAGCCGCACCTTTCCGCTCTTTGCACTCATCGGTGCGATCGTGCAGGCGTTCTTTCCGGAACTGTTGCCCGTTACGGTGCTCGCTATCGCGCTTCCCCTGACCGTCGCCTACGCCGGGAAAATCCTGACCGAAGGGGACGTTGGACTCACGACGTTGACCGCAGCCATCCTCACTGTCCTCCTCGGTGCGTTGACGGCCCACTCCGAGCGCGGGGCGCTCTTTGCGATTGTCGTCGGCGGGATCGTCACCGTCCTCCTCTCCGCGAAGCCGACGATTCACGGACTCGTCGACCAGATCGACGAACACGAACGCCGTGCGTCGCTTAAATTCATTCTCGTCGTCTTCGTGGTCCTTCCCATCTTGCCTGACCGTGAGCTCGACGTCTTGTACGGACTGAACCCGCGATTCGTCTGGCTCATGGTCGGATTCGTCACCGGGCTGAGCTTCGTTTCCTACGTTCTGGGCCGCGTCGTCGGAGCCGAACGCGGGATCGCCCTGACGGGGATTCTGGGCGGGTTTGTCTCCTCGACCGCGACGACGGTCTCGATGGCCGAACGGACGCGGGAAGCTCCCGATCTCTACGAGATCAGCTCGTTCTCGATCATCGTCGCGTCGATCGTCATGTTCCCGCGAGCACTCCTCGAGATTGCCGTCGTCAACCCGTCACTGCTCCCTCGAGTCGTCGTTCCGCTCGGGGTAATGACTGGTATCGGCATACTCATCGCGGGCGTCGTATACTGGCAATCGACCAGAGAGCCGGCGGTCGAAACGGACCTCAAGAACCCGTTTCGACTCCGACCGGCGCTGTTTTTCGGCGCGGTCTTCGCGATCGTCCTTCTGGTCTCGCAGTCCGCCAACTCCTGGTTCGGCGATTCGGGGATCTACGCGACGGCGTTCCTCTCGGGGCTCGCTGACGTCGACGCCATCACCCTCACGCTGAGCGCGCTCGAAGCGGACGGCGAAATATCCCCCTCGGTCGCGACGACCGGTATCGTCATCGGTGCGATCGCGAACACGCTCATGAAGGCCGGGCTCGCGTGGCTACTGGGAACGGTGAAACTCGGTCGGCGGGTGACGGTTGCACTCGGGATCGTCTCGGTTCTCGGAATCGCCGTCGTCGTACTCTGATTCAGTGCGTTCTCTCGGCGATGTCGGTACCGAACGAACAACCTTGCGAGACGCGCAACCGATCGTCCTCGGCATCGAACCGGCGGTCAAAAGCCCACCGTCCGTTTCAGTCCTCGGGCGCCGCGCCGTGGGGTGTCTCCGGGGCCGGTGCCGGCGGTTCGTGGGTGCCGAACTCGGGATGGGTCTCCTCCATCCACACGTAGACGACGGCACCGGAGAGGAACATCAAGATTGCGGTCATGTAGAACGCGGCTTCGGCGTTCACGAACTCCATCGAGAGCCCGATCAAGATCGCGCCAACGCCGTAGCCGGAGTCGCGCCACATCCGGTAGACACCCATGCCGGCCGACCGCCACGTCGGATGGGCCGCGTCGCTGGGGACGGTCATCAGGTTCGGGTAGAGCAGCGCCATGCCGAGCCCGGAGAGCGCGGCGAGGATCGTCCACGGGAGGTAGCTGTCGACGAACACCATTCCGAGGACGCCCGCTCCGGCGATGAACATCCCGGCGATGACCGGGGGGCGTCGTCCGATCCGATCGGCGAGACCGCCGGTGCCGATCTGGAGGAAGTACATCGCGCTATGGACGCCGACGACGACCCCGACGGCTTCGATCGCGAGCCCCTGACTCGTGAGATACAGCGGCACGGCGATCCAGAACAGCGTGTCGACGAAGTTCTCGATGTGGCCGGCCTGTGCGGCCGCGAACAGCGTCTTGTCGCCGTACGTCGCCCGCTTCAGCACCTCGTTGAACGGGAGGTTCGCGTCGTGGTGGTCCTGGTCAGCCTCCAGCTGTGCGAGCTGGACCGTTTCCTTGATGAGGAAGACCGAGATCAGGAACGCAAGCACCACCACGATAGCGAGGAAGTAGAACGGCTCCGGCCGAAGGCTCGTCTGGCCGGCGATAACGCCCGTGATCCACGCGCCCGCGGCGACGCCGGTGTAGCCAAAGGCCTCGTCGATGCCGACGGCGAGTCCGCGCTGGTCGGGGCTGGCGAGATCGATCTTGGCATTGATCGCCATGCTCCAGGTCAGCGCCTGGTTGATACCGAGGAGGATATTCCCGACGGTGATCCAGCTCCAGCTCGGGGCGTAGATGAGGATAATCGGGATCGGGAGCGCGGTGATCCAGCCGAGTACGAGCACCGGTTTGCGCCCGTACTCCTCGCCCCACTTGCCGGCGTAGAGGTTAAGCAGCGCCTTGACGAAGCCGAAGGAGACGACGAACGAGCCGATGACGAAGAACGACTCGACACCGAGTACTTCCTCGCCCAGCACGGGGACGACGGTTCGTTCCGAACCGATCGTCAGGCCGGTCGCAAACACCAGCAAGACGTGCAGCGAGAACTGTCCGAGGTGTTCGCGAATTCCCTGTTTCAGTTTCGTTTGTCCACTCATCGGTTACTCAGCAGCACAGCGGTTGGGGCCTAGCTCGAGCTCGGACAGCTCCTCGTCGGGGACGTCCTCCTGCCCGACGTTCGTGCGCTTGACACGCTCGAAGTTCGGCGGGTGGTCCGGGATGTCCGAGGCGAGCGTCTCGACGAACTCCTCGCGCTCGCGGTCGAGATCCGCGTTTTGCGCTTTGACGTCACCGAGTGTCGCAGTCACCGGCGGTTCAGGCGACCCCGGATCGTGTGCCGGGAGGACGACCGCGTCGTCGGGCCGGTCCAGCAGGCGCTGGAGGCTCTCGTAAAGCGTCGCAGCGTTCCCTTCGACGTCGGAATCCTCGAGCCCGGCCTCGACACCGAGTTCGACGCGACCGACGCTCTCGTGGAAGAGCGTATCGCCCGTGAGCAGGGCTTCCCCCTCGAGATCGAACGAGACGCTGCCTTCGCTGTGGCCGGGCGTGTGGATAACCTCAACGTCGACCGACCCGATCGCGACCGATTCGCCGTCTTCGATCGGGGTCGCGTCGATCGCGATCGCGTCCGTCGGATGGAGGAAGTACGGAACGTCGTGTCGCTCGGCGAGGTCCGCACCGCCGGAGACGTGGTCGGCGTGGGCGTGCGTGTCGAAGACGCCGACGAGTTCGGCGTCGTGGGCGTCGATGATCGCCTCGTACTCCTCGAGGTAGTGGGAGGGATCGAACACCGCGGCCTCGCCGTCCGAAATCAGCACGTGCGAGAGACAGCCCTTCCCGGGACGAGCGACTTGAACGAGCGTTCCCTCGAGGTCGGTCGGGACGGGGGCGCTCCGGTGAACGCGGCTCCACCCGTTCATGCCGTCGGTGAGCGTGCTGGCGTCGTAGCCCATCTCGCGCAGGACCTCTGCTGCGGTCTGTGAAACGATCCCTGCGGTACAGACAGTGACGATCTCGCGGTCGGCCGGGAGATCCTCGAGGGCGTCTTTCGCCGTCTCCGGATCGTCGGTCAGTTCGTCGTAGACGTCGACGTTGACGCTGTCCGGAACGTGCCACTCGTCGTACTCGTCTCGGTGGCGTATATCGAGGACGAGGACGTCCTCGCTCTCGTCGTCGCCGTCCCGCAACCGATCACTGAGTTCCGTCGGACTGATTTCTGCCATCGATACTCATTCATACGGTCAGTACCCGAATAGGAGTGGTGCGGGACATGACCGGCACCGTTAATTTTCTCGAGGCCGAACGACGGTATATGAGTCTGTACGAGGCCTCGTTTCGACTGAAACACGAGTGTCCCTACCGGGAGATCTCGGAGCGATTCCCGGATCTGACGATTCGCGAGTGGTACCTGAGCGACTGTCAGGTGCTCGAGATTAGCTCCGCGGAGGCCCCCACCGACGAGTTGCTGGCGGAGATCCGGAAGATCGGAACGGTCCTCCACGAGTCGATCGACGACTCGGGGACCCACGTCGTCACCCAGTCCTGTCTCTGCGCGCTCGAGGGGTCGATCCTGGAGCGGTTCGAGGAACACGACTGCCTCTACCAGCCGCCGACGATTCACCGGCAGGGGTGGGAGCACTACACGGTGATCGCGTTCGACGAGTCCGATGTTCGGGCCTTGCTTCGAGACCTCGAGGCGGATCGGGACATCGAACTGCTCTCCAAGACCGCCATCACGGAGCAAGGGATCCCACACAGCATGCTGGCACCGGTCGATCGGCTGTTCGAGGACCTCACCGACCGGCAGCTGGCGGCGTTACAGCTGGCGCTGGAGCAGGGCTACTACGAACAGCCGCGAGGAACGTCGCTCCGAGAACTGGCGTCCCGGACGTCCGTCGCCCGCTCGACGTACGAAGAACACCTCCGGAAGGCGGAGAACAAGCTCATGGCGAACGCCGGCACGTATCTGCGGTTGGTGACGTCCGGGACCGCGGCGAATCCGCTGGGGGTCGATCGGTCGGGACGGCCCGAACAGCACGCCGATTGATCGCTCATCGAACGCGACGCGTTCGACGGCTCGCTTCTCCGTCTCCGACGTGATCCCCACACGGCGGGGTCAGCCGCTGTCGGCGCGCAGGACGAACACCCTACCCCCGTTCTTCATGCTGATTGCGCGCGTTCGTTCCCGCATGGAGCATGTCGAGTACGTCTACACGGTCGGGATGACCGACGAAGCGGTCCGAGAGCACCTCGAGCGCGTCGATACCGGGATACTCGCGCTCGCGGCCGACGGCGACGCGTACGCGATTCCCGTCGCACACCACTACGACGCGGGTTCGCTCTACGTCCGACTATCGACCGACGGCTCGAGCACGAAGCTCTCGTACCTCGAGGAGACGGAGACCGCGTGTTTCACGCTGTACGACGTCGACGAGTCCGGCGACTCCTGGAGCATCGTCGTCACCGGGCCGCTCCGGAAACTGACCGGTCGCGAGCGGACGCAGTTCGACGAGGCGGCGGTCAACGAGTCGTTCCTCGAGCTTCGGATCTTCGACGAGGATGTCGCGGCAGTCGACCTCGAGATCTTCGAACTCGAGAGCGAGTCGATTACCGGGCGGCAGACCGGCGACTAACGCGGTCGGTCGGACGGCACAATACCGGCCCAGTGGCCGGCAGCCGGCGTGTTCTCACGGTCTCGCCGTTATTCGCGGCGAGGAGTGCTCGAGGACGGATTCACCGAATCGAGGCTACCGATTTAGGTCCACTGCCGTTGCAGTGATCCGGTGAGTGCGCATGAGACGAAACCCCTTCGCGAGCGATCCGTCAGTCGGCACCGATTCGTCGATGCTGATCGACCGTCAGCTCCCCGAGTACGACGTCACGACGATCAGACACGCGGTCGTCGACGCCGATCCCGAGACGACGTACGAGGCGATGCTCACCGCCGATCTGCTGGACACCGGGCCGATCGTCCGCGCCCTCGGCGCGCTACGAAACGCACCGATGGTGATCGTGCGCCGGATTCGGGGGAATTCCGGATCGCCACCGCCCGAACGAATGCGGTTCATCGACGTTCCGGAGACCGATGAGTGGACGCTGCTCGACGAAACGTATGGGGAGGAGTTCGTCTTCGGTGCGGTCGGGAAGTTCTGGCGACCGGCGATCGAGTGGCGACAGGTGGAGTCAGACGAGTTCTCGGCGTTCGAAGAGCCGGGGTACGCGAAACTCGCGATCGGCCTGTCCGTCCGACCGTACGGCGAGGACCGGACGCTGTTGTCCTACGAGGCGCGCACTGCGACGACCGACGACCCCGCCCGCCGGAACTTCCGCCGGTACTGGCGCGTCATCGGCCCGTTCGCGGGCTACCTGATGTCGCGTGCGCTAGAGCGCATCGCGGCCGACGCTGAAGTCCGTCCGAATCGGAAACCGCCGGAGACGGCGTCCGGCCGCGGCCGCTCGAGCCGACTCGTCCGAGGTACCGTCGCGGCCGCGGCGCTCCTCGCCGCGAGCGCGTACCACGTCGCGATACGCCCCTGGCACCGTCGCTGGGGCACGACTGAAGGCGAAGCGCGAGGTCCCCTCCCGGGCGACGACCTCCTCCCGGACGCGACGGATCAGGTCACCCACGCGATCGAGATCGATGCGCCCGCCGAGTCGGTCTGGCCGTGGCTCGTCCAGATCGGTCAGGGGCGCGGCGTTACCGCGGTCGCCGCGTGGCTGTACCGACCACTGTTGCAGAGCTAACGAGGCCCCGCGGCCGCCTCGGGACGTCACCCGGGCAAGAATAGGTTCAGAAATGCGACGACGATCCCAGCGAGCCCCATTCGGATCCCGGCGACGATCCAGTTCTGTTTCGAGATCGAGCCGAGATACGCACCGAAGACGAAGAGCACGCCGACGCCGACTGCGATGGCGACCAGCGTCGCCTCGAGCATAGAGAGGACGATGCCTTCGGCGAGAAACGGTGACAGCGGCAGCAAAATGCCGATGAGGGGTCCGATTCCGCTCGCGACCGCATTGATTTTGCGAGCGCCCACCCGCCGCTGCTGGACCGCCGTCTCCTCGAGGTCGGTCAACATCGCTCGCTCGATGACCAGCAGTTCGGCCTGTTTCTCGGCCCGTTCGATCTCCCAGACGCTCCAGACGCCGGACGTCCCCAATCCGACGGCCGCGCCGAGACCGATCGTGATCACGGTGAGCCCGTCCGAAATGCCCGACAGGTAGGCCCCGACGACGACGCCGATGCTCGTCAGCGTCCCGTCGAACCCGTTGGAGATGAAGTATCGCCGCGAGATCGACCTGACCTCGTCGTCCTCGAGGAGGTCGCCGATGGAATTCACGTGTCGCCTCCGGTCATTTGTCCTGCGGCGTCTCGACCTGTTCGACGAGGCGATCGCCACAGACGACCTGATCGATCGAGTGCACCGTTCCGCCGAGGTCGGTGATGGCCTCCTCGAGCGCGTTGGCGTCGATCTCGTCGCCTTCGATCGTCAGCTTGAGGTTCTGGACCTCGCGATCGGTCTCGACCAGAACGACGTTGACGGCCTCGACGCCCGGACTGTCGGCGACGGTGTCGGCAAACTCGAGGATATCCGGCTCCTGTGGTTTCATGACGTCGAGAACGAGCCGCTTGATTGCTGCGGTCATAAGGCGTACCGTCGTTCTCGACG
This sequence comes from Natrinema sp. H-ect4, assembly GCF_041894845.1. Classification (NCBI taxonomy): domain Archaea; kingdom Methanobacteriati; phylum Methanobacteriota; class Halobacteria; order Halobacteriales; family Natrialbaceae; genus Natrinema; species Natrinema sp. H-ect4. The sequence continues at coordinate 177,091 of NZ_JBHDYC010000008.1, forward strand.
CCCTTAGTGTCGAGGGAGGCTTTCATCGCTCGATTCGTCGGACGAGCGTGGCGACCGCGACGTAGGCGGGCAGACACACCGCGAGCACGACGCCGATGAGTCCCCAGTCCGCCGGCTCGAGCGGCACGGTTCCGAAGTACCGGTTGAGCGGCGTGTACAGCACCGCGAGCTGGAGAACGATCGACACCGCGACCGCGATCGTGAGCCACGGATTCGACAGCATCGGCGTCTCGCGCAGCCAGCGGATGACGTACAGGCCCACGATCTCGAGGAAGACGAAGGCCGTGAACACCATCGTCATCGCGTACGGCGTGATGGACGCCGCCCCCTCGAGCGTGTAGAACATGAGCGCGAGCAAGACGAGCGTCGTGGCGGCGCCCATGCCGCCGATCAGACCGAGCATCGGCCGCCCGATGATCCCTCGATCGGGCTCCCGCGGCGGCCGCTCCATTACGTCACCGCTTTCCGGATCGGCGCCCAGCGCCAGCGCCGGCAGTCCGTCGGTCAGCAGGTTGATCCACAGTAACTGCACGGCCGGCAGGATGAGATAGCCATATAGCGAAGCGATGAAGACGATCGCCACCTCGGCGACGTTCGCACTGAGGAGGTACGCGACGAACTTCCAGATGTTGTCGAAGATCGCCCGTCCGCGTTCGACGGCCCGCTCCATCGTCGCGTAGTTGTCGTCCAGCAGGACGATGTCCGAGGCCTGCCTGGCGACGTCCGTCCCGCGGATCCCCATCGCGACGCCGACGTCGGCGTTTTTCAGCGCCGGCGCGTCGTTGACGCCGTCGCCTGTCATCGCGACGTCGTTCCCCTGCGCCTGTAACGCTCGCAGGATCCGGACCTTGTGATCGGGCGACGTCCGCGCGAAAACGTCGACGGCCGCCACTCGCTCGCGGAGCGTCTCGTCGTCCATCCGTTCGACTGCCGGGCCCTCGAGTACGTCCGTCCCGATCCCCAGCGACTCCGCGATCGCTCGCGCAGTCCGGACGTTGTCGCCGGTGACCATCTTCACGGCGATGCCCGCGCGTTTCGTCACGTCGATCGCATCGGCGACCTCCTCGCGGGGCGGATCGATCATCCCGGTCAGGCCGACGAAGGTCAACCCGTCCGCGAGGTCGTCGGCCTCGGCCGGGTCGTCGCGATAGGCCATCGCCAGCACGCGGAGCGCGTCGTCGCCGAACTCGCGGACCGTCGTTTCGATCCGCTCGCGCCGATCGTCGGACATCGGTTTCGCCCCGTCGGCGGTCAGGATCCGGTCGCAGTTCTCGACTACGACCTCCGGCGCACCTTTGACGTAGCCGACGTCGTCGTGGACGGTCCCCATCCACTTGCGTTCGGAGGAGAACGGTACCTCGTCGGTCCGTGGATTGTCGGACCGGAGCCGGTTGACGTCGAATCCGCGGCCATCGGCCGCCTCGAGCAGCGCCAGTTCGGTGGGATCGCCGCCCTCGTCCTCGAGCGTCGAATCGTTACAGAGGGCGCCGATTCGCAGGAGGAGTTCCGTCCGGTCGGCGCGGACGTCAGCGTCGGTGTCGGCCGAATCGACGTCGATCACGGTGTCGTTCACCCAGAGCTTGCTGACGGTCATCTGGCCTTTCGTCAGCGTCCCCGTCTTGTCGGTACAGACGACGTCGACCGCGCCCAGCGCTTCGACCGCCGGAAGCCGACGGACCAGCGCATTTTCTTCGGACATCTTCCGGACGCCGAGGGCGAGCGTCAGCGTGACGACGGCCGGCAACCCCTCCGGAATCGCCGCGACGGCGAGCGACACCGCGGTCAGCGCGGCCTGGACCGCGGTCGTTCCGCGCACGAGTAACAGCGGCGCGACCAGCGCCGAGAGACCGAGCACGCCGAGTCCGAGGGTCCGACCCAGCTCGTTGAGTTCGTCCTGCAGGGGCGTACGCGTCTCCTCGGTCGCGGCGAGTTCCCGAGCGATCCCGCCGACTTCGGTCGCCATCCCCGTCCCGGTGACGACCACGACGCCCTTCCCTCGAGTGACATTGGTCCCCTTGTAGACCATGCTCTCGCGCTCCGCGAGGGGCGCCCCTGACTCGACCGGCGCGGCGGATTTCGTGACCGGGACACTCTCACCGGTCAGCGCCGCCTCGTCGGCCTCGAGGTCGGTCGCCTCGAGCAGTCTGCCGTCCGCGGGAACGACGTCACCGCCGCGAAGAACGACGATATCGCCGGGGACGAGTTCCGTGGCGTCAACCTCGCGCACCTCGCCGTTCCGGCGAACCCTCGCGGTCGGGGACGCCAGTTCGCGCAGCGACTCGAGGCTTTGCTCGGCACGATAGTCCTGGACGAATCCGAAGATGCCGTTGGCGACCACGATAATTGCGATCAAGACCGCATCGACGGTGTGTCCCGCCCAGACCGAGAGGACGGCCGCGGCCAGCAGCACCCAGATCAGGACGCTGTCGAACTGCGCGACGAAAATGTCGATTGGTGACCGTCCGCCGCTTCGAACGACGTCGTTCTCGCCGTGTTCCTCGAGTCGGCGTCGGACCTCGTCGTCCGTCAGTCCGTCGTGTCTCGACTCGAACCGATCGACGACGCGCTCGGCGGGTAGCTCATGTGGGTCTTCGGACACGACGCGGTTTTACAGGCGAAACACCATAGCTGTATGCGCTGGACGGACTCGCGACCGCCGTCTGGACGCCGGTCACCGGCGCTTGCGTTCCCACGGTGAAGTAGGTGACGGCAATTTTATACGACGCTAAAGCGAAGCCCCGATCGAGTGAACTCCCTCGAAATCGGTCTCAGGCTGTTCGCCGGAATCGGGCTGATACTCGCGAACGCCTTCTTCGTCGCGATCGAGTTCGCCCTCACCCGCGTCCGACAGTACCCGGAATCGGCGTTCGACGAGCCGGGACTCCGACGGGCGTGGGAGATGACGGACGACCTCGAGGTCTATCTCACGAGTTGCCAGGTCGGGATCAGTGCGACGAGCATCGCCGTCGGAATCATCGCCGAGCCGGCCCTCGCGACGCTGGTCAGTCCACTGTTCGAGACCACGACGCTCGCGTCCGCGGGCGCTGGCGCCGTTATCGCGTTCGTCATTATCAACCTCCTTCACCTCACCCACGGCGAACAGACGCCGACCTACCTCGGCGTCGAGCGGACGAAGTTCGTCGCGAGATACGGCGCGACACCGCTGTACTGGTTCGCGTGGCTGCTCTCACCCGTCATCTGGTTCGGCGACGCGGTCGCGAAGTGGACGCTCCGACGGTTCGGCGTCGAGATGACCGGCGCGTGGCTCGAGACCGAGACCGAGATCATCGAGACGCGGGCCGACCTCCGGAACCGACTCGCGTCCATCCTCGAGCGGGGCGAACTCCCCGACGAGCGGCGCGAGGAGATACTCAACGCGTTCACCGTCGGCGAACGGCCCGTCGACGACGTCATGACCGACATCGACGACGTCGTCTTTCTCTCGCGGACGGCGTCGGTCGAGGAGAACCTGGACCGGATCGGGTCGAGCCGACATACGCGATTTCCGCTGATCGAGGACGAACCCGAGAAATTCGTCGGTATCATCTACGTCCCGACAGTCGTCGACCGGATCGACGACCTCCGAGCCGGTTCGGTCACGTTCGACGACCTCGCGACGCCGCCGATAACGCTCTCTGCTGACACGCACGTCAGTGACGCCATCGACGACCTCCAGGCGGCCCATCAGGAACTCGCACTCGTCGAAGCCGACGGCGACATCGTCGGGCTACTCACGGCGACGGACGCGCTCGAGGAACTGGTCGGTGCGTTCGACGATCCGCTCGACACGGTGGACTTCGTGGCTGACCGGCATCGGTGAGCGACTCCCGGCCAGTCCAGCCGAACGCACCACGGAGGCCGACCGATGGCGAACGGATCGCGACCACGTCGCTCACGATCGACCCACGAACAGGGATACCCGACTCCCACTCGAGCGGGTCACATGGCCGAATTCGCCCTCGTTCCCCCTCGATGGCAGCGAGCTGTCAACCGTCACGCTCGAGATTTCAAGACGAATGCGTTCTACGCGTCTTCTGCTGGGTATCAGCATCGTCATCGGAACTCTCTGAGTTCTGCTTGGCTCGAAACCGCGAGCGCTTTTCGAACGGCGTGACTGTCGTCTGTGTCGGTCAGTGAACCGATCAGACGACGCTCTCGCGCGATCCGACGAACTGACCGCGGCCGGTCTTTTCGGTAACGTCCAGTTCGTACCACACCGTCTCGTATTCGGTGACCGGGTTATTGAACACTTCGAGGGCTGCTTCTTCGCCGACCTCGGAGAACAGCGTCGCCGCGTCGGTCAGATCGGAGTGATCGACCTGTCGGATCCGTCCCCGGAGAACGACGCTCTTCCATTGATCTTTGGTGGCCCACTCGTAGACCGTGAGGCTCGCGACGTTCGTCTCCGTGACGAACGATCGTTTCGTGCTGTCATCATCCATTATAAATCGGAAGAAACACCGATTCGAACCGCTGTCGTACGCGAACGCGATCGGGATCGTGTAGGCCTGCCCGCCTTTCGCGATACCCAGTACGCCGAGGCCCTGCTCCCGCAGAAACGCGTCGGTCTCCTCGGCGTCTAGTTCGACACCGATGTCTGGTGACATACCGCATCGTACGACGGCAGGCGAGAAAAAACCGGCCCCGGTCGACCGTCTCCCTCGAGACGGCCTTGCAGGACGATCTCTCGAACGGGGATCGGTGGTGGGCTACCGCCGATGCGATGGGGGGAGACGAAAGCCGCACGGAGAAGCGCCGCCGACCGATACTCGGCGAGACCGTCGCTGGTGTGCACGTAACCGCCCGTCCCCAGCAGGAACGCGAACCGACCAGTGGCACCCATCGTTTTGATTCCGTCGCCCGTACCGTGTACCGATGAGGCGTAGATCGGCCGGACCGAACTCGAGTCGAGCGTCGTTTCGATCGGTTCGCTTCGTAGTTCTGTTCTGCTTCGCAGTACTCTCGCTGTTCTTCGCCGTCCAGTTGCTGGGCGCGTCGATGCGTACGCTCTCGCCGGCCGTTCGACCGATCCTGACCCGACAAACGGGTCCGCTTTCGTTCGTCGGGATCAGCTGGCTCTCCGCGTACGTGATGTTGAACGGATCGATCGTGGCGGCGATCGCGCTTTCGCTGTACTCGGCCGATCTGATGACCGTTCTCGAGCTGTTTCTGCTCGTCGCGGGATCGCGCCTCGGCGCCGCGGGGATCGTTCTGTTGATCGGCGCGCTGGAGTACCTCCGAGCGTCGGAATACTCGCTTCCCGAGGCGATGCGGCTCGGGACGTTGACGTTCCTCGTGAACCAGACGATCTACGTACCGGCGACGGTGATCGGTGCGACCGCGGTCTGGTTTACCGAACGGAGTGCGTGGGAACGCGACGTGGCCGTCGACGTTCGAGCGGGCAGTGCCGGCGTCTTCGAGCCGGTCACGACCGCGACGATCGACCACTTCGGCGCGGCACCCAGCGCCCTGCTGGCCGTGATCGCCCTCGTCGGGAGTTTTCACCTCATAGACACCCTGTTGAACGGTTTCTCCGTCAACTGGCTCAGAGAACGGGTGTTCGTGTATCTCCGGCACCGCTGGCTGTCGTTCGGTTTCGGGTTCATCATCACCGCCGTAACGACGAGCGTAGCATTCTCGATGGGCCTGATCGTACCCGTCTACAATCGGGGCTACATCCGACGAGCCGAGATCGTCCCGTACACCATGGGTGCCAGTATCGGAACGCTCACGGACACCCTGCTGGTCGCGGTGGTCCTCGAGTCCGGCGCGGGGATCGCGATCGTCCTGCTCCTCTTCGGCGCGGCGGCCGTCACCACGGTCGCGGCGTTCTCCGTGTACGACTCCTACTACGCGTTCCTCGAGGCTGTTCAGGACGCACTTCTCGAGAGCGACCGTGCGTTCGCGGCATTTATCGCGATGCTCGCCGCCGCTCCGTTTGCGCTGGTGATCATTCCTGGGTGATGTGAACGCGACTACGACCCCTCAGATGCCGATTCACGGACCGTTAGGACGGGGACCGGAGCCGTTCGAATGAGGTGCTCGGTGACGCTTCCCAGCACGTACCGATCGAAGCCCGTCCGGCCGTGGGTCCCGACGACGACGAGATCGATGTCCTGGTCTTCGATGTACGAACGGATCGCCTCCTGGACCGACGGCTCGTACGCGACCGTTTCAGCGGCCGGCTCGACGCCACGGGTTTCCGCGACCGACGACGCCTCATCGAGGATCTCGTCCGCAGCCGCCTCGAGCATCGCCGTTTTGATATCGGAGCGGACGTCGACGCCAACGCTGACGACGTCGACGACCGTGAGGAGGTGAAGCGCCGCGCCGGTCGTGCTCGCGACGTCGACGCCTAACTCGAGCGCGTCCCTCGCACACTCGCTTCCGTCGGTCGGGGCCAGCACGTGTCGGTACGGATACGTCAACTCGGTTTCGGCGTCCGGGCGTATCGTCAGTACAGGGCCGTCCGCACGCCTGACGACGCGCTCGGTGGTACTGCCCAGCAGGAACCGCTCGAGCCCCCGACGGCCGTGCGTCGGCATGACGGTGAGGTCGATATCGTGCGACGCTGCGTAGTCGATAATCTCTCGATACGGTTCTCCGTTCTCGACCGCGGTGACCGCGTCGATTCCCCGGCCCTCTGCTCGGTCGGCGGCGTCGCGCACGATTCGGTCGCCCTCCCGTTCGAGGGCGTCGACAACGTCGCCCTCCATCTGAAACGGGCTGTACAGCACCGTATCCATGACGGTGAGAACGTGCACCGTCGACCCGTGTTCGGCAGCGATATCGAGGACGTGCTCGAGCGCGGCGGCCGCCCCCTCACTGCCGTCGGTGGGAAAGAGGAGGCGGTCGAACGTCGCGCTCGTTTCGGGAGCGGTCACGTTCGGACACCTGCCGTCGCGTTTCGGGGTCCGGATCCGATTCTCGTCCGTAACAGTCGTCGTTCCGTCTCGCGGCGTCCCATGACCGTCCGATACGCGAGAAACGGGGATAAACTGCAGGGGTACCTGGACAAAGCGGCACAGCAGGTGTGGGGCACGTTCCGGCTCCGCCCCGACCGGTGTCGTCGCTCCCGGCTCAGCGGTGCCGGCCGATTTCCGCCTCGTGGAGTTCGTCCTCGGCCTCCCACGTCCGCGGACGGACCGTGACGAACACCGCGAGGAGGTAGTACGCGGCGATCGTCGCGGTGACGACGAGACCGGAAACCCCGCCGATGGCGGCGCTTTCGGGCCACGGTCGGACGGCGAACGCCGTGACGCGGATGACCCACGCACCCAGGATGATCGTATAGAGGAGCAGGTAGATCCGACGAAGGCGGTGGGCGATCGCCTCTTCGGTGGAGATCTTGATCGTGGGGCGTCGGTAGTCCCGACTCAGCTTCTCGCGCCACGACGGATCGACGACACCGGCGGAGGGGTCGAGCCCGTACGCGAAGACGTTCTTCTGGAGCGTTCGGACGCGCCCGCGCCAGATGTCGTACCCACGGTAGCGATGGGCCTCGATGACCAGAAACGCAGTCACCGCCGCCGCACCCAGCAACACGACGTAGTGGGGGTTGTTCCGACTCGAGAACGACCACGTCAGGATTGCGCTCATCATGACGATCGCCCAGTACGTCGTCTGATCGAGCCGCTCGCGCCAGAACTTCATCCGGTGGATCTCGCCGCGGTAGAGGTGGGCCATGGCCGAACTCGGTCCCATGTCTTCGTCCAGGAGGCCGGCCCCTATCTCCCGGTGTTCTGCGTCGTTCGGATCGACGTCTTTCGTCGACTCTCTGTCCATCGTTGTTGATCGTTCTCGAGCGACGACGAAAAGCGAGGTGGATTCCGCCGCGCAGCGGCCGAATCTCAGCTGGGAAGAATGTGGACTCGAGTATATCCCGTACCGACACGTCTGTCCCAGTGATACACATGAATTTCGGATCGATCGGTCGTCTCGTCGCCACCGGTCTGGCGACCTTCCTGCTCGTCACCGTTACGGTGACGGAACTCCTCCAGTCGCGCATCGAATTCTCGCTGCTGGTCGGTATCCCGGCAGGGCTGGTCGCCGGCGCGGTCGCCGGTGGCGTCGTCGCTTGGGGATTCGCCGACGGCGCGCCGGAACGGCGGCGGCGGATCGCGTCCTCGTTTGGCGCCTTCGCGATGACCGTTCTCGTAACGATCGTCGTGGGACTGCTCCTTCCGATCGGGATTGCACTGACCATCGTCGTCGGCATAGTCGTCGGTCTGCTGACCGCCGTCGGGGCCTACCGCCACGACGGCGGCCGCGCTCGTGCCCGCCGAACGTGACTCCGTGTGCTTCGGCGACGGGATACGCAGTTTGGGGGCGAGAACGAGCGCAGCGATCGTGCCGAGAGCGTCGCCGATTTCGACGAACGCGACCATCGATCGGAGGCAGTGAGGACCACCGAACGGAGCGCGACGGCGATCACCAGCAGTCGCCATGCGCTCCAGTCGGTAAGCGTGCCGGCGGCAACCCCTTACAGATGTCCGAAGACGCGGGTTCTCGTCTCCTCGATATCGACGATTCCGCCGAGCGGCGTCGTTCCATCGCTGAACTCGGCGACGCCGGCCAATTCCGGAGACATTGCCGTCTCGCGGTGAGGGACGAGTCCGCGGGCGGCCATGAGCAGCGCGGCCGGATACAGCACACCTCAGTCCGTCGGCCCGTTCCGTTCGGAGCCCGACAATAGCGAGTCGAACACCTTTCGTTGCGTTTCCGAAAGTGCTGATTGAACGTCGCCGAGGCGATGTCGAACGCCTCGGCGACGGCAGGACCCGGACGACGATCCTCGTCGACTCGCGCGGTCACAGCAGGCTCCGCAGGCTCCTGCCCGGGAGCGTCTCCGAAAGATGTCGTCGCGCGGGCGAACAGGAACTCATAGCTCGTTTCACCGTCGCGCACCGCGTGAGCGCCCGGGCTCACCTACTCGTTGACTGAGCCGATTCCCAGCCCCGGAGCCCCCACCCCGATTCCGATCGGCCCGGACGATTGCTGTCGTGACTCCGTGCCACGCCGGTCCCGACCTCTGCTGGACTATATGCGGCCGGCAGTCGGGCACGGCCGCTGGAGACAGCTTTCGAGTGGTGGACCAGAGGCGCTTTTTCCTCCACGTTCGAACTGCACCTGTGTACTGGCCGTCCCGAAAGATCGTCCTGATCGCCGTGATGCTCACCGCCGCACTCGGTACCGGCAGTCTGTTCGTTGGCGGCACCGATCCGGCGCCGCCGGATCCGGTCCCGTTCGACGAAACCGTCTCCGTCGGACTCACGCTCGAGGCGGAACAGAGCCTCGACGAGAACGTCACTCTCCCCCGGACACAGGTGTTTTACTCGCAGTACCAGTACGTCGTCGGCTACTACGGCGTCGAGACGTTCGTCGACGCCAAACGTCAGGAGGGACACGATCAGCGGTTCGGATATCCGCTCGCAGTGTACGTCACCGACTACGGCGACGCAACGGTCGAGTTACAGGATGACGGGTATCCGGTCACCGACCGACCGCTGCCGTGGATCGATGCGACGGACGCGTGGTTTGTCGTCGGCAGCGAGGCGCGGACACCGTCGGGCGAAACCGTCGTTCCGTTCGCCGACCGAGCGGATGCGGCGGCGTTCGCAGCGGCGCATGGCGGCGAGGTGTACACGTGGGAGGAAACGCTCGAGGAGTCGTTCGACACCGACGATGCGACAGTCGTCCGCGACCGCGTCGACGAGCAGGACCGCCGCGCCGACGCCGTCGTGGAGTCGGCAGTCGCGCAGGCCGACCGACCAGTATCGACCGTCGTCGGGGAGGATGTCGACACCGTCCAGGAGGGCATCGACGAGGCGCCCGCGAACACTACGGTGCTCGTACCCGAAGGCACGTACGAGGAGACGCTCCGGATCGATCGGCCAATCACGCTCGCCGGGGAGGGGGCGGCGACGATCCGCGGCGACGAGAACGGATCGGTCGTGACGGTAACCGAACCGCGGGTCGGGATCCGGAACCTCGAGATCACCGGCGTCGGGCCGCTGACCTCCGGCGCCGAGGAGGTCCCCGGAGCGTCGATCGCCGAGGACGCCTGGGACGACAAGTTCATGACCTACTACACCGGCGCGGACGCCGCCATCTCCGCCCACGTCGCCGCCGAGCTGTCGGTCGAAAACGTGTCAATCGAGACGCCGTCGAACGGGATTATCCTCCGTGAGAGTCCCGATACTGTCGTTCGTAACGCGACCGTTCGGGGCAACGAGCGCTGGGAGGACGGCTTCGCCGGAATCATGGCGTTCCGGTCGCCGGGCGTAATCGAGGAGACGACGCTCGTCGACGGGCGGGACTCGATTTACGCGTACCGATCGGAAGGGATCGTGGTTCGGGAGAACGAGATAGCGGGAAGCCTGCTGGGGGTCCACCTGATGCACACTGACGGCGCACTGCTCGCTGACAACCGCCTGACCGATGTCGTCGATACGGGGATCTACGTCATGACTGGACCCGAGCGGAACGCAATCGTCGGCAACAAGGTCAGGGGCGCGGAGACCGGGTCCTACATCGGCGGCACCGATACGTACGTCGCCGAGAACGTCTTCGAAGCCACCGACGTCGGGCTGGAACTGGCGGCGGCCGCGTCGATCTACGAGCGAAACGTCTTCGCGGGGAACCGACTGGGCGTCAACGATCGGGTGATACTCCCGACGAACCGTGTCGTCGAGAACGACTTTGTCGGCAACGACGACCACGCCACTGCCGGTGCTGGGCCGCTGCGCATCTGGTCGCACGACGGACGCGGTAACTACTGGCAGGGCGGGACCAGTATCGCGGACGGCGACCCGCCGTCCCGATCGTACTCGCCGACCGACCCCGTCGACCGACGGATGCACCGTACCGACGGCGCGGCGACACTCGCCCGGGCGCCGGCGCTCGACGCGCTCACCGGGTTCGAGGAGTCGGTGTCCGGACTACGAACCGGCAGCATTACCGACGTGGCACCCACGTGCGAGCCGAACAACCCGGAACGACTCGAACGGACCGCCCAGGCCGATCGCGCTCGGGGCTGTGACGGACCACTCACGATCGAACCATGACTACAGAGACACCCCTACTCGAGGCATCGAACGTCGACTTCGCATACGGAGATGTGACCATCCTGCGGGACGTTTCCGTTCCGATTCGATCGGCGGCTGTGACGGCGCTGATCGGGCCGAACGGGACCGGAAAGACGACGCTGCTCCGCACGCTCGCTGGGCTCCAAGAGCCCACCGGGGGAACGGTCGCGTATCATGGGCCAGAGGCCGCACGCGAGATCGGCTACCTGCCCCAGCAGCCCGAGTTTCGGCCCGGATTCACCGTCCTCGAAACGCTTGCGTTCTACGCGTCGCTCGTCGGCGGCGGGCGCGACGAGGCCACGGCGCAACTCGAACGCGTCGGGCTCGTGGATGCCGCGGACCGACCGGTCGAGGCGCTCTCCGGCGGCATGACGCGACTCGTCGGGATCGCACAGGCGACGATCGGCGACCCGCCGCTGGTCGTCCTGGACGAACCCGCATCCGGACTCGATCCGGGGATGAGCAAACACGTATTCTCGGTCGCCGACGAACTCGCCGCCACTGGAACCGCGGTGGTGTTGAGTTCGCACGATCTCGAACTCGTCGAGCGAACGGCCGATGAGGTGGTCGTACTCGACGGCGGCACCGTCGTCGGGCGCGGAAATCCCGCGGCTCTGTGCGACCAACTCGAGGCCGGCTCGTTGGAGACCGTCTACGAGGAGTCGATCGTCGGCGACCTCAGTAGCGTTCGAGTGCAGGGTGAGACTGCGTGACTGGCACGCCAAACTCGGTGAGCGAAGACGTCGCGTCAACGGACACCGACGCCGATGTGCCCGCGACGAAATCGACCGTGGCGACCGAGCCGCCAGACTCGGGCAGCCGAATCGAACGCGTCGTCGTCCGCGAACTCAGGACCGTCTCCCGGACCCGAACGTTTGTCGTCCTCGGGGCGGCGCTCGCGGCCGTCCTGGTCGGAATCGCGTGGGTCGGCGGCGGTGTCAGGGCAGGCTTCGTGCCAACCGTCGTCGACCTCCTGACGCCGCTCGAACTTCTCGTCCCGATCGTGGCCGTCGCGTTTGGCTACCGGGCGATCCTCGGCGATCGGCGTCGGGGCGAACTCGACGTTCTCGACACGTATCCGATCGCGCCTCGCGAACTCGTCCTCGGCGTCTACGTGGGCAGGGCCGTTGGCCTTCTCGGTACGGTCGTCGTCCCGCTGTTACTCGTCGGCGGTGCGGTCTTCGTCGGTCGCGAAGAGCCGTTCAGCCGGTATGCCTCCCACGCCGGTGCCGACTCCCCGATCCTGTTCGCGCGGTTCGTTGCGCTGACGGCCCTGTTCGCGCTGTCCATCCTCGCCGTTTCGCTCGCCATCTCGGCGCTCGTGAGTGGGACGCGAAGCGCTCTCGCACTGTCCGTCGTCGCGCTGGTCGTCCTGCTGGTCGGACTCGATCTCGCGCTCGTCTACGGGTTCACCAACGGCTATCTGGCTGATTCATCGCTCGTCCACGCGCTCGCGGTGAGCCCCCTCAGCGCGTATCGCGGACTCGTCTTCGAGAGCGCTGTCGTAACGGCGTCGGGGACCGGGCCGCGGACGGCGTCGCCTGTGGCCAGCCTGCTGGGCCTTGCGAGCTGGACGGGCGCCTCGCTCGCCGTCGCGACCTGGGCGATACAACGGTAGTCTTCGCTCGAGAAATCGATTCCGTCGAGTCGTTCCCGATCACATCAGCGACATTAGTAGTTCCTGCGTCACGTCCTCGTGTTCGTAGCGATCGCCGCCGTACTCGTCCTGGAATGCGGCCGCGTCGTCGGGATCGGAAAATCCGATTATCGACGCGCCCATCGCGCCCTCGACCTCGCTATCGACGACGTACGTGAGGTCGGCTGCCGGCGCGAAGTACTCCGCTTCGACGTGGCTGCTGATTTCGGGCGCGTCGCCGCCGGTGTCGATCTCGTAGTCGACGCTCGAGTAGTCGGTCACGTACGTCGCGATCGGGTCGGACTCCTCCTCGTGGTCGAACGTGAACGCGTACGTACAGCGGGTGCTGCAGAACTGTGCCGGACGGTCGTCCCCGAGCAGTTCCTCGGCGTCTTCGTAGAACGACTCCCCGACCGGGCCCGGGTAGTCGACGATTGCCATCGTACAGTTGTCACAGCTCGTCCCGGCCTCGATTGTGATCGGGTCGGGGGCGTCTGCGTCCTCGTCCCCGCCGAGGCACCCGGCCAGTGCGGTCAGTCCAGTGAGAGCCGACCCGACGAGAACCGTTCGGCGAGACACGCGTCGATCGGCACCGTTGTTGGAAGGGAACCCATCCATATGCACAATTGGGAGCAGGCCGATAAGGCTAATCTGGTCCAATCGCCGAAATAGCGGCTGCTGGGCGAATACTGCGATTCGTCCGCACCGACGCGACAGCGGCCGTCGGCTCCCCGTCCGACACTCGCCATCCGATGGCGTCGCCGGCTCACGCGCGGGTGAACGAGACGATAGATCGCACTCACTGCTCGTACGAGGCGCGGCTGACGTGTTCCTCGGCGAACCAGTGGGCGATCGAGCTTTCCGCCCGGTGCAGGACATCGCTACAGGTGGACTTGGTCACGCCGAGAGCCGATGCGACCTCCGTCAGCGTCGCCTCGCGGGGAACGTCGTAGTACCCTGCCTCGAGAGCGGTACGGAAGACCTCGAGCTGTCGATCCGTCAGCGGATTCTCCGCGCGGGTCGCGTCGACGGCGCGGACGTACTCGATGCGATACTCGATGCCGCGCTCGTCGAACGCGTTGCCGAGCGTCGACAACCGATCCGAGCTGGTCGTCAGCTCCCACGTCACTGCACCGTCTGCAACCGCGAACGGGGTCTCCATCGGAACGCCGGCCCGCTGCATGGGACCGAGCAGCGACGGATTCGACGTCTCGACCTGCAAGAGCGCTGTCTCGTCGTGTTTCCAGAGCAACTCGAGGTCCCGGATATCGCTCCGGTCGTCGATCGCGGCGAGTATCGGGACCGGATTCGGTGCCATCAGTTCGATAACACCGATCGCGACGTCCGATCCCGGCAGCACTGAACTGACTCGAAACGTCGTGTCGGGATAGGCCGTCGAAATCTCGTGGATCCAGAGCGATTCGGGGAGGGAGACAGTGAGTTTCGCTCGCGGCATCGGTATCTACAGTCGGGGCTCGAACGCCGTAGGGAAAGCTTCGAACATGTTCGAACCGATCCCCGATGTTCGCGATAACCGATACACGACGGCCGGGCAAACGAACGTGTATGGCCGAAACGAATCCGCGCGACTCGCACCAGACCGACGCCGAACGGCGGTCGTCCAGCCGGCCGACCGACGGACCGTCGCTTTCGATGACGCCGTTTCACGTCGCCGGCATCGCGTTCCTGTTCGTCGGATTCGCGCTCGCCTGCTACCAGGGACTTCAGGGGTTCGGACTCGTCCCGGCGGTGTCGTGGATCACGTGGACACATATCCACTTCGTCACGATCGGTGCGTTCACGCAGTTGCTCTTCGGCACGCTGCCCCAGTTGGCGGCGCGGAAACTCGAGCGTCCGGGACCGTCACCGTCGACGTTCGGCGTCGCGTCCGTCGGATTGAACGTCGCGCTGGTGCTCGCCTGGTACGGGCGCGCCTTCAGCGAGCCGCTGTGGTTCGACGTCGGTCTCGGGACGATCTGGCTGCTCACAAGCTGGCTGTTCGCCGTCGTTCTCGTGATGGTACGCAGAAGCGACGGCGGGCGAGCGCGCGACCCGACCATTGGCTTCTACCTCCTCTCACCGTTCGTCTACCTGATCGGGCTCGCGTTCGCGTTCGGACTGTACAGCCACGGCTGGGACGCCCCCGGCGGCTGGTACGGACTCCGGGAGGCACACGTCCACGCCAACGCGTGGGGCTTTCTGGGCCTCGCGGCGATCGGCACGCTGTACGACCTCTTCCCGCGGCTCGTGGACGTGGAGCTGTACAGCGAGCGCCTGAAACGCTACTCGTTTCCGCTGTTTGCGCTCGGTATCGTCCCGCTCGTCGTCGGACCGGTACTCGGCATGGGGAAGACGGTGACCGCGATCGGACTGATGCTGTACGCCGCCGGCTACGTCCTCTACATCTACACGCTCGCTCGAACCTACCGGGCCGGCACGCCGAACGGGACGGCGCTCTCGGTGCTCGTCGCGCAGCTGTGGATCCTCGGCCCGGCGAGTTTCGCTCCATTCATCCTGTTCGGCGTCCCGCTGGGAATCCCCGACCCGTGGATCGAGACCGGTGCGCTGCACTTCTTCTTCCTCGGCTGGGCGCTTCCGATCGCGCTCGCGGGCTCGCTGCTCGTCGCCCGCTCGCTCGAGTGGTCCCCCGGAATCGCTCGAGGTGACGGCAGCGACAGCCGCGTCGACGGACTCGTCCCCCCGAAGCGTCTCCCGTCGGCCGTCGGACCGAAGTCCGTCCTCGCCTGGAACCTCGCGGTCCTCGTCGTCGGGATCGGCTTCTTCTATCAGGACCAGTCGTGGTCGGCGCTACTGCACGGCTCGGGATTCGCCGTCCTCCTCGGACTCTGGGGCTACTATCTGTTCAAAATCATCGAGCAACGGTGGGCGGTGCGGGCACATGCGTCGCCGGCCTGAGTGCGATTCCGAACTCGGTCGGCACGAGTGCCGTGTGCACCACTATCGTCTGGATGGGTGTTCATCGCTGCGAACAGTTGGTGGACCACGTCAGTCCGACTGCCCGCCGGGTGATCGTCGGTCGTCGACGGAGTTCGGTTGCGGTTGGCGAGCGGGATTCAGGTGCATCCCGATACCGTACAATATCAGGCCGAGGCCGACGAAAATGGGCGAGGGGAGTATCGATTCGATCGCCTGCGAGGCGCTCTCGAGATTCGCCGGCAGGACGTCCCAACCGCCAGGAGGAATGCACTCACGATCACGAGAAAGCCGGTGCGGACTGCGCGGGAGTACGTTCCTATCTGTCGAATGCGACCCTCGATCTCGTCGGTGGAGGAAGTCGATTTGTCGGAACTCATGGCCGTCTGCGAGTGACTATAGTAGCCACTGAAACGATTCACACACTGATCGTATAGCTGTCGGTCGATCAGGCGTGCAATGACTTGCAGTGGCTACTATAACGGCTTCGATCGAATAACGGGTTAACTTGCAGTCCACCGATCGACTCATTCACACCATCGCTGTCACAGCACTCGCCCGGATCGATCGCCGATTGTCGAAATCGTCGTGCTCGACGAGGCGTTGATGCTGCTCCGATTCGGCGTTCCGAACCGATAGCGGTCGAACGAGATGACCGTCCGAAACGCCCGCACGAGTATCGAGCATGACCTCGACACGCACCACGGAGGGTTCGTCGAACCGGCAGACGACTACTACCCTCGCTCGAGCACCGTTCCCTCCACGAGGCGGGTATTCCGACCGTGTCGGACGGCGAGTTCGAGTTCGCCTCTGACGAATTCGAAGCGCGACGGCGGCTACTGTACGGACTCGTCGAGTCCGACGCTCGAGCGTGGCCGTCGAGGAAAACCGACTGCTTTCCCTGACGCAGACAGACGACCAGTTTTCAGTGATCGGTATCCACCATACCGTTCAAGGCTGTGGCAACCAAAGGAGGATATATGGCAACCGACGATTCTCTGATTCGGACGCTGTTGATCGTTATCGCTGCGATCCTTCTCCTGCCGGTTCTCATGATGGCGATCACGATGCCCATGATGGGCGTCTGGGGTGGGGGCCACATGTGGGACGGCTGGATGTGGAACGGCACTGGAGCCACGTGGATGTGGCCGCTCATGTCGCTCATCCCGTTACTGGTCATACTCGGTCTCGGATATCTCCTGTACAGCGCGGTTCGCCAGTCCGGCGGGCAACGGGCGGATCCTGCACTCGAGGAACTGAGAACCGCCTACGCCCGCGGCGACCTCACGGACGAGGAGTTCGAGGAGCGCCGCGAACGATTGCGACGGGAGAAGTAGTACGCGGGTGGACGCATTCCGGGCCGAACGCTGCCCCTTTCGGCCGACAGTGTCCTCGTTTGCTGTCGGGCTCCGATAGTCGGGACGAGCCGTCGCTGAACGTCACGGTTGTGTCGAGAGGACCGTCTCGAGCGGCCATCGTGGCGTGTGATCCGTCGGTTCATCTGTATAACCCAACCGAAACAGATGCTGCGGAACATCATCGCCGGTCTCTGCCAGAGCCCCGAGCTCGTCTCGTTTTTCGGGACGTTCCAGAATCTGACTCATCGGGTGCGTGGCAACGGAGTTAGCGCTGGCAGCGAGCGCCAACCGTTCGTATACTTGCCCGGCTTTGATCCGTGCTGCTGGATCATCGGTTTCCGTGACGAGGAGTCCGAGGACGGGAGCATTCCGAATCAGCTTCGAATTGTTCCGACTTTCGCGATCCCCGAGGTCGAAAGCGGTCACGACCGCCTGTGAAATACGAGCCATAAGCCATGGCTGGCCCAGTGCGCCAATCCCGAGCCAGTAGCCGAGTTCTTTCCGGTACTCTCGGTCGTCCATCTGACGCAGATCTGCCGCGGCCTGTAACTCCCCGATCGATCGCTTCTGGTCCGAGTCCTCGATCAAGTGGAGCGAAACGTCGTCTTCGACGACACACTGACGGAGGATATCTCGCGTGGACTGCGGAAGCGACCGCTCTTCGAACAGATCGTGGCTCGTATATCGCTCCGTGAGTTGGTCGAACAGTCCCGGAGGTCGGATATTCGATGGAGTCCCGTCGGAGTGAAGCGTTACGGTGGCGATGGGGGCCCCATCGCCGGCATCGTTGTACTCGATTCGATAGCCGAATCCGAAGTGCTCCGCTGCAATACAGAGGTTCTCGATGGCACAGCCGAGACTGATCTGTAACTCGCGTTTGTCGTGATCGGCTACCTCGAGCCACCGTGCATCGTCGGCGAAAATACGGATTCGACCGTCGCGTACGGCAAATCGCCACGGCTGCGAGTTGTGACTGGACGGAGCAAGGATCGCGTATCGAAGCAGGAACCGCGCTCGTTCCTGGATCGACCCGTCGGATGGAAACTCGTCCTCATCTAGCTCCCAGACCGCGGTCGTTAACTCGCTCGAATTCATGGGGCGACGTCATCGACAGGGGACATAACGTTCCGGGTCGGTTCGCTGACGGAACTTTCTGCGACATCGCTAGGTACGCCGAACGGGACGGTTGACAAGTGGTCTCAGTGCTGTACGCACGGTATGCCCGCGACGAGGGAGAGAATACCGGAGCGTTCGTATCGAAACGGACCTCGGTTTCGACGGGACCGGTAGCGTCGGGGGGTGACGAAGCTATATCGATGAGTCTCGTCGCTACGCGTGTATGAACGACCGAGAACGACTCTCTGCAATCGTTGCCCGTATTCAGGACCACGCAGGCGTCACTCAGGTGTACGGCGATCCCGTCAGACACGACGGGAAGACGATCATTCCCGTTGCAAAGGTAGCGTATGGATTCGGTGGCGGGTACGAATCGAAAGACCGCGAGGCCGATACTGCAGCCGAGAAACGAGAAGACGGCGAGGGAGGCGGGGTGGGCGGCGGCGTTTGGGCAACTCCAACCGGCGTCGTGGAGATAACGAACTGGGATACGCGATTCATTCCGCTCAATGATATAAAGAAACGTGCGGCAGTGGCTTTTCTGTGCTTCGCTCTCGGGTATTTGCTCGGCCGGAAGTGAGGAACGTTGATACTATTGAACGTCCCGTGGAGCGGATCTACTACGCGTTGGTCGCCCTCGCCGCGATCGCGTTCACGGTATTGCCTGGTACTGGAATCTCCTCTGGTACCAGATGTGAGGCTACTCAAAGCCCGTGAGCGGCCTCGAGAAGTTCCGTCAACCGCTGGACGAACCGCGCAGCGGGCGCCCCGTCGACCACATCGTGGTCGAACGTCACTGTGAGGCTGAGGTACTCTCGAGGTTCGATCTCCTCGTCGACGACACCCGGCTTAGTGGCGATCCCGCCAACTGTTAGCTGGAGCGTGTAGTTCGTCGGACTGATTCCCCAGCCGCCGCCCTCGCCGAACATTCCCACGGACGTTACGGCGACTGTGCCTGCGATTCGTTTCCAGCGTCGCGGAAACAACTGTGGAAGTCGCCAGAACTGCCGTCGGATGACCCCGGGAAGCCGCATAGCCAGGGAGGCCCACGGCGGCTGTGTTCCCTCGTCCGGGTTCCGCTGTCTCGTCCGAATCTCCTCGTGAATCGACCGTAGTGACCGGCGATTCGCCGCCCTGACGACGTAGGGCACGCCGCTTCGCTCACCGTCGATTGCCGTCTCGATTATCACATTGACATCGACATCGTCGAACGAGACGATCCGTCCCCGCCAGTCGCGGTACGCCTGGACGTGCGGATGGTCTTCGATCGCTCGCGCCAGACAGTACATGAGAAACGCAGTGAACGAGAGACCCTCTCCCGTTTCGGCTTTTCGCTCGCGGATGCGTTGTCTGGCCTCAGTTACGTCGATCTCGACGAGCCCGTGAACGACGTTGCGCCGACCGGCCACCCGCATGTAGTCGATCGTCCCTCGACGCTGAAGGGAGAGTGGCTTGACTGACTCGCCCTGCTCGTTCATGAGCTCTCTATGGTTGGACGGACCATATCTCTTGGTTCATCCCGACTTGGCGTTCCCCTCGAAGTCACGTACGAACACGTCGCGAGCCGATAATACCGTCGCCGATCGTGGTATCGAGTCTGACGTGCGAGAAGTTCGACGGATTTCGCGCTGATACTCGAGGCGAATGCAGTGACGGACCTTATCGCTCGGACTGCTCCCGTCGCCTCCGCCCCGTATTGCGAGCGACGGCGATCACGAACCCCAGACCCCGCCGAACGTCGAGATCTCTGAGGGCACGCACCAGCCCGCGTACACCAAGCGGTTTCGTCGGTTCGTCACCCGCTTCACCCACGGCCTCGAGCACGTCCTCGAGCGTCCGGGCCACGTCGTCGGTCGCGGTGTCGGCCACCTCGCCGAGGCGCGTCCCGGTCGCCGCGAGGTCCGTAACCATCTCGTCGTCCATCGCATTCGATGCGAGCGCGAGCAGGTCCGCCATCGCCAGCAGGTCGTCGAGCGTGCCCGACCGCTGCAGGCGAGCGAGGGTCTCGATCGCGTCGGCCAACTCGTCGGCGTTCTCGCCGGTCGCCTCGCCGAGTCGCGCGGCCTCGGGCGTCGCCAGCCCGTCGGCCGCAGCACCGAGGTTCGTCGCCGTTCCGGTAAGTTCCTCGACCATCCGGTCGTCCATCGCGGCGGTCGCGAGGTCCGCCGTATCGAGCAGTTCGTTGACGACGCCGAGGCGCTCGATGAACCGGGCGACCTCGTCGGGGTTGTCGGCGACGAGGTCCTCGAGCGTCGGCTCCCCGGCGTCGACAGTCCCGGGTTCGGATTCGGACATCTACAGCAACCCCCGCGCGGTGAGCCAGTAGGACTCGTTGTAGCCGAGTTTCGCCCAGTGGAGCGGTTTCGACGGCTCGCGGACGTACGGCTCCTCGCCGTAGGAGAACTCGATGAACGTGGCCTCGTCCATTCCGGCCTCGAGGAAGCAGACGGTCTTCCCGTCGTAGGTCGCCGTCGGAACCGTCCCGCGGGCGCGGCTGGCGATCCGATCGGCGACGACGCCCGCCTCGTAGTGGGCGACGCTGCCGGCCTTGCTCGTGGGGACGTCCGCGATGTCGCCGATCGCGTAGACGTCCTCGGCCGCCGTGGCCTCGAGGGTGTGCCTGTCGACGTCGACCCAGCCGTCGTCGCCGAGGCCCGCGTCGGTCACAAGATCGCTGCCCCGGTGGGGCGGGATGGCCACGAGCAGATCGTACTCGAGTTCGTTGCCTTCGACCGTCTCGATGACTTCCGCGTCGGGGTCGACCTCGTCGACGTTGAAGAACGTCTCGAGGGTGATGTCGCGCTCCTCGAACAGGTCGGTCGCCCAGTCGGCGACGGACTCGAGGCCATGAGCGCGGTTGATCGGGTACGTGTAGGTGATTTCGACGTCCTCGCGCCGGCCCCGCTCGCGGAGCCAGGCGTCGACCATCAGCGGGAACTCGACGGGCGCCGCCGGACACATGTGCGGGACGCCGACGACGCTCAGGACGAGGTGGCCCTCGGTGAAGTCGGCGAGTTCGTCCCGGAGCCGCTCGGCACCGTCGGGGCCGTAGAAGTGGTGGCCGCCCTCGGCGAGTCCGGGGACGGCTTCGGGCTCGAGGTTCGCACCGGTCGCCAGCACGAGCTGATCGTAGTGCAGCGAGGTCGTCCGATCGGCGAAAGACAGGCGATTCCGATCCGTGTCGACGCCGGTTACCTCCTCGATCGTCAGGGTGACGCGGCGGTCGACCAGCTCCTCGATCGGCCGTTTCGCGTCGTCGACCGTCTTCTTCCCGAAGGGTACGTACAGGAACGTCGGCTTATAGACGTGGTTCGGGTCGGCCGTGATCAGCCGGACCTCGACGTCTCCGGCCTCGATCTCACTCTGTAGCTCGCTCGCGAGCCGATTCGCGAGGACCGTCCCGCCCGTTCCGCCGCCGACGATAGCGATTCGGTGCATCTCAGTTGACCTCCAGGTAGATACTCCAGTACTCGTCGCGCTCTTCGATCTCGAGTAAGTCGTGGCCGGCCTCCTCGAGCCACTCCGGAACGTCCGTCGTGGAGTTGCGCTCGGTGGTCTGGAGTTCGACCACGGTTCCCGAATCGAGATTCTTCACCTTCCCGATGAGGTCCATCAGCGGGCCGGGACACGATGCGTCCTTCGAGTCGATCGTCACGTCCGGATCGTTTGTGTCAGTCATTGGTCTACGATTGCAGGTTGTGTCGTCGTCGCTCGAACTCCTCCTCCGAGAGCTCGCCGCGTGCGTAGCGCTCGCGGAGTTCCTCGAGCGCGCGGTCGGGTCGGTCATTGCGGTCGGTGCGGCCGCCCCGGCGCCGACTGCCGGCCCAGACGACCAGCAGGGCTAGTAGGCCGAGCAGGACGACCGGCCAGAGGAACATCCAGCCGCCGAACGCTCCCCAGCCCCCCATCGATCCGCCGGCACCGCCGCCGCCGTGGGGCTGTGCGGACGCCGTCGCGGTCGCGGCGACGAGGAGGACGGCGCCGAAGGCTGTCGCTCGGCTCGCATACCGTCCGATCGTTTCGTATGGGTCGGTCATCGTTCGATCACACTCGAAGAGTAGTATTGTATAGTGATGCCACTATCGAAAAAATTGCTTGTGCAGGAATAGGCGATAAATATATATCCCGGCGACCGGTCTCGAGCGGTTTCCCGCTCACCGAATCGGCCCGTAACGGATCCGCGGTGAGCGATTGCATTGGACGACCTCCCCAAACAGGATCCGTGTCGGCGGAGTAGTATCCGCCTCCGTTCGGGACGGCTCGAGACGACCGCCGCGAGCATCGATCAGCTGGTCACGTCGCCGCGGCGAGGAATCCCGGACGCTCCGCCGGCCCAATATTGCCCTTAATACACAAAATCATTATAATCGTGGAGCCCGTACTGCCGACCGATGAGCGAGTCCATCGACGACGAACGAGAACGGATACGCGAACAGAAGAAGCGAGAGATGCAAGAACGTCTCGAGAACGGCGGGAGCCTCGACGCGGCCGATGCCGACGGGGAGGGCACCGCGCCCGACAAGCCGATCGCGATCACGGGGCAGGGCCACCTCGACGAGGTCGTCGAGGAGCACGACGTCGTCCTCGTAGACTGTTATGCCGACTGGTGTGGCCCCTGTCAGATGATGGAGCCGACGATCGAATCCCTCGCCGCGGAGACCGACGCTGCGGTCGCCAAGGTCGATGTCGACGCACACCAGCAGATCGCACAGCAACTTGGGGCTCGCGGCGTCCCGACGCTCGTCCTCTACGCGGACGGCCAGCCGGTCGAACGCACGGTCGGCGCCCAGGACCGCGGGACGCTCGAGGGATTGATCGAGCAACACGCGTAGCGAAGCGCCGACCCGGCTCACGGCGGACGATAGCGACCACCAGAACAGTTCCCCCGGTCCGACTCCCGACACGGGACCGGCGACGCGACCGCGACACACTGACGTTCACTCATGTCCACTGACTGGAGACGAGCGATCGAAACGCAACGGGAAGAGAAAGACCGGTACTTCGGCGACGATCCGCACTCGCCGATCCCGGACGCGGAACGCGAGTCGTTCGACGGCCTCGAGTACTACCCGGTCGACGAGGACTACCGGTTCGAACTCCCGCTGGACGAGTACGACGATCCTGAACGGGTCACCGTCGGGACGAGCACGGACGGCGAGCAAGAGTACCTGCGCTGGGGCGAGTTCCGCGTTACCGTCGGCGGCGAGGACGTCGCGCTCCAGGCCTACAAATCGGACCCGGACGACGAACGGCTCTGGGTCCCGTTCCGGGACGCGACCAGCGGCGACGAGACCTACGGCGCCGGTCGGTACCTCGACCTCGAGTACGACAGCCATCGAACGAACGACGGAAACTGGGTCCTCGACTTCAACGAGGCGTACAACCCGACGTGCGCCTACTCCGATCGATACGAGTGTCCGCTCCCGCCGACGGAAAACTGGCTCGAGGTCCCGATCGAGGCCGGCGAACAGGCGTTTCACTGAGTCGTAGAACACGTCCATACCAGACGTGTGAATTCGGACGAAGCGCGACGGCCGAGTCACGCTCACCGGTTCTGTACGTACCGACACAGAAACAGGAAAACCGATAGTAGCCACTGCACGTCACTGCACACCTGATCGCACGACTTCGTTTCGATCAGTGTGTAAATCGTTTCAGTGGCTACTATACCTACACCAAGCGAGGGACGAGTAGCCTCGAGCGCGGTAGGGTGGGGTAGGTAGCCGGTCGGTATTGATTCGGCCGGTTACACACCGTTCGATGCCCACAACCTCCCACGCTGGATCCGTACACGGTAGCGCGGAGCGGACGTCAGTACTAGACCTCGAGTTCGGTGCCACAGTCCGGGCATTCCATCGCTGGTTCCCCGTCGATCATCGTGAACTCCATGTACTCGCTTTCACCACAGTTTTGACACGGCACTGCGACCCGGACGTCGGTCGACTCCTGTGGAGTGCCGAGGGCGAGCGCGCGGAGGGTGTCGTCCGATTCGTTTCGACCCTGCTGGTATTCGCCCGCATCGAACCGGATCATCGCTCCCTCGCTGACGGTGACGGTTTCGCTATCCGCCGCTAGCTCCGGCTTTGTCTCGAACGTGGCCTCTCCCTCGAGCACGAAAAACGACTCCTCCTGGTCGAGATGCGTGTGAAGGCTACCGGCGAATTCCTCGCCCGGCTCGAGTGCGTAATAGTTCATCGAGAAATCCTGGGCGTCGAGTGGCTCCGACACACTTTGTCGATTCTGGGGTCCCGATTCCGGATTCATGTCGTCGATATCGATTTTCTGCATACGACCATAGATAGCAGTCTCAGGGGTGAAAAGTATACTGCGACTCGCAGGGTATTCGAGTTCGAATCTCGTCGTGATCGAATACGCAAGCGCTGGACGAGCTATTTCCGAGCAGAACGGGCGAGACGGGAGATAACGGCGGACAGTATCCGTCAACTTTCAGAATCTCGTCGTGTTCATATCGTCTCGTCAGGATCGTGCTCGGCTGCCATCCGCGTCGCTTCTTCGGCATACCGTTCCCGGTCGTCAGCGTCCTCGACGGTCGCGAGATCGTCGGGAGAGACGTCCCGTGCGGCAGTGACCGTGTCCATGTCGATCGCCTGCGCTGCGATCTCCCGCCGAAAGGCTCGAGCGCCGTCGGGAGTCGCGTACGTGAGGATGATCAGATCGCGGTTGTTGTACCCGCGCTCGACGAGCCACACGCGAACGTCGTCCGACTCCGACTCAGATGACATAGGAACCCAAACGAGAAGCATGGCGGTAATCTTTGGGACCGAATTTTAGTGACTCCGGAGCCACAGCCACATCGAAGAGCGAGTTTCGAGAATGCCACCACCGACGCTCGTCTACGACGACGATTGCGGCGTCTGTACTCGCGCGGCGCGGTTCGTGGACCGCCGCGCGGCGATCGACATCGTCGGCTTTTCGGAACTCTCGGACGACCGACGAGCCCGTTTGCCGGCCGACTACGAGGAGTGTGCGCACCTCGTCACCGACCGGACCACCTACTCCTGTGGCGAAGCGATGGAGCGTGCCTACGAACGAACGGGCCTCCCGCCGTCGCAGCTGTTCCCGCTGTTCCGTCGCGTTCCGGGATACGCCCGCGTTCGCGAGTTCGTGTATCGACTCGTCGCGTCGAACCGACCGTTGATCAGCCGGTTGCTTCCGTCGGTCGTGTGAGAGCGCTGTCGGTCCGTCGACCTCGAGTTCGCCGGCTACTGCTACACCCCGCTGAGGAATTCCGTTTCAAACCGACGGACGCTCTCGTCAGTCCCCGCGAGGACGACCTCGTCGTCCGGCTCGAAAGTAAACGTGTCGGGATCGAAATCTGCGATCGTCTCCCCGTCGCGGACGACGACGAGGACGGTCGCGCCGGTCTCGGAACGGACGTCAGCGTCGGCGAGCGTTCGGCCCGCCAGTCGACCGACGGGGAGTTCGACGACGTCGATCTGCCTGCCGACGGCTAACACCGACTCGTCCTCATAGATCGTCGACGCCAGCATGCGGCCGCTGACCGTCGCCAGCGACTGAACGTACGCCGCACCCGCTCGATACAGTTTGCCTTTGCTTTCCGGTTCGTTCGCCCGCACGATCACGTCGACGTCCGGGTTCAGGTCGCTGGCAATCAGCATCGTGAAAATCGCTGTCGTGTCGTCGTTGAGAGTAACGATCACGGCTGACGCGTCGTCGATACCGGCCTCGCGAAAGACGGCGGGCTCTCGCGCGTCGCCGACGATGTCGACGCCGGCTTTCTCCTCGCTGTCGATCACGGTCACCTCCGTGTTCGTCTCGGCGAGGACGTCGGCTGCGGTCGACCCCGCCTCGCCGTATCCGGCGACGAGGACGCGCTGGACCGAGAGCGACTGGATGGACGACGTCGCCTCCTCGCGCAGGGCCGTGATCCGTTTCGGTTCGCCGGCGACTAACAGCCGGATGTCCTCGTTCAGTTCGATCTCAGGAACGATCGGACTCTTGAAGTCGCCGTCGACCCAGACGCCGACGATGTCGACCCCGAAACGCTCCCTGAGTCGCGCCTCGTCGACAGTTCGGTTGCAGAGTTCGCTTCCCGTCTCGATGGAAAGTTCGACCAGTTCCAGGTCGTTGCCGAGTTCGATGCCGTCGTCGACGACCGTCGTCACGACCGTCGGGACCTGCTGGGCAAGGCTCTCGCCCAAGAGTTGCCGGGGCGACAGGACGCTGTCCGCGCCGGCGATCCGATGGTACTCCTCGAGCGCCACGTCTTCGGCGAGCGTTACGGTTTGGACGTCCGGGTTCACCTCTTTCGCCGAGAGAACGATGCTCGCGTTGACGTCGTCGGCCGCGTCGGCCACGACCGCCCGCGCCCGATCGACGCCCGCGTTCTCGAGGGTCTTGATCGACTCCGGATCGCCGTGGACGACCCGGTGGTCAGCCTCGTGGAGGGCCGTCGCCCGTTCGACGTCGGATTCGACGATCACGTACTCCTGTCCCCGGGAGTTCAGTTCCGCGACGAACTCCTCACCGCGCGGCGTGTACTCGCAGATGACGACGTGGTCGACCGCGTCCGTCGTCGTCGGTGCCGACGGCGAGAGCGCGTTCCGAAGCCACGGGACCGCAAAGACGTCGGCCGCCGTGAGGATGAGCCCGATCCCGGCAAGTTGCATTCCGATCATCAACAGGTTCATCTGTGGCGTTTGCCACGGTGCGTCTTCGCCGTATCCGGTCGTCGTGTACGTCTGGAAGACGATCTCGAGGGACCGGTACAGGGGCTGCGGGCGGTCCTCCCACGCGCCCATTCCGTGGTTGTACAAAAGCGTGAAGAAAACGGTCGTCACGGCCACCAACAGAAGGTAGTAGCCGGTACGACGTGATTTCAGTAGCGACATACGACTACTACTCGAACCGATCGTGTTGAGCGTATTGGATGGCGGAACCGAGATGGTTCGACGCTCGACAGTCAGAAACCGGCGACCTGCATCGACCCGTAGCCGAGTCCGAACGCGAGCACGAACGACCCGACCCAGGCGGCGACGGTAACTCCCAGCTTTCGGGGGTTGACGCCGGCTCCACCGGCGACCGCGAGTCCGCTACCGACGATCGCGCTCACGACGATCTCGTTGAACGAGACCGGCACCCCCAGGAGGACCGCGGTCTGTGCGATGAGAAACGAGGGGACGAGCGTCGAGATCGACCGGCGCGGCCCCAGCGACGCGTACTCCTGCGAGATCGATTTGATCATTCGGGGTGCACTCGTCCAGGAGCCGACGAGGATCCCGACGCCGCCGCCGAGCAACACCGCGATCGGCGACACCGACGGCAGGTCCTCGAGCAGCGGGAACAGCGGTCCGACGGCCAGCCCGACCTGACTCGCGCCCGCTGAGAACGCCACGAGCGCGCCCAGCGAGAGCAGGAACCGGCGCAGACCGCCGGCCTGATCGCGACCGATGTCCCAGCGGACGAGGGCCGCTGCGACGGCTCCGAGGCCAATCGAGGCCGCGGCCGTGGCGGCGGTTCCGCCGAATGGTATCGCGGTGGTCCCGGCAGCGGCGAGCGTTCCCCCGACCGATGAGAGAAACGCGAACTCGAGGTTCGCGACGACCGTGCCGACGATTCCGGCGAGGAGTGGAACGCTGACATCCTCGGGAACGTCCGGTCGCGGAAGAACGCTCGCAATACCGTAGGCGATTCCCCCGCCGACGAACGGCGTGAGTACCCAGACCGCGCCGATTTCGGCGTACTTCCCCCAGGCCGGATCGCCGCCGAGCGCGAATCCGACGCCGATGACCGCTCCGGTCACGGTGAACGCGGTCGCGATCGGATACCCGGTGAAGATACCGATCGCCATCAGTCCGGCGCCGATCAGCAAGACGACGATGACGCCGCTGACCGGGAGGCTGATTCCGTCGATGAGGCCGCTCCCGACAGCTTCGGAGACGCTCCCGCCCTGTGTCACCGCGCCGGCGAAACCGAGGATGCCGACCAGAAACGCCGCGCGCATCGTCGGAATCGCGTTCGCGCCGACGGCCGGTGCGAAGGGCGTTGCGCCGCTCGAGCCGGCGCCGATCACCCACGCCATGAACAGGCTCGCGAGAGCGGCGGCTGCGAACAGTAGTATCGTTCCCGGATCCATTAGTGTACGAAAAGTCTCTGTTTCAGTTTGCAGAACACGAAATGTAAACGGCGTTAGTCGGCACCCGTTGGGGCCGCGTCGGCCGCAGCGCGCTTGCTGCGCCAGACACCCTGCAGGTAGGCGCCGGCGAACATGCCGACGAGTGCCCACAGGATCGAGATGTTGCCGACGCCGAGGCTGGCGTAGGCGGCGCCGGGACAGATTCCCGAGAGCCCCCAGCCGACGCCGAAGATCGCGCCGCCGATCAGGACGTTCCGGTCGAACGGCTTCAGCCGCCGTTCGTACCGGTCACCTGTCAGCGGCGCGCTGTCTCGGATCCGGGGCATCACAGCGAAGGCGATCCCGGAGACGATCGCCGCGCCGAACATGACGAACAGCAGTCCGAAGTCCTCGAACTGCAGGAAGTTCAGCACGACCTCCGGACGCGCCATCTGGCTGAACCCGAGCCCGAACCCGAAGATCAGGCCGCCGACGAGGATCAGCGGCATGAACAGCGGGTGACGGTTCTCGCTCATGGCGACACCCCCAGTGCCGCGACGATCTGTGCGGTCACGATCGCGACCGTCAGGAACGTCGCCACGCCGACGAGTGAAGTCTTCGACGCCGAACCGACGCCGCAGACTCCGTGGCCGGACGTACACCCTTTGCCAATTCGGGTGCCGATCCCGACGAACACGCCGCCGACTAGCAGCCGCCAGGCCTGCACGTCGGTCGACCAAAGCGTCACGCCGCCGACCTCGTACAGTTCGCCAGTCGTCCCGGGCTGGTAGAGCGAGGTTGTGATCACTCCAGACTGGACCGTCGCTGCGAACGCCAGCCCGCCCAGAATGATGCCGAGCGTGAACACGACGCGCCAGTCCCGGGACGAGACGTACTGCTGGAACCGCGACTGCCCGGAGACATACGACAGCGTCGACTCGAGGAACGTGCTCGCTCCGGCCGGGATGCCGGTCCCTATATAGATCACGACTGCGCCGAGACCGACGAGTAACCCGCCGACGGCGTAGCGACTGATCCCGTTGGGGAACAGCTCGGCGGCCAACTGGAGTGGGACTGGGTCAGCTACCATTGGGCGTTAGTCACCGGCGAGCGATTCCTGGCTCGCGGCGCAGTTGTTCGGACCGAGCTCGAGTTCGAACGCCTCCTCGTCGTCGGCCTCCTGCTGGCCGAGGTTCGTCGGAATGATATCCTCGTAGTTGGCCGGACGGGGCGGCATGTCCGAGAGGATCAGTTCGACGAACTCGTCTTCGTCCATCGTCAGGGCGTCCATCTCTTCCGTGAGCTGGCCGACCGGTGCCGTAAAGGTGCCGTCGTCGGCGGGCTCGGCTGCGTCGCTGAAGTGCGCGCCGCCGATGAGCGTGTCGTCGGGCAGGGTCAGCACGCGTTCCTGCAGCGACTCGTAGAGCTGACTTGCGGCCTCGGGTGCGCCGTCGTCGCCCTCCTCTAAGTCCGGGCGGGCGACGCTCTCGACGAACAGCCCGTCGCCGGTGGCGAGCAGCGAGTCGTCGATCAGGTACGAGGTCATCCCGGAGGTGTGGCCGGGCGTGTAGACGGTCTCGATCGTCGCGTCGCCGACCGCGAACTCGTCGCCGTCCGCCGCGAGAGTCATCTCGTCGGCGTAGGTGACGCCGCGGTCGACCGCCGCATCGGGGATGACGCCTTCGACGCCTTCCGCGTCGAGATTACGGACGCCCGAGATGTGGTCCGCGTGGATGTGCGTGTCGATCGCGTACTGCAGGTCGGCGCCGAGGTCGTCGACGTCCTCGAGGTAGCGATCCGTGAACGCGCGCAGCGGATCGATCACGGCCGCCTCGTCGCCGTCGACGATGAGGTAGCCGAGACAGCCGCTCGAGGGCCGCTGGTACTGGTAGAGCGTCCCCGCGCCGTCGTAGCGTTCGACTTCGACGCGTTCGTAGATGCGCGCCCAGCCGTTCATCCCGTCCTCGAGGTGATCGACGTCGTAGCCGCGCTCTTTCAGCGTCCCGGCGACGTACTCGCTCGAGCCGCCCTTTGCACAGAGGACCGTAATTTCGCGGTCGTCGGGGATCTGCGCAAGAACGTCGTCGTCGATCTCGTCGTCCAAGAACTCGAAGTACGGAATGTTGATCGACTCGACGGTCTCACCGTCGATGCTCCACTCGTCGTACTCCGATTCCATACGAGTGTCAAGGAGCGTGACCTCCTCGCCCGCATCGATTTGCTCTTTCAGCTCCTCAGAGCTGACCGATTCGATTTCGACATCCGGCATTGGCAGGTCCATGTCGTCCATGTTGTACGGTTTCCAGTATCGGCTACTGGCACTTAAGGGTTTGCATAGTATTTCGCAATACCTACAATACATCGAGCACAGCAAGTGCGGACCAGATCGACAGTAAATAGTGTTGTTTGTGCGCTCATAGGCGTTAAGAACACTAGTAATGCCGGATACCGTAGTTTAGTGCTCGGTGGGGATGTTCGTGTATTGTACAATAATCGATGCCCTTATGTGGCACCGCCCAATATTGTATGATAGCTCCAATACGGGGCACAGAAAACAATGAGTTCGGAATACCAAACCACAGAGACGCTAGACGTGAAAGGACAGTCGTGCCCGATGCCCATCGTGAAGACCAAGCAAGCAATCGACGATCTCGAGGCCGGCGACGTGCTCGAGGTTGTCGCAACGGACTCGGGCAGCATAAGTGACATTCAAGGGTGGGCCGACGGTACCGGCGGCGTCGAACTCCTCGACCAGGTCGAGGACGGCGATCTCTACACCCACTACGTGAAGAAGACGGAATAATGAGTACGGACAACCCAACGACGTCGGCCGACGAGACGGACGTCGAGTTCGACGCCGCCGAGTTGCAGGCGCTGCGCGATCGCGTCGAGGAACTAGAAGAATCGATGGCAGCGGTGGACACTGGCGACGAGCAAAAGAAGATGACCATCGTCGCGACGCAGGGAAGCTTCGACATGGCGTATCCGCCATTGATCCTCGCGAGCACGGCGGCCGCCTTCGGCTGGGATGTCGTCGTCTTCCACACGTTCTGGGGGCTCGACATCCTCCACGAGGAGAAGTCGAGGGACCTCAAGCTGAGTGCCGTCGGGAATCCAAATATGCCGGTTCCGAACGCCGTCGCCGCACTCCCCGGGATGGACGCGATGGCAACGAGGATGATGCAGAAGAAGATCGACGAGAACGGGACCGCCACCATCGAGGAATTGATCGATCTCTCGCTCGAGAGCGGCGTCGACCTGCAGGCGTGCCAGATGACGATCGAACTCATGGACTACGACGAGGACGACTTCTACGACGGCGTCACGACGGGCGTCGGCGCGGCCACCGCGCTGCAACACATGGCCGAATCCGACATCCAACTCCTCGTGTGAACGACCCCGGTCTATTCGCTTCTTCTGGTCGCTCCGTGACAGTAGTTGCCGAATCAACTCGATAGCCGGATTGAGACAGCGCTGCAGTACCGATGCACTGATCCTCGAACTCGAGGATGCGACCCATGCACTGACCCGGTTGATCGAGCGAGGCTACTTTTGAGGGGGTGACGGTAAACTCCGTGTGACGACGCCAGAAGACGGTAGTAGCCACTGAAACGATTCACACACTGATCGGACAGCTGTCGGTCGATCAGGCGTGCAATGACGTGCAGTGGCTACTATAGGTGATTTCAGCAGATCGAGTCTGCCATTCTGGCGCTTCAGTCGGCGCGTATCGGTGCTGAACCCGGAGTATACGTGCAAAATCGTCTCACATCGTCCGCGCGAACACGATGAACAACGCCAGACCGACGCCGACCAGGAGGGTGAGCATCGAATGTTCCTTCTCGTAGGACTGTGCTTCGGGGAGCAGATGGGCTGCGGAGACGTAGATCAGCACGCCCGAGACGAATCCAAGCAAGAGGCCCAGATCGCTTTGTCCCAACCCGCTCACCAGTGGATAGGCGACGAAGGCACCGATCGGTGTCGTCAATGCCGCGATGAAAAACGCGTACGTTGCCGCCGTTCGTTCCGTCACGTCCCCCTTCAGCAAGACGAGATACGTGATGACTCCCTCGGCGAATTCGTGGACGACCAGTCCGGTTCCGGCCAGAACGCCGGTCAGCAGCGAGATGTTGAACGTGACGGTGTAGACGACGCCGTCAACCAGCGAGTGAATCCCGATGCCCTCCGCAGCAGTTACCCCGAACGCGAGCGTCTCCTCTCCGGTGCGATGTTTGATCACGTGGTTGGAGAGATACATGAAGAGGAAGCCAGCCAAGGCGGTGAAGCCCGCGTCAGCGTTGTTCTCGACCGCGTTCGGGAGGGCATGAATCAACGGCGTCGTGATGAGAATCCCCGCAGCAAAGCACATGAGATACGGGAGCGATCGTTCCGCCCACTCCCGGTGTCGAAATATCGCGATGATTCCTGCACTGTTCACCAGCGCCGCGATAATGGCAAACGCTGCAATCCAGTAGAACTCATCTGGAAACGCTATCATGGCTGATTCCTATAGTAGCCACTGCACGTCATTGCACGCCTGATCGACCGACAGCTGTCCGATCAGTGTGTGATTCGTTTCAGTGGCTACTATATTTTCGTTCGGGGGTCTCAACGGCTCGCTCTTGGCCACGAGAAGAGACATCTGACTCGCCAATCCGAGACGCTCTGGCTGTCTCATACCGAAAACTACAGTGGTTGAATGGTAAAAGCAGTGTTCGTCCGGCTGACATCATCTTGGACCCGGATACACCGTTATACAGAAGCGATGCCGCCGTTGGGCTCTATAGGCATTGTTGAGATACTCAATCGGTGACAGTTTTCAGACTACCTGCTGAATACATAGCGTGTATCTCACGTCCCCACATCACGGAGTACTGAGAGAGGCGTTAGCGGGGTGTTTGATCGCTGATCAGCGGGGGTTGTGAGGCAGTTTCGCACAACGGCTCCTACGCGGTAGCGGTAGGCGGAGAACACAGCACGAACCTGCACCGGGAGTAAATCACATCCCAATAGATATGTGTAGAAGCCACTATACTATACACGATGGAACACAGGAGTCAGAATCATCGGACGTGCCGTCGAGTATCAGCACACATTCCCGCTATCCAGAGAGGCACAGACGCTCTGACTATCGCAACCAGTCCCGGTCGCCGAGAACGACGATGACACTCTACGATCGCGTTGCAGACCTGACACTGACGATCGAGACCACTAACCGGACCAGCCGTCGCCGAGAGATGGCAGGCGATTTCACCCGCGTTACGTCGACGTTCGTCCTGCTGGCCGGAGACGAGTTCGGCGCCGGGGAAGACATCACCTACGATACCGTCGATCACGAGGTGTTGCCCGAGCCACCAGTGTTCGACCTCACGGGCGAGTACACGCTGGACGAGTTCTCCCGGACGCTCGAGGATATCGACCTCTTTCCGACGAAACCGCCTGAACGGGAGATATCCCGGAACCATCGGCGGTGGGCAATGGAGAGCGCCGCGCTCGATCTGGCGCTCAAGCAAAACGATACCACCCTCGCGTCGCTGCTCGGTCGAGAACGGTCGCCAGTCCGATTCGTCGCCAGCACCCGATTGCCGGACGGAAACCCGACGCGAGTCAAGGAAACGCTCGCGGTCAACCCCACCTGCGAGTTCAAACTCAGTCCGACCGCTTCGTGGAGCGAGGAGACGTTCGCGACGCTTGTAGAGACTGACGCGGTTCGCGTCCTCAACCTGAACGGGCAGGCCGAGGGGTTCGTTGGGAGACAGCCTCCGGATTCCGACCGCTATCGACGAGTGTTCGAGACGTTCCCCGATGCGCTCGTGGAGGATCCGGCCGTCTCCGACGACATCCAGGATCTACTTGCAGCGAACGCAGACCGCCTCTCTTGGAACGCGCCGATCCAAGGGGTCGCCGACCTTCGCGACAGCCCCTTCGAGCCGAACTGGTGTACCATCACGCCGTCGCGGTTCGGAACGGTGCAGTCGCTGTTCGAGACGATCGAGTACTGCAACGATCAGGGAATCAGTATGTATGGTGGCGGTCAGTTCGAACTCTGTGTCGGCCGCGGACACATACAGTTGCTCGCGTCGCTGTTCTACCCCGACGGCCCAAACGACGTAGCGCCGCGCGCATACAACGAACCGGAGGTTCGAACAGAGCTGATCGAGAGCCCCCTCGAGCCACCCGCAGACCCGGACGGACTGGAGTGGAAAACGCTCGAATAGACGACGCTCTTTCGTGGGGAGTATCCCGCGCTACTCACCCGTTATGGTTCTCAGCAAGGGTTTCAATACGGCCGCTCTATGCGAATCAGTTAGACGGATTCTTGACTGTGTCGTTGCCAGCGTCTCGTAGTGGCTTCGACACTCGATTCTCGCCGGACTGTCTTTCGGCAGATCGCCAGCCAATCAGACACTGACTGGCCAGTATACGATCCGACGCCGTTGTACGATCGGGCCTCGCTCCCCGCGCTGGAATCGGACGTGCGGTCGCACCAACGTGGTTCAGACACGACGATTACACCGCTGTTGAGCTGTCCGTCTGTTCACTCCCGCTGGCGTATTTCACATTCAACGCGCATGACTACGACGCAGGGTCGGCCAGCTACGAGATGCCCACCCTCTATGTCGCGCCGGTGGTAGCACTCGTGCTGTCGTGTGCTGTCAGTGCAGTTCGTGGGTCTCGAACCTTCGTATCGCCCTGTGATAGGCGTGCCAGGCGACTAGTAGCCCACCGAAAGCCAGCAGCATGCCGAATCCGCCCCGGAAGGCAGTGAGCGGGAGTTCCCGAATTGTCGCACCAGCATCGGTCAGCGACAGCGCGAGGGTGGTGAGCACTCCGCCGTTGGCGACCAACCCGAGAATGAATCCCGGAACGGAACCGATCCCAGAGAGCGCCAGCCTCACCAGTTCCGGTGCTGCCACGAGCCCAACTAGCGCTGCGCCGGGAAGCAACAGTGACACAACGTGAAGCCCACCTGCGAGCAACCGGGGTGGTCGTACTCCGTCGCTGTTGCCGATGCGAATGGCGCTGTAACGCGGGAGCCACATCCCGATTATCGGTGCGAGTGTCGCCCCGACGACGGTGAGGAAGCATCCGATCAGTGCCAGCGCTATCGCTGCCAGTAGTCCGTATCCTCCAACAAGTGCCATACCAAGCGTGACGACGGTGATGACGGGCGTAAACAGCAGACTCGGGACGATGAGTCCGCAGACGAACGCCCGACCCGAAACAGCGGTCAGGGTCGTCGGCAGGACGGCTCCCTCGTCGCCGAACGGGTTGAGACCGAACGCCGCGCCGGCGGTCCACCCCAGTAATACGGCGGTAGTTGGTCCCAGTATCGCGAGCGAGCCGTACCCCTGTAGCATCATGTTCACTACTGCCGAGCCGCCACCGAATACCGGGATCAGCAGGAAGTTTAACCGCTGGGGTTCCCGGCGGGCTCGCAACAGAGACCATTCAGCAACGTGACGGGTTGGACCGGTAATGAACGGTACGCCGAGGGGGCTGACGGCCCGCTCGAGGGCTCGCTGATCGCCCTCCGTGCGGGTGGAGACGGAGGTCTTGTCGGTGTCAGAAACGTCGATTGGTTCGTCGAACCAGAACGAGATTGCAATATGCTCGGCCAGCCAGCTTCCACCGACGAGCACCACACCAACCGTGGCCACTCCCCCGAGAGCGTGTGTCGACGACCAGCCGATGGGCGTGCCAACCACCAGCAAGTCTGCGAGCCACCCAGTCGGAATCACTCCGAGCGTGGCTTGACTGATAGAGATAGGCAGTTGCGGTACTTGGTACAGGAAGTAGATGCCGAAGAACAGCATCATAACCGTCCCGCCAAGCACGCCCTTGTGACGAGCAACGAACGCCACCTTGGCCACGAGCCATGCGGCACAGTACCCCACCAGGCGACCGGCCGTGACAGCGCTGGCGACGTACAGACTGCCGACCAGCGGGACTGTCAGAAGGGGCAGTGGTGAACTGAAGGCGTACGCCCCGGCAATGGCGAGGAGGAGGCCGACCGGAAACGCGTACGTCAGCACTCGCAGGCTCTCGGCGACGATGCCCCCGACGACGGCGGTTCTAGGTGAGACGGACGTCAGCACGAACGCATCGGCGACCGGTTTACTGTGTGCCGTTGTCGTCCGCTGGGCGAGCATGAATACACCAAAAATCCAGAGCATGGCGAGCGTTCCTCTCCCGAGCCGGTTTATCGAAACCTCTGGATCCGTCCCACGGAGTTCTGGAACGAACAGGACCGCGAGTCCCGTTAGTAGGAGCGTCGGGAGCACGACACCGCCAGCCATCAAGATCAGCCGACCAGTGTCGTCCCGAATCGCCCGGACAGAACGCTGATAGTCGAACCAGCCCATCCGAATGGCATGCCCGAACCAGCCGGATTCAGCCATCGGTGTTCTCCTCGACGACCCGCTGGTTAGCGGTATCGGCGGCGCTGGCCTCACCGTCCGCCTCTCCTGCGGTACCGCGCTCGTCGGTCGTGAGTTCGAGGAACGCATCCTCTAGCGAGCGCGTCTCACCGGTCTCTGCGCGGCGTTCGAGAGCAGCGGGCGAACCTTCAGCGACCAACCCTCCGTCGTAGAGAATTCCGACCGTGTCGGCGACCGCTTCGACAACAGGGAGGATATGCGTCGAGAGAAAGACGGTCGTTCCCGCGTTGGCGAGTTCCGTAATCATCCCCCGGAGCGTCCGTGCAGCGCGTGGATCTAGCCCGGATGTGGGTTCATCAAGGAAGACCACATCGGGTTCGTGGAGGACGGCCTGTATGTAGGCGGTTTTCTGCCGCATTCCCTTCGAATAGTCCGCGATCCGCGTGTCAGCATCCGCCGTGAGATCTAGTTTGTCGAGGAGTACATCGATTCGGTCGCGTGTCGCTTCCGCGGGGAGATCGCGGAGGCCGGCGGCGTACTCGAGCTGTTCGTAGGCCGTCGCCTGGTCGTACAGTGGTGGTTCCTCGGGCAAGTATCCGATGTGCGTGCGGAGGCCGTCTCGGTCTGTGATTGAGACGCCAGCAACGGAACCGGTTCCCCTGGTTGGACGTGCTAGTCCAGTTAACAGTCGCATCGTCGTGGTTTTCCCTGCGCCGTTTGGCCCGAGAAATCCGTAGACCGATCCACTTGTAATAGAAAGATCTAGACCACTAATGGCGGTCGTATCGCCATATCGCTTTGTTAATCCTTTCGTGAAGACGGCAGGCTGATCGCTCATAGGATAGTGTTTTACACGTATAGTATAACCTTTATCGTAACGCCTCGAGAATAGTGATAAACAGACACCCATCTAACTTACCGTCTTCATCATCGACTGACCTCGAAGGAGTAGTCTCGGACGTCATTGCTTCCGCCGCGTCCCACAGTGGAAACGGTATCTGTGGGCAGTCACCGGTCGCGCAGTCGATCTCGAGCAGTCGCAAACCGAACGGGGTCCGTGTGGCCAGCCGCAGCCATCTCGTTCGCCGACTCGAGATAGAGAGTCATTGACATCCTCCGCCGCGTGAACGTGGAGGAAGATCCAATGGCCTCGTGTTCATCAGAAAAGACACCAGCGCACGATAGAGGCACGTAGAGACCACGTAATGGAAAGGAACTATGACGTATCTCCGTAATATCGTTCACACACTTCGGGAATAGAAAACATGGTAGTGTCACTCTTCATGGGATGGCGTCACGTCTGCTTCGCCAATTGGCCAATCGATCCGGGACTCGTCGAGCCACACCTCCCGGAACGACTGACGCTCGATACCTGGGATGGGCAGGCGTGGCTGTCGGTGGTACCGTTTACGAATGTCGACGTCCGACCACGGGTCTTCCCCTCCGGAACGGGAGTTCCACTCCCCGAACTCAACCTTCGAACCTACGTTACGTACGATGGGAAACCAGGAGTGTACTTCTTCAGTCTCGATGCTGATGGCATCGTGGGAGTTGTTGGTGCCCGCCTCTTTCACCACCTCCCGTACTACTACGCCAACATCAGTCTCACCGAAGAGAACGGACGGATTCGATTCACGTCTCGTCGCCGTCACCCTGGAGCAAGGCCGGTTGCGTTCGAAGCGACGTACGGACCGAATGGCGGTCGAATCGATGCGAAATCAGGAACGCTCGCTCACTTCCTTACGGAGCGGTACCGCTACTATACCGAAGCCTCGGATAGATCTGTCCGCTACGCTGATATCCAACACGAATCGTGGCCGTTGTACGACGCCGACGTCGAGATCGTGGAGAACACGCTTTTCGAGGCAAACGGGTTCACGGCCCCGGATTCCGATCCAGTTCATCTGTACAGTCCCGGCGTCGAGACAATCGCTTCCAAGAGCAAACGGGTAACTACGCCACGCTTTCTGTGAAGAGTCTATTTTAGCTGTAATTGAGGGCTGTAAGTCCCCTTCCTCAGCGAGCGCTGACGGCGCGAGCAGGGAGGGGGCCGATCGGGTGTGCAATGACTTTCAGTGGTTACTAGACAACAAATCCACGATTTGGAATTAATTCCTGAAGAAACTGATTTGACGGAGTTGGACGCTCTTATCTCGGTGGAAGTACAGATGGATAGTAGTAGATTGAATATGGTAGCCGATCAGAATAGTCAAATCGATCAGGGAGTAGTTGACGCTATTACCGCGCTCGGAAATTCCAAACGGCTGGAAATATTACTCGCGTTGGATACGGTGGAACAAGAACATCAGAAACCGTGGCATACGAGGTCCTTTACGGAACTGTACGACGCGGTTGACGTCGATAGCACGTCTCAATTTTCGTATCACCTCGATCAACTCGTCGGACAGTTCGTCAGTGAAACGCCTGATGGATACCGACTTACATATAGTGGGAACAAAATCGTTCGTACGGTCATCTCCGATGTGTATGAAAGCACTTCCAAATTCGAAGACAGCGAAGTCTCCGGTGCCTGTTTGTTCTGTGAAGAGGCATCACTGCTAGCAACACTTGACGCCGAGCAATTCCGTATTCGCTGCACCTCGTGTGACGCGATCCTCGTAACCGATTTCTTTCCGAAGAGTCAAACGCGTGGCCGGACAACTGCAGAGATCATCGAAAGCGTTGGCTACCGCATCTGGAGTATGCACATCCAGCTACGAGGGGACGTTTGTCCGGAGTGTTTTGGCCGCGTTGATACGGATTTTGATGTGTACGAGCACAATGGGAAAACACATCACCTCTATAGTAGCACGTGTCGAGAGTGTCAACATATAATAAGTATTCCAATTGAAGTGACGGCTGCGTTTCACCCAGCAGTCCTCCACCAGTTTTGGGAGCACGACATTTCGCTACTGGACGTTCCACTGTGGGAGTTTTTCGAGTATATCACATCTGACGTAATTGTAACGAATATCGTCTCCGATGATCCGGTTACAGCTACGTTCGAAATCACGCTAAACGATGAGACGATTCATCTCAAGATGGACGATACAGGAACAGTTTCGATTAGAAAGTGAAGAGACGATTCGTCGACTTCTTGCCTGTTACTCCCAATGTCACTCCGGAAGCGATACCGGTTCGAACTCTTGTAGTCCGAAGTACGTCAGTACGACAGCGCCCAGTCCGGTCAGGAGAAGCCCGCCCGCAATCAGGTCCCCGAGGATTGGAATCACTCCGATCACCTGTAAGAGCACCATGATACCAACGACTCCAAGACCGGTCGACAGTCCGACTCGTGGGATATTCAACTGTTGACCAGCGAGATATCCCAGTGCGATGATTCCGTAACCAATGGTCAACAAACCGATTAGAAGGCCGAGTATGCTCACAGGGAAGAGGATCAGGGTGAACGCCATGAAGACGAACACGGAGAGGAACGTTACGGAGAGAAGTGCTCCCACGGTGAGGCTGATCAGTGGATGATCGTGCGCGGCTGCCCCGACAGTATCGAGCAGTGGTTCATGTTTTCGGGAGAGCAACGCCCCCACAAGCGCTAGTATCAGCGTCGTCACCACGACCGGCGTATACGCGGCGATCGGGCCGGGTTCAGAGGATTCAAACGCGACAGTGGTCCGCTCCGTGATGGTTGCTTCGGCGGACAGTTCCTCGCTCCCACCGATGTGCTGGAGTTCTCCGCCGATCGCTGCACCGTCCTCGGCGACGAGTGATCCGGAGAGTTGCGTCACGTCACCCTCGACTGTTCCATGGACCCGAAACTCGCCACCGATAACGTAGACCGGACCGGACACCACTTCGCCGGCCGGCACCGTGACCGTCGCGTCCCCGACGATCAATGCACCTCGGTGCTCGGTCATCTCGTGGTCACCTTCAATAACGAACTCAGTGGTCTCGACGTCTGCCCCACCCGTCGAGATCATGAGCAACACGATTATCAAGAGCGGGATGAGTTCCAGATTCATGGCGTCATCCCTCCACGAGCCAATTCAACCATCCGATGCACGTATAGCACCACCGGCAGTGTAACGACGAACAGCAGTGCCAGCGCGTTCACGTACGTCAGATGGCTCAGCAGTGAGAGTCCGACCCCCTCGGAGTACAGCGCTAGCGAGGTACTCAAGAAGGTCGCCAGCCACCCCGCTATCCCGACACCGAGGGCCGTGTGCGTGCCGATCGTCTCGGGCGTCGAAAGATCCGGCCAGAGTGCAAAGTTGAGTGTCG
Source organism: Natrinema sp. H-ect4 (assembly GCF_041894845.1). NCBI lineage: Archaea > Methanobacteriati > Methanobacteriota > Halobacteria > Halobacteriales > Natrialbaceae > Natrinema > Natrinema sp. H-ect4. The sequence goes on from NZ_JBHDYC010000008.1 coordinate 217,938, forward strand.
TGTAGAAACTGACCGCGAGCACGTAGAACATCGGCAGTACCAGTGGTGGGGTATCACCCGCACCAAACTGAATATGGAAGACATACAGGAGGTGCGTGAACGCGAACAGGCCGAACACCCAGAAGAACAGCCAATTCCGGTCGAAATTCGTGTAGATGACGCCAGCAGCGAGCGCCCCAATGACGTGCAAGACAGCGATAAACAACCGGACGCTTAGGTCGGGGGATTGCCAGGACGTGTAGATATACAACGGCGTTTCGATGATCCGGAGAAAGCCCAAGCTATCGATGAAGAAGACGCCAAACATCAGCACAACCGGTCCCACGAACGCGAAGCTGACCGTTCGAACCGGTATTGGCCGACAGAATCGGCCAGTTCCGAACGCGTCGCGTTCGTGTTGACTGGCGAGACTATCGACGAATCGGAACCGCTTGACTGAGAGAACAGCGAGAACGAGGACAGCTGGGCCCATCATCACGCTCATGACGAGACTGAACTCGTCGATTTGCCACTCGATTGGATACAGGGCCGCGACGAAAAACGACAACCCTGCCACGATGGCAGCGACGTATCCCCGATCCCTCACAGGAACGAAATCGAGCATGAAACTGAACGACACCGGAATCCCGACGCCGAGCGCCATCGAACAGACGATCACCCAGAGCACGAACTGTTCGATCGTACTCACGTATGGGGCAGCGATCGTCAGAAGCAACTGGACGAAAACGACCAGAAAGAGCAACCGAAACTTCATGTACAGGTCCGTGCTCCATCCACGCCGATCCATCAGGACGCCGCTGGAGACGGCTGCAACGAGGGTGAAAAGCGCAAGTATGGCCATCACTATCGACACGTCCCCGGGGGACATACCGATCTCCTGTGTTCCGAGGTTGGTCAGTCCCAGTTGGACGAACGTGAGGTTGTAATAGTACCCGGCCGTGAGCGCAGACACGTAGATCAGATATCCAGTGATGGGAATCCACTGGCGCTCTCGGACGAACTCGAGGAGTTTCATGGAGTGCCGTAATCCTCTCTCTGGTATAAATATTGTCTCCAGGGATACATATTGGCAGTACTGTAACTAAAATATATTTGAGGTGTTCTCTATCGTAGCTACTGCAAGTCACTGTACACCTGATCGCACGACGGCTGTGCGATCAGTGTGTGAATCGTTTCAGTTGTTACTATAGTATCCTTTATAGAATAGCATCCACTATCTCCACTCTATGTTGAAGAACAGTTTTTCGTGACAGATCCTATTGCCTGCCCAACGAATTGACGTGGCGCAATCTCGAGAGGATTATACTAGTATAAAATAGTACTTTCATCTGGGTTATCTGTGGTTTTAGTGAGCTTCCTATATCTTCTTCGGGGGCGAACTAGCGATTGGTGAACACACATGACTCAGAATACAGCGTATAGCCAGACCACTGATGAAATCCATAAAACAGCGTCAAATAACCGGAAACGTGCAGGTGTTTTCTTCGTTGTACTTGCCGCCCAGTTCATGACGGTTATCATGCTTACAGCAGCGATGGCTCCAGACTATGACTTCAGTGGGGCCGCTATCAGTGATCTCGGCGTCATTGCCGAGACTGCGCTCGTATTCAATAGTTCGCTCGTCGCAGTCGGCCTGTGTAATCTCTGTGGCGGGTTCTACTTCTACCGGACCCACGGAAAACGCTGGCTCTTCGCCATCTTCGCACTCGCCGGTATTGGGGCGGTCGGCGCCGGTGTCTTCCCGCTCGATACCGGCGGACTCCACTCGCTGTTCGCGCTCCTCGCGTTCGTATTCTTCAACGTACAGGCCATCGGGACTGCAACTCGACTCTCGGGGATAATGCGATCCATCTCGGTCCTCGCGGGCGGTGTCGGACTCGTGTTCGTCGTGCTCATGGCGGTGGGTGACGCCGGCAACGCAGCGGCGTTCGGCCCCATCGGACACGGCGGGACGGAACGGATGATCGTCTACCCGGTCATGCTCTGGCTGGTTGCTTTCGGTGGCTATCTGCTTGGGAGTCCCGACCAACCTGTTGCAACCGCACATCGAGGCGAATGAGTGACAGTCCGATGGACTCTGTTTCGCGCCGAGACGTTCTGAGTGGACTCGCGGCCAGTGCTGCTGTCGTTTCGACGCCCGTAGCTGCCAGCACGGACACCGAGAGTAGGGCCGTTGCCCAACCTGATACGGGGCCACTCGCCGATCCGAACGCTTTCGAATCGTTTCTCGATGGTCTCGTACGTGCGCAACTCGAGGCTCACGATATTCCAGGGGCGACAGTTGCTGTCGTCGATGGTGATTCGGAGTTCGCAAAGGGATACGGCGTCAGTGACGTCAGGTCGGAGACACCAGTTCGCGCCGATGAAACGCTCTTTCGTATCGGTTCCGTGTCGAAACTGTTCACATGGACAGCCGTGATGCAGGGCGTCGAACGTGGGCGACTCGATCTCGACATCGACGTAACCCAGTATCTCGATGAGATCGACGTTCCCGAGACGTACGAGCAACCGATCACACTCAACCACCTCGGGACGCATACACCCGGGTTCGAGGATCGGGCTCATGGAACGTTCGTATTAGACGAAACCGACCTCCAACCACTGGAGCAGGCCCTTGTCGAAGAGCAACCTGCTCGCGTCCGTCCGCCGGGACAGCTTACTGCGTACTCGAACTACGGCGCTGGCCTCTCCGGTCACATCGCAGCAATCACCGCTGGGATGTCGTTCGAGAACTACGTTACTGAGGAAATTTTTGATCCGCTCTCGATGAATCGGAGCACGTTCGCCCAGCCGGTTCCGGACGGGCTCCGGGTGGATCTTGCAACGGGGTACACAGCCACAGATGACGGGTTCCGAGACGGCGACTTCGAGTTCGTCGGTATGCCACCAGCAGGTGCAATGAGTGCGACTGCGACCGACATGGCACGATTCGTCCGGGCACATCTTCAGGACGGAACTATCGATGATGACCGGATACTCCAATCAGAAACGATCGCGGAGATGCACCGCCGTCGGTTTGCCAACGACGAACGAGTGAACGGGATGTGCTTCGGTTTTTACGAGATGAGTCGCCACGGTGTACGGGTAATTGGTCACGCCGGAGACACTCAATTATTTCACAGCCTCCTTTTTCTCGTTCCCGAACACGACGCAGGGGTGTTCGTTTCATACAATAGCCCGGGAGGGATCGATGCCAGAGAGGAGTTCATCGACGAATTCGTTGAGCAGTATTTTCCCACGGAAGAGCCGTCAGTAACGGTTTCGGATAGCACACTAACGCGAGGGACCGATCTCGAAGGGACGTACAGAACGCTCAGGGTTCCGTCTACGACCTCGGAGAAATTCATCGGCGCCACCGAGACCGTCTCCGTCTCTCTCGACGATCGAGGACGGCTGATAACGACGCACGGCGACGAAACGAAACGATGGATCGAAGTGGAACCGCTCTTCTTCCGCGAAGCCGACGGTCCCGACCACCTCGCATTTGGTGAAACTGACGGAAACATCACACATCTGTTTTTCGGGAGTCGTCCAGCGTCGGCATACGAACGACTTTCGATAGTAGAACAACCACGGGTTCACGGTGCGATTGTTGCTTTCTCTGTGGTGGCGTTCGTGACGGCCATCGGTGGATGGTCTGGGGCAGCCATCTGGCGCTTATATCGTGGTACGGAACGATCTCGGGGAGACTCTCCACTCCGATTTGCACGGTGGACAGGAGGCATAGCTGCTGTCAGTTTCCTCCTGTTCGTAATCGGTTTCGCGGGAGGGCTGGCGATGCGACCAACTGCGTTTCTGTATGGAGACCGGCTACTGTTTCGCCTCCTCACTATTCCCTCACTCATCGGGGCAGTAGCGAGCGTTTTAACCGTGGTATTTGCAGGTATCGCCATATGGAACCGAGAATGGGGGCGCTGGACGCGGATTCACTACACAGTAGTCGCGCTCGCTGCAATCGCGTTCACATGGCTGCTCTGGTACTGGAATCTTCTCTGGTATCAGATGTGACCGGTATAGTAGCTACTGAAAATCACTGTACACCTGATCGAATGACTGCATTGCGATCAGCGTGTAAATCGTTTCAGTGGCTACTATCGGACGATCGCTGGCGTATCGAACTCACAGAAGAGTAGCTACCCGATTTCAGCGGGATATGAATGGGTTAGTAGGGCGATTCCAACGCACTTGGAATCGGAGCGGGGTTGATATAGGACAGGACGAACATATTCACTGTCGCGTTCCCACGGCGCGACACGATCCAATCACCACCCAACCCCATTGATCCAGTTTCTATGCCGCCAGGCGGCCATCCCCCTGTGCCTATCCGGGCGGCATTTTGAGGTTTCTCACAGCGATCAAACGCCGAGCGATAGCTATCCAATCTCGAGTGCGTCGACGGCCTCGGCGGGCTCGACGTCGTGACCGACGAGGCGATCGGCGGCCAGCTGCAAGACGTGTTCCGCGAGTTCGGGATCAGCTTGCTCGTAGTGGACGCTAAACTCAGTCAGTGCGACGGCGATCAAGAGATCTTCGCGTCTATCGGAGAGGGACATCGCTGTCGTTGGCCGCAGCTTCCCGTATAGAAACTCTCGCGTCACAAAAACGCCAGCCAGGGGCCAGCGTTGAGCCCCCATCCCCTGTAGGTGATCTGTCGCCAGGGGAGGGTCCGAGACCGGTGTGCGTGACAATTGGCTTCACGTCGGAACGTGATTCGATCTCGGAAGACGAGGGACCGTATGTCTCGTGTCGGACGGATTCTGTCAGGTAACGACTGAACCCATTCCCCTCGTCATCATCATGTTGAGTCCGTTTTCGAATAGCTCTATTGGCTGGATACGTTGGTAACAATGATGTTACCGGCAGATGATCGTAAGAGTAGCCTCGTTTACTCGTCGGCCGATTCGTCGTTCTCGTCCTCGTCCAGATGCCGTTCTTTCCGGGCGACGTCGGTAGTCGGCCAGTTCTCCCGTTGATACTCTCTAGCGTGTTCGGTGTTGACGTGCTCGAGGCGTTCGGTTGTATCGCCGGCCGTAAAGTCGCAGTCGTCGGGCGATGGACACTCGTGGATCCGAACGCTGGAGTGGCCGTTTGAGTCAGTTATCTCTGCGTAGTTTGAGAAATGGTGGTACGTACAGATACTCACTGAACGGTCAATACGAGCCGTGACAGGTCTCGTAGTCCGGTTACTGACCACGGATCGCGAAATAGTCCGTTGGAGAGACGCTCGACTAGTCGTTCTGTCTGTCTTGTCCTCTAAATTCGGTTACATATAGTATTACTCGCGTTTGTCGCACAACAATTACGTACGATTCCGATCCGCAATCAGAGTGTCATTAAAACATCATCATACTAAACGGTTAATTAGTGGTATAGCTTGGAAGAAGTTAGTGTCAACACTCAGAAATTGACAGTCAAATATATTAAAGAGATAGTGATTGTTACGACTGGGGGAAGTGAATGGGAACCAATGAGAATGCGCGAGAGAATGGCAACACGTCGAGAGGGACAGAGGATCGAGAAGTAATCGAAGAACTCCTCACGGAGACGTCGCAAGTCGTCAGTCCCGACGCAGAACTGTATTACTTTCAGATTCAATTCACCGATGACACCCAGCGAATCGCTCATCGAAAGAAGATCCTTTCTGAACTCGACAATGCGCTCGATATCTGGACTGCGCGGCCGGAAATCGAGGAGATTGGGTCGTCTGATCTCGGAATAGGGCTACTGATCGAAACGCGGATAGACCCGAAAACGATCGTCGAAGCGCTCGACAATGACTGTCTCGACACTGTTGATTATTGGACAATCGATCCAGATGCATTCGAACTCGATGTCGCTACTACCCCGAAGTCCGAGAACGAGGCCGTTACAGCCGAGTTCGACCAACTCCGCCAGCAGTATGCGGACGGGTCTGGGGGGAACGCAGGCAATCTCGGGAGCGAATCGTTCGAGTTCACAGAGCCGCAATCCGTCCGCTTTTCTGAAGACGAGATCGAGTTTGAGGAATTATTAGGCGAGACCAATGATAAGAACGGTGTCACGTCCGAGGCCCCAGCGCAACACCACCGTCCTGAGTCACTCGTCGAGGCACTCGTCGCTGAACTTGAGGACGGCGTCGCGGCCGACGATAACGCGGCGAGGCTCCGTGAACTGCTTGCCCAGAAGCAGTCATCTAACAGCATCGCAGTACGACTGGAACACGTCCAATCGCGGATGGACACCTTCACCGCATATCTCGACTCGCTCGAAGAATTCCTCGACGAAGAGGGGACGGCACAGCAACTCCTCGAAGAGCTGCGAGCCGACATCGATGGCCTCCGTGACGAACTCCAGACGGCGGCCGACGAACGGGAGGAACTCCGGAGACGAGTCGCGGAGCTGGAAACGAATACCCCTTCGACTGACGAAGTTGAAACGGAGTTCGCCCAAGTCAAGCGCAACGTGGAGACTGCGTCGACTACGTTGCAACAGGAAATCAATGACCTCGATGCGCGTGTGAAGACGATGCAAGCGGATCTCGACGAGCAGACTGCGTGGCGTCAGCAACTTCGTGCTGCAGTCACTACGACCGATTCCGACGGTGAGGTTCCTTCCGAGCAGTGACGCCGCTTGAACAGACGCAAACAACCGCGTAGTTCTCTGCCTGTACCGATCGATGTGTGCCTTACCTGTACTGAACGACAACTACGTGTGCATGCGTATCAGACGAAAGGCTGTCCTAAACCAGTGAGAGCACGATAACGACACTGCCGCCAATACCAGCAAGAAAACCGACCCCACGTGCCAGTTGCTCACCCCACGTAACCGTCCGTTCGAGCGAGAGAACAACTGCGATGAGTGCCATCCAGACGATATTCATTGAACCCACGATCATCATAAACGCGAACAGCGCCCAACAACACCCGACACAGAAGACGCTGAACTGCCAGCTCATCCGGACGGCACCGCGCACCCCCGGCCGGTACTGGCCCAGAAGGAACCCGAGCGGTGACCGACAATACCGCAGACACCGATATTTGTATGGTGAGAGCTGGTACCCCGATAAGAGTAGCAACGATCCACCCATCAGAAGCCCACTGTGGGCGTTCGCGAGACCGACAATCGGCACCAGCGCATTGACAACAAGCGGGACAACTCCTGTTAACGTCCAAACGAGTGCGTACGTCCCGATAAACGCCCCAACTCGCGTTGCTTTACCTGCGGCCGTCGTCCCCTCGAGCGTCTCGGCGTAGAGTCGGAAGAGCGGGACCGACGACGGGTACATCATGGCGACCATCATTACCCCCCACATGAGCAGGTACAGGCTGATACCAGTCACCCCATTCGAGAGCGCCATCGCCTCCGGTGCTCCCGGGTCGGACATGTGCATTTGCACACCCATCTGTCCGCCAGGCATCGGGAGCCAGCGACCAATGACTGCTGCCCACGCGAGCAGCGCGATTACGTAGGTAATGAGCGCGACAATCGGGATGCGCCGGTGGGTGATCCGATCCCGAACTGAGTCATGTGTCCCCATGATCGATTGACTATCTCGCTGTCCTACTGCCCTCAGGAGTTCGCCAATTCGAAGTCGCCGAGGTAGGCGTTGTTTCCGGAGACGTCCCACGTGAACTGGTCATCGTAGGAGACCGTGGCCGTGGTTGACTTCCCGGTCTGTACCTCCGTACTCTTCGTCAGTGGGTGGGGTGAGATCGTCCCGACTTCCTCGTTGAACCCGACCGCACCGCTCGCGTCCATTTCGATGGCATCCCCAATCTCAACGGAGAAGTCCGCACCGTCCCGCGAGAAGCTGATCGGAACGGTTGTGACGTCGGCGGATCGGACGTGTGTGTCAGCGACGGGCGCCCAGATGCCACCGGCGCGGCCGGAGTAGATGTCCTCGAGGGCCTCGCGCTGATCGTCGCTGGCTGTCTCGTCGATGAGTAACACGATGTCCCACTCCGTCTCGGGGGCGAACATGACTCCCTCATCGGTCGAAATGAGCATGCCGACATCTACCCCACTTAGGTCGACATCGCCGTAGCTTCCCTCCTCGATATGCCACGCCAATGAGACGGTACAGACGTCATCGTCCGGTGATTCCATCCATACACACTGGCATGCAACATCGCAGTTGCAGGCTTCAACGTAGTCTCCCTTGATGGTCCATTCTTGTACCATTGATGAACACCGTGATATACGCCATCAAGTAACACGATAAAGCTATCTGGTGAAAAGATACCACCTGGTGAAATCGTTGGGTTGACCTTCCTATTCACCTGTCAATGTACTCCATTAGTAATCATCCGTTCGCGTTATCTCGTCCTGTATTGAGCGATTCTGCCCACCCGATGATGGAAGAGACCGTGGTGCATTCGCGCCCTGTATCCAGCAGACGACTTTGAGTAGATTTCAGAGAAGTCAATAGCCGATCTGGCAACTGGTTCGTCTATACTGAGCGATTGGTCGCTCAAGGCCTGATATCGGAGAGTATCGGGGTAGAACTATAGTAGCCACTGAACGTCACTACACACCCGATCGCACGACTGGAGCGCGGTTCGGAGCGAGCGCGGTTCTCGCTCACTACGTTCGCTCCGAACCGCGGGGATGCGAACAGTGAGCGAAGCGAGCCGTGAGCGAGCACCGCGAGCGAGAACCGCGGACTGTGCGATCAGTGTGTAAACCGTTTCAGTTGTTACGATAGTTCAGTCCTGAGACGCTCGATTTCTGCTTCGAGTGTATCGATACGCTTGTTCTTTTGTTCGAACGTTGCCTCGAGAAATATGACTATACGGTCCTGTTGAAATTCGATTCTTTAGACATAGTATCGTCTGAAACAGTAGTTCGCTAAAGCCTGCGCTTGGCCTCAACGATTCACTCACACATTTCTTCGTCATACCGGCGGACAAGACTCCCAACGTACCAGAATTTCAATATCATAGAAGCCAATCCACCCAGCGTTGCTCTAATCGGCTGTTTCCGATAAGCGGAGACAAATGAGTAACCCGTCACCGAGATGTTGAGCAGGTTGAGTACGTTCGGATATGATACCCCAATCACACTCTGTTCTTGCTCTTCCGTCCACCACCTTTCGGCAAGCACTACTTGAGTCATCCACGCATCGTTGTTCTCCGGTGATGAGAACAGCAGCGGGTTGATCGCTGTAAATACCACCGTGATACCTGCGAGTTTCCAACTTCGATGATATACCGCATAGAGAAGGACGGGGAGCACGAGTACACGACTCCAGCCGCTTTTCGGATTCGAGTGTCGCTCCCAGAAGGGGTCCTCAAACTCCGCAAGTGAGGGCATACCTAGAGAGTAGGGTACTGGTAGCAAATAGATTCGGCATCATGTCGCCACCATAGATGGCCTGTGAACAGCCTGTACTGGCCGCAACGGGACGAGGGATGTCACTTACTGAGGATTTCAACAGAGCCGACCATACCAGACGAAACGGAGCGTCTCATCTCTTATGAGTGCGAGGACTGTCGGAACGGGTAGTACGAGAAAAAGTGACCGCCCGCCTGTCCCCGATACGTCGTCGACGACGGCGCGGAGGTGGTCGTTGCGGTCGTCTGTGTAGAACGTAACAAAGGCGAGGTCGTCACAGACCGTTATAGTAGCCACTGAAACGATTTACACACAGATCGTATAGCTGTCGTTCGATCAGGTGTGCAATGACGTTCAGTGGCTACTATAGGTCCGTGACTGCCGACGTGCCCGCAGTTCGGATCAACTCGATGAAGCGGAAACGCCAAGAAACTCGAACGGTTCAGTCTCGACGAGTTCAGTAGCGACATCGCCAGCGAAGACATTTGCCTGCTTCTCACCGAGTGGCAGCGATCGAACTCCGGCATCGGGGGCGAAGTCGATTCCATCGAAATCCAACCAGAAGACGTTCGGTGAGAGCGCCGATTCGAAGTAGTAGCGTCGATCTCGGTGATCGGCGACCGTGCGCCAACGCGTCGAGGAGATATGTGGTTCGTCCGGTGTACTGATGCCGTAGGGCACGGAAACGTTGCGGATCGCACCGAAGACACTCGCCGTTGCGGTTCGACGATTCTGGGTTTGCGGGATCGCGTCCACATAGAAACTTGCGCGGGCGAATCGGTCAGCCGGGCGATTCGTTCCCGGTAACATGACGGTTCCGCCGATCGCCGACCAGTACTCGTCGAGTGCGAGTTGCTGGTCGAACGGCGGGGAGTTCGTCATTACCTGATATTCCTGGTCGTGGTGAATTGTTAATTCGCCGTCGACGTACTCGAGGATGGCGCTGTCACCCGTGGCGTCCGAGATGGACAGGTGTAGGGTGGCGAACCGGCCTTCGTCCGGGATTTCGTCGGAAACGACGACGAAGTCCTCTTTCCGGTGGTTCTCGACCGCCTCGGCCACCGTCGCGAAGTTGTCGAGGAGGTACTGCGCCCACAGCGAGACCGCCAGTCCGGGTGTGTCACCATCCCACTCGGGATAATCAGATTCGGTGAGCCACAGGACGTTTGTGGCCAGACCCGCCTCGTTCATCCCGTCGGTCGTCGCGATGTCGTACGCCGACGCGATAACACTGCCGTACTCAGCAGTCCACTCCATCGAGGCCGGGCCGACATTGCCCGTTCGCTCCATTCCGCGTGGGAATACCCAGATGTTGGTACCAATCTCGCTGTGCCAGTCCATCGACCGAGCGGTGAGCACGATGTTCTCTGGTCCGAGATATACCAATCGGGTACACATTTACACTCTCCCTCCCGTTTCTCGGCTGTTGTACCGCATGATCTCATCGCACGTCAAGCAAGAAAATAAGTTCAGTCTAGGACCAACTGACATGTTCTGGCTGCGTAGGGCCTGGCCCTCGAATTCGGGAGGTGCTACGGGAGTACGCCGATTCCGGTGCGACCAGGGGGTCGCCTAACGGCTAGCCAGCACATCGCCCCAGCAGTCTTGTGGCCGTTCGTCCGCTCCACCTGTATTCAGGACTGATCGGAACTGGTTCGCACTATAGTAGCCACTGCACGTCATTGCACGCCTGCTCGAACGACAGTTGCCCGATCAGTGTGTGAATCGTTTCAGTGGCTACTATAGCGCCTCGGCCGCAGCGGCGTACCGGCCAGCCTGGACTTCGCCGAACGAGACGACCAGCATCGTCACCCAGGCCCCGGAATCGACGACGGCGTACGACAGTTCCGACCCGTCCACTCGGCCGTGATAGACGGGAACGCCGTCGAACGTGCCCACAGGGTACCCGAGGACGGCCGCGATTTCGTCGGGATCGCCGTCCGAGGCGTGGTCCCGTATCTCGGTGAGTGATTGCAGACTCGTCGGATCGACTGTACACGGACTGCCGTCGATATCGATCGAGAGCACTGCTCCCTCCAGCGATTCGAAGTACACAATATCGTCGTCTCGTCGTTCGATATCCATGTGTTTGGGTCTTGGACGGTCGTCGAACGATCAGCTACGGACCGTTCCCAGCAGCATCGCTCTCACTGGTCTTCCCGTTCCTGCTGATTGTGTCCGGGTCCGCCGTCGGTAGTCGAGTCCGGTTCGATGTCGGAGCCATCCGGTTCGTCGATCCCCTCCGCGACGAAGACGGTGCTTGCGATGTCGCCGTTCCCCGTCGCCTGTAGTCCCTGATCGAGGCGGGCCACGTAGTCCGCGCGGGCCCGGACATTCGCCGTCGATAGCGTGTCGCCCGCTTGCGAGAACGTTCGTTCGTGTGCGAGGTCGGCACGGAGCAGGTCCGCATCGATCGCGGCCTGGATCGAATCGTTCACGGCGTCGATGTACACTTCGATCTCCGTCCAGGGCCCCTGGCTCTTTACAGCCTCCACGATCAAGTCGGCATACACTCCTTCCAGAAACGCCGCTGGATCGTTCACGTGGAGCCCCCTCGTGAACTCGGAAGCTCGGCATCGAGCCGTCGCCGCCACTCGTCGGCACCGTCGTGGGCTGCTTCGAGGAGGGCTCGAACGTACACGGCGGCGACGAACTCGGCCGGACGCTCCGGCAGTTCTTTCGTCGCGGTCGCTTCGATCCTGGCGCTCATGATCTCGAGCCACTCGTCGAGCTCCGAAATATCGGTCTGCGTTCGGCCGACAATCGCGAGTGCCTCGGCGTAGATCCGTTCGAAGATGCCGGCTCGCTCGATATCGACCCAGTCGAGAGAGAACTCCTCGTCGAATACCGCAAGGACCTGGGTCACTCCGAACCGGACCTCCTCCGGCCGGGCGTCGGCAGCGAGTGCGAGTGCCCTGCCGAAGACGGAAGCCACGTAGACTACCGGATGGGGCGGATTGTCCGGCGCGTTCGCGGCCGTTTTGATCTGGGACAACACCGACTCGACCAGCCGTTCGTGCGTCCGTTCGCTGCCGTCAGTTCGGGTCAGCACTGCCGCCAGGATCTCGGCGTCCGTCGCCGCGAAGGCGTCGAACCAGTCCGTCTTGTCGGGCCCGTCGATGGACTCTCGACTGGTCCGAAGCGAGTGGATGAGCACTTCGATCCACTCCTGGGTACGACCTGATTCCCCGTCGGCCGCCCAGTTCCCGGCAGCCCCGCCGAATACGTCCGCCAGAAACGTAATCGGATCGTCGACCGAGTCGCTCGTGGTCGCTCTCGCCTCGATCCGATCCGTGAGGCCGGTATACCAGGTGTGCTCCCCGCGTGGTGTGACGCCGCCGTCCGAATCCGCCGATTCTGGATCGTACCCCCGAACGTGCGTCGACAGCGCACCACGATACACGTCCGTCAGATACTGCGTCGTTTCCTCGGCAGGTCCATCGGCTGCGATCCCTCGCATCACCGACGCGTCGTATCGTTCCATCCAGTCCTCGAAACCGAGGGAGGACTCGAACGGGATCGTTTCACTACCGTACGGGTACTGACAGACCTGATCCGGATCGTCGTTCTCGACCTCGCCGAAAGCGGCGAGCGCCGCTGCATGGAGACCTGCCCGGACCGTTCGCTCGTTCTCGAACGGTTCTGCACTGGCGATCGAATCAACGATCCGGTGACACCCTGCAAACAACTGCTCGGCGTGGTCGAGATCGCCGGATCGGACGACGACCCAAACGGCTTGCCCGTACGCGTCGAGGACGAACGTCTCGGGGTCCTCGATGAGTTCCGTCGCTGTCGCTGTTTGGCACACGCTCTGGCCGACGGCGTCGAGGAAAGGGGCGAACGCCTCGTCCGGACAACCGTGCTCGAACACCCACATGCCCAGGCCGGCGACGTAGACATCTTTGAGCATCACGCACTGGCTCTCCCGGTCAGTGATGTCCTGGGCTGCCTCCCTGGCGCGGGACGCGATATCGGCCACCCAGGCCGACAGTTCCTCAGCCGAACACTCGACATCCGCAACTGCCCCGAGCATGGACGCGAAACTGTTTCCGAGGATGC